>NZ_JBQEPN010000003.1:362029-362956 GCF_052045775.1 Curtobacterium sp. 22159
CGGAACGGACGGTCACCGTCACGACGCGGACGGTCATCGCCCCGGAACGGACGGCCACCGTCACGCGCGGGGCGGTCGGAACGGAACGGACGGTCACCGTCACGACGCGGACGGTCTGACCCGCCCCGGAACGGACGGTCCCCATCACGGGCCGGGCGGTCCGAGCGGAACGACCGATCGCCGTCACGACGGGGACGATCGTCACCACGGAACGGACGATCACCATCCCGGCGAGGACGGTCAGCACCCCCGCGGAACGGCCGCTCCGCGTCACGCGGAGCACGATCGCCACCGAACGGACGGTCCCCGTCGCGGCGCGGACGGTCGGAGCCCCCGCGGAACGGGCGGTCCCCGTCACGGCGCGGACGATCCGCGCCGCGGGGCCCATCACCACGAGGAGGACGACTCGAGTCGTCACGGTCCCCGCGCCACGCCGGCCGCTGCCCCCCGTCGCGGAAGGGCCGCGAGCCATCACGGCCCGAACCGCCACCACGCACCGGACGATCACCGTCGCGCCGAGGAGCATCCCGACGCTGGCCCTCTCGGCGCTCGAAGTCGCGCGGCCCGGACGACCACCGGTCACCGCCGTCACGACGAGGGGGCCGACCGCCATCACGGCGAGACCGGTCTCCGCGGTCGCCGTCGTTCCGCCGCTGCTCGTCGTCGTTCGCCACCGTTGCTCCTCGTCGCGTGCACGAGCTCGTGCCCGTGCGATCGTCCGCTGTGTCGTTGTACCGGAGCCGCACCGCTCACCCGCAGCTCGTGCGTCCAGTCCATCACGATCGGACGCACGAGTCGAGTGCTGTGCAGCAGAAACAGATGTAGCCACCGGCCTCCCGAGAACGAGGGTTTCCCCTGCAAGTTCTCGATGGAGGGCCGATGGCCACATCTTCTTACGTTGAGTCCGGCGGCGTCCTACTCTCCCAC
>NZ_JBQEPN010000004.1:0-270330 GCF_052045775.1 Curtobacterium sp. 22159
CGAGCAGACCTGCTCACCGACACCGCGCCTCCCGTCCGGAGGGCCGCATCCGCGGCGTCACCCGGTCAGCTGCGGATGAACGCCAGGATGTCCGGGTTGATGACGTCCGCGTGCGTCGTCAGCATGCCGTGCGGGTAGCCCTCGTAGATCTTGAGGGTGGAGTCGCTGATCAGCTCGGCCTGCTTCAGCGCGGCGTCCTGGTACGGGACGACCTGGTCGTCGTCGCCCTGCAGGACGAGGACCGGGACGGTGATGGCCTTGAGGTCCTCGGTCTGGTCGGTCTCCGAGAACGCCTTGATGCCGAGCAGGTGGGCGAGGGCGCTGCCCGTCATCCCCTGCCGCCACCAGTTGTCCACCACCGGCTGCGACGTCTCGACGCCCGGCCGGTTGAAACCGTAGAACGGCCCGGCCGCGACGTCCCGGAAGAACTCCGCGCGGTTCGCGGCGAGGGCCTGACGGAACCCGTCGAACACCGAGATGTCGGTGCCCTCGGGGTTCGCGTCCGTCTTGACCATGAGCGGCGGGACGGCGGAGACCAGGACGGCCTTCGCGACACGACCCTGCGGCTGACCGTGCTTCGCCACGTAGCGGGCGACCTGGCCGCCGCCCGTCGAGTGGCCGATGTGGACCGCGTCGTGCAGGTCGAGGTGCTCGACCACGGCCGACACGTCGCTGGCGTAGTGGTCCATGTCGTGTCCGGTGCCGATCTGCGACGAACGGCCGTGGCCGCGCCGGTCGGTGGCGATGACGCGGAAGCCCTCGTTCAGGAAGTACAGCATCTGCGCGTCCCAGTCGTCCGAGGACAGCGGCCAACCGTGGTGGAACACGATCGGCTGGGCATCGGTGGGGCCCCAGTCCTTGAAGTAGATCTCAGCGCCGTCGTCGGTGGTCACGAATCCCATGGTGGTTCTCCTTCGGTTGTTCTGCGGTTGTGTCGGTTAGTCAGTCGGTCGGTCAGTCGGTGGTGGTCTCGCGGACGGCGGTCTCGATGACGTCGGCGACCTCGGCGGGGTGGGTGTGCATCACCAGGTGCGGAGCGGGCAGCTCCACGACTTGCCGGAGGCCGGCGCGCTCGTAGCCGAACCGCTCGACCTCGGGGTTGATGGTGTGGTCGTCTGCGGAGACGATGCCCCACCCGGGTGTGGTCTTCCACGCCGCCGTCGATGCCGGTTCGCCGAAGGCAGCACCGCTCAGCGGGCGTTGGGACACGGCGAGCACCTCGGCGGTCCTCGGGTCCACCCCGGCGGCGAACACGGGTGGGAACGCGTCGATCGTCACGGACACGTCGGTGCCGTCCTCGGAACCGGCGACCGGGTACGGCGTGTACACCAGGTTCGCGGCGAGGTCGGAGTCCGGGAAGCCACCCTGCAGCTGTCCGAGGCTCTCGCCCTCCTCGAGGACGTAGCCGGACACGAACACCAGCCCGACGACGTTCTCTGCGGCACCGGCGACGGTGATGACCGCGCCGCCGTAGGAGTGACCAGCGAGGACCACGGGACCGTCGACGTGCTCGGCGACGGCGCGTACGGATGCGGCGTCCTCGGCGAGGCTGCGGTTGTAGACCGGCGGCGCGAGCACGGTGTGTCCACGGTCGAGGAGTTCACGGGTGACGGGCGCCCAGCTCGCCGAGTCCGCGAACGCGCCGTGTACGAGGATGATGGTGGGTGTCGCCATGAGCGGTTCCTCTCTCGATGGTGCGGTCCGCTCGCGGTCGACCGGACGATCAGGCACCATGGTGTCGCCCCTCATGAAAGGGCCATCGGGTGCCTCGACGCCAGGAAGAAAGCATGAAGAAACCGCACGCAGGACCGATCGACCGTGGGTGATCCGCTCGGGGTCCGGCTGCGTCGGCACCGTCTGATGGCGGACCTCACCCTGGAGGCCCTCGCCCACGCGTCCGGGATCAGCGACCGGACCATCAGCAACATCGAGCGCGGCATCAGCGCCACGCCCCAGCGGCGGACCCTCACCGCCCTCCTCGACGCGCTCGGCCTCGACCACGCCGAGCAGCAGGAGCTCCTCCGACTGGCACGCGGGCCACGGCTGCTGTCCGGGGACCCTCGTCGTCCCGCGCTGCTGGCGCCGGCGCCCGTGACGGACTTCACCGGACGACCCCAGGTGATGGAGGAGGTCGCAGCATTCCTCCGGACCACGGACGCCGACCCGGCCGCACGAGTCCTCGTCGTCTGCGGACCCGCCGGCGTGGGGAAGACGACCGTCGCCATGGAGGCACTCCGGCGCCACGAGGACGACGAGTGCAAACGTGCGTTCGTGGACCTCGACGGCCTGAACGCGTTGCCGCTCTCGCCGCTCGACGTGCTGCAGGCGCTCATCGCGCAGACATCCGGCCTCCGGGACGTCTCGACGACGGACGAGGCCATCGCGCAGTGGCGACGGATCACCGACGTGCAGCGGGTCGCCGTGGTGCTCGACAACGCGGCGAGCGAGGACCAGATCAGGCCGGTCCTCACTGCGACGAACATCGTCGTCATCGTCACGGCACGCCGGAGCCTCGCCGGCCTCGTCAACGTGCAGCGCGTCGTGCTCGAGTCCCTCAGCCGAGCCGAGAGCACACAGCTCATCGGCCGCATCGTCCCCGCCGCGCAGCGCACCGATGCCGACACCGACTCCCTCGCCGCCGCGTGCGGGGACCTGCCGCTCGCGCTGCGGATCGCGTCGAACCGCGTGGCGGCGCAGCCACGCTCCTCCGTACGGGACTTCCTGGACAAGATGTCCACGCGTCGGGATCCGCTCCGTGCCCTCGTCGCCGGAGACCTCGCCGTCGAGCCGGCACTGACGCTCTCCTACGACCAGATCGACGACGACTCGCAGCAGCTCTTCAGGAGCCTGTCGTTGATCGACGGCGCGACCTTCGATGCCCACCTCGCCGCCGCAGCGTCCGGCGCGGACCCCGACGACGCCGCCGACCGGCTCGACGAACTGACGGACCTCGGCCTCGTCGAGTTCCGGGGCAGCAACCGCTACCACCTGCACGACCTGGTCCGCCTCTTCGCCGCAGCCCTCTGCCGTCGTGACGAGCCGGCGGTCGCCCAGCAACGACGGGCGCTCCGACACTGGGTGCTCGACACCGCGCAGAACGCCGGACTCTGGTTCGAGCCCGGCCGCGACCCCGACCCTTCGGGCCCCGGACGTCACTTCCGCTCTGCAGACCAGGCACAGGCCTGGCTGCGCAGCGAAGGCGCGCAGTGGGCGAGTGCGGTCCAGCAGGCGTACGCCCTCGGCGAGGACGAGCTCGTGATGGACGTTGCCGACGCGCTGCACTGGTTCTCCGACACGTGGCCCGCGTGGGACCTCTGGCGGATCCTCTTCCTCACGTCCGCGGACGCCGCTGCACGGTCCGGCACCGATCGGCAGATCGCGGTGCACCACGGCTACGCGGCGTGGTTGCACCTCACGCAGCGGGAGTTCGACGAAGCGCTCCGCGCGGCCGTCGTCGCGGTGGACGCCGCCGAACGGACGGACGACGTGCGGGAACAAGGCTGGGCGATGTTCTACCGTGCATGGGCGCACGGCCGGCTCCTCGACTTCGACACCGCGCTCCGTGAAGCCGGCCGAGCCATGGAGCTCCTCACCGTCGCCGGAGACCAAGAAGGCGTCACGCAGGCGCTCGCGATGACGGCGAACTTCCTGATGCACTCCGGTGACCTCGACGGCGCAGCTGCCCACTACGAACACATACTCCAGCTCCTCGTCGATCGCGGAGACACGGTCCAGCCGAACGTCATGTTGGTGACAGGCGTCAGCACGCGGACCCTGCTCGCCGACGTGCTCACCAGGTCAGGGGACCCCTCGTACGCCCTGGAGACGATGCCGGGCGTCATCGCAGAAGCGGACGCGGCCCACTACGTCGAAGGCGTTGCCCGGGGGCACCTCGAACTCGCGCGAGCCCTGCGCGCGACCCGGGAACACGACCGTTCCGAACACCACCTCGACGTCGCCGAACGGATCGCCACCGACCACCGGCTCCTCGCCGTCCTGCCCAGGATCGAACGGGTCCGCGCCGAGCAGTAGCACTTGCACTGTACAGGATCTGTACATGTACACTCTCCTTCATGCCCGTCTCATCGAAGCGACGCCTCGTCGCAGACGCCCTGCGCGACGCCATCGCCACCGGCCGCTACCGCGCGGGCGACCGGCTCCCCGGTGAGCACGACCTCGCCGAGCGCTTCGCGGTCAGCCGCGGGACGGTCCGGGCCGCCCTGGCCGACCTCGCCGACGAGGAGTACATCGCGACCCACGGCGGCGTCGGCTCGGTCGTGACGTTCGACGGCGCGACCCTCGACCCGCGCGGCGGGTGGGCTCGGTCGATCGCGGCGTCGGGGACCGAGGTGACCACCCGCATCCTCGGCATCGCCCACCTGGACGACCCGCGCCTCCAGGCCGAGGTCGGGGCGACGGCGGCGACGTTCGTCACGGTGGATCGTCTGCGCACGGTCGTGGGCGGTCGGCCGGTTTCGCTCGAGCGGAGCGTGCTCCCCCGCGTGGGACGCCTCGCGGCCGCGGTCACGGAGGGGCTCGTCGACGACTCCCTCACGGCCACGATCGCCGAGTCCGGCCTCGTCCCGGCGAGCGCGGAGCAGTGGATCGACGTCGTGCCGCTCGGAGCCGACGACGCCGCGCTGCTCGAACGCGCCGAGGGCACGCCGTTCCTCCGCAGCCGACGACTCTCGCACACGGCTGACGGCACCTTCGTGGAGCGGGTCGACAGTCTGCTCGACCCTGACCGCTTCCGCCTCCACATGCGGTTCGGGACGGCACGATGACGATCCACGAGGACGTCACGATGCAGCGCCCCCACGCACTCGCCGCGATGACCGGACTGGCGATCGGTGACGCCCTCGGTATGCCGACCCAGTCGATGTCCCTCGCCGAGATCCGTGCCGACCACGGGCGGATCACCGGCTTCGCCGACGCCGGTCCCCACCAGCGCATCGCCGCGGGGATGTCGGCCGGCACCGTCACCGACGACACCGAGCAGGCCGTGATGGTCGCCGAGCTCCTCATCGAGGGCGGCGGGCGTCTCGACCCGACGCGCTTCGCCGAGGCGCTCATCGCCTGGGAACGCGAGATGGAGGCCAAGGGCTCCCTCGACCTGCTCGGGCCGAGCACGAAGACCGCCGTGCAACGGATCCTCGACGGCGTGCCGGCGTCCGAAGCGGGTTCCACCGGCACGACGAACGGCGCGGCGATGCGGATCGCCCCCGTCGGTGTCGCGGTACCGTCCGACGACCTCGTCCGCCTGGTCGACGCGGTGCAGGACGCCTCCCGGGTCACGCACGACACGGGGCTGGGCATCGCCGGTGCCAGCGCGGTCGCTGCCGCGGTGAGCGCGGGGATCGACGGCGCCACCCGGGCGGAGGCACTCGACGCAGCCGTCGCTGCCGCAGCACTCGGCGCCTCCCGCGGGCACTGGGTCGCCGGAGCCGACATCGCGGCGAAGACCACCTGGGCCCGGGCACACCTCCGCACGGTTCCCGCCGCGGAGCGCATCGACACCGTCTCCCAGCTCATCGGCACGAGCGTCGCCAGTCAGGAGTCGGTCGTCGCCGCACTCGCCCTCGTCGGCCTCGACCTCGACCCCTGGGAGACGCTCTGCACCGCCGCGTCGATCGGCGGTGACACCGACACGATCGCCGCGATGGCCGGCGCGGTGCTCGGGGCCGTCCACGGACCGGATGCCTGGCCGGCCGACGCCGTCACCACGGTGACGACCCGCAACCACCTCGAACTCGGCTCCCTGGTCGACGGGCTCCTCGCCCTCCGTCACCGAGCCTGACCGACGCCGGGCGGCGGTGTCCCCCCACCACCGCCGCCCGGTCCCCCACCCCACCCCCAGCCCTTCCGACGACGTAAGAGGACCCCATGACCGACCCCACGACCACGCTCTCCAGCGGCACGCTGACGAGCGTCGAACAGCGCGGCATCGAACCCGTGCCCCACGACGAGCGGAACGGCAGCCCCGGCGCCCTGTTCTGGGTGTGGTTCGCCGCGAACATCTCGATCCTCGGTCTCCCGCTCGGAGCCACGCTGGTGGCGTTCCAGGGCCTGACCATCTGGCAGGCGCTGCTCGTCGCGGTGATCGGCGCGGCTGGGTCGTTCGCCGTCGTCGGCGTCGTCTCCATCGCCGGTCGTCGCGGCGGCGCCCCCGGTCTGACGCTCAGCCGGGCGGTCTTCGGCGTGCGCGGGAACATCGGCCCGACGGCGGTGTCGCTGCTCTCCCGCCTCGGCTGGGAGACCGTGAACACCACCACGGCGGCGTTCGTCCTGCTCTCGCTCTTCACGATCCTGTTCGGCACGGACGGCGGCGCCAAGGCGAACCCGCTGCTCACGATCGTCGCGATCCTCGTGTTCGTGGCAGCGACGGTGCTCATCTCCGGCCTCGGACACGCGTTCATCGTCGCCGTGCAGAAGTGGGCGACGTGGGTCTTCGGTGCGCTCAACGTGTTCGTCGCGGTCTTCCTCGTGCTCCGCGTCGACTGGCACGTCGTCGGCTCGCAACCGGCCGGTCCCGTCGCCGCGATGGCGATCGGCATCGGCACGATCGCGGCCGGCACCGGGATCGGCTGGGCCACCGCGGGCGCGGACATCGCGCGCTACACCCGGACGTCGGTGAAGGCCGGTGCGCTCGTGAGTGCCAGTGCTGCCGGCGCGGGCATCCCGCTCGTGGTGCTCGTCGGCCTCGGCGCCCTCGTGTCCGCCGGCGACCCGACGCTCGCGCAGGCCGGCGACCCGGTGGCCGCGATCCGCGACCTGCTGCCGGGCTGGATGGCGATCCCCTACCTCATCGCGGCGTTCGGCGGCCTGCTGCTCTCGAACCACCTGTCCGTGTACTCGGCGAGCCTCACGACGTTGACCCTCGGCGTCAAGGTGCCCCGGGTCTGGGCGGTCACGGTGGACGTCGTCGTCACCACACTCGGCGCGATGTACTTCATGCTCGTCGCGGACGGCTTCTACGCCCCGTTCATCACCTTCATCTCGGTGCTCGCCGTGCCGATCACCGCGTGGCTCGGGGTCTTCATCGCGGACATGGTCCGTCGTCGCTGGTACGACCCCGTGGCCCTGCTCGACCTGCGTCCGGGCGGACGGTACTGGTACCGGAGCGGCGTCGCCTGGGGCGCACTCGCCGCATGGCTGGTCGCGATCGTCATCGGCTTCCTCTTCACCTCCGTGCAGGTCGGCGACGCGGACCCTGTGTTCGTCGGGGCGTTCTCGAAGACCTGGATCGGCGCGAACGGCCTCGGCTGGATCGTCACGTTCGTCGTCGGTGCCGGCCTCTACCTCCTCACCGGCGGTGCCCGCGGTCAGGTCGACAGCCCGGAGCCCGTCGCGCCGGCGGTCGAGGTCCGCGCCTGATGCCACGGCTCGTCTCGGTCGGCAACGTGATCGTCGACATCGTGATGCGCATCGACGCGATCCCGGAGCCCGGCGGCGACGTCATCGCCTCCGGCTCCGAGATCACCGCCGGCGGGGGCCTCAACACCATGGTCGCCGCCGTGCGGGACGGGCTCGACGTCGCCTTCGCCGGCCAGTACGGCACCGGCCCGTTCGGTGACGTGGTGCGCGCCGCACTTGCCGCGTCCGGCGTCGAGGTGCTCCAGCCCGGCCTCGACGACGTCGACAGCGGGTACTGCGTCGCGCTCGTCGACGCGACGACCGAGCGGACGTTCGTCACGAGCGTCGGTGCCGAGGGTCGCCTCGGCAGCTCGGACCTCGACCGCATCGCCCTGCGCGACGACGACATCGTGTTCGTGTCCGGCTACGGTCTCGCGCACCCGGTGAACGCTGCCGCGATCGCAGGGTGGCTACCGACGATCCCCCCGTCGGTCCGGGTGCTCTTCGACCCGTCGCCGCTCGTCGCCACGCTCGATCCCGACGTGCTCGCCACCGTCATGGCGCGGACCGACGCCGTCAGCGCCAACGGACGGGAGGCGCGGCTCATGGCTCCGGACGCCGCGGGACTCCCGCAAGCGGTCGCCCGGATCGCCGCGACCGCGCGCGGCACGGCGCTCGTCCGCGACGGCGGATCGGGGTGCTGGGTCGTCGAGCCCGGTGTTGAGCCGACGCTCGTCCCCGGGTTCGCAGTCGACGCCGTCGACTCGAACGGTGCCGGCGACGCGCACGACGGCGTGCTCGCCGCGGCGCTCTCGCGTGGGGACTCGCTGCTCGACGCGGTCCGCCGGGCGAACGCCGCGGCAGCGCTCGCCGTCACCCGGCGCGGCCCGGCCACGGCGCCGACGGCCCACGAGACGGATGCGTTCCTCGCCGAGCATCGCTGATCCCGCCCGCCGTGTTCGGTGCGTCACCACGAGACGGGAGGCGCGGTGCGGGCTCGAACCGCGCCTCCCGTCCGGTGCTCTCCGCGTGCTACTGGTCCACGACGCCGAGGTTCCAGTCTTGGCTCTCGCGAGAGTCCGTGCTCAGTACGGCTGCCCGCAGCGCATCGGTCCGGCGTCCGCGGAGCACGAGCGCGCCGCGGAGACGGCCCTCGAAACGGAAACCCACTCGTTCCGCGACTCGACGCGAGCCGACGTTCTCGGGAGCAGCGGTCCACTGCACTCGGAAGAGCCCGAGTCCACCCGAATCCGCCGAGCGGAACGCGTGGTCGAGGACCGCGGCCACGGCGCCGGTCATGAGACCCTGCCCGCGTCCTCCTGCCGCGAGCCAGTAGCCGACTTCCGCCGTGCCTCGCCCCTTGTCGATGTCGAACAGGTTCAGGATGCCCAGCAGCCGGTCCGGATCGTCGGCTCGGCGGACACCCCACACGAGCTTCCGACCGCTCGCCCAGCGCTCGGGCACGAGTGTCCGGACGTAGCGCTCCGCGTAGGAACGCTCGTACGGAACGGGAACGGTCGTGAACGCGACGATCGCTGGGTCAGCGCAGTGCGTCACGAGGGCGTCGATGTCCCCCTCGTCCGGGACACGCAGGAGGACCTGCCCATCGGTGAGTTCGAACGGCTCCACCGGACGACCATAACCACGACGGACCCGGTGCGGTGAACACCGGCTGTCCTCACCCGAGCAAGCTGCGCGGCAGCTCGACGTCATGGGTCAGTCGACGGCGACGCGGACCTGGGTACCGCCGGTGAGGGTGATGAGCTGCTCGGGGGTGAGGGGCACCACGGTGTGCGGGGTGCCGGCGGCGGTCCACACGGTGTCGTACGCGCACAACGCCACGTCGACGACCGTGCGCACGGGTGCAGGATGCCCCACGGGTGCGACGCCCCCGATGGCCTGACCGGTCACGGTGCGGACGTGCTTGGCGTCCGCCATCACGATGCTGGATGCGTCGATCTGCTCCGCGAGGACGTCGGTGTCCACGCGGTGCCGGCCGCTCGTCATCACCAGCAGGGGCTCACCGTCGGCGAGGAACAGCAGGCTGCTGGCGATCGCTCCGACCTCGCAGCCGAGCGCGGCCGCGGCGTCGACGGCGGTACGGGTGGAGTCCGGCAGTTCCCGCACCGACGCGGTCACGCCCGCTTCGTCGAGGTGCTGCTGCACGATCCGACTGCGCTCGGGCAATTCGTGGTCAGTGGTCATGGTGCGGGCTTCCTTCCTGGATGGCGGTGTGCGGGTAGTGCATGAGCAGGACGACCTCTGCGGGCTCGCCGAGCGCCTGGAAGCGGTGCGGTCGGTCTCCCGGGTAGCGGACGCTCTCGCCCGCGCCGAGTTCGTGCTGCGCATCGGCCGACCCGACGGCGACACGTCCGCTGACGACGGTGACGGTCTCCTCGACCCCGTCGGCATGTGCGTCGGACCGCTGCGCATCCGGTGTCAGCGTCGCTCGGTACACCTCGACGAGTCCCCCACGGGTCGTCCACCGATCGAGCAGGACCGCGCTCACGGAGTCGCCGGTGATCGGCTGCCGCCGAGCGCCGGACTCGTCGGACAGCACGGCACCGAGCGGGGCCCCGAGGGCAGCGGTCAACGCGAAGAGCGTGTCCAGGCGGGCACCACGCCGATCGTTCTCCAGCTCGGAGATCGTGCCCTTGCCGACGCCGCTCCTCCTGGACAGCTCCGACAGCGACACGCCGCACTCGGCGCGGAGTGCGCGGAGCCGCGCACCGGTCGTCGGGTCCATCCAGCACCACCGTTCTGTAAACAGAACGAACGATAGCATTGCGTGGCGAGGCGGAAGCGCCCCGTGCCTCCAGGCCTGGAAGACCGCTCGTGCCGGATCGGCGATCCGAGCGGATCGCAGCGAAGGTGGAACTCTCCGACCAGGATCGGGCAAGACCAACTGTGCCAAGTAGTCATCCCCCACCCGAGCCCGCAGCAGAGCTCGGACAGCTCTTCGACGAGCACGGTCGTCGCATCCTGCTCTACCTCGCCCGCCGCACGGACCTGCAGAGCGCCGAGGACATCCTCGGCGAGACCTTCGTGACCGCACTCGTCCGCTGGGACTCGTTCGACCCCGACCGACAGCAGCCGCTCCCGTGGCTCTTCGGCATCGCGTCGAACCTGCTCCACCGACACTGGCGCTCACAGCGCCGCGCGGAGCGGGCCATGTCCCGCGTCGCGGTCCCCGACCGGCTCGAGGACGATGCCGGTGACCTGCTCGACGCCCGACGCGCCGTGCAGGTGGTGATGCGCGAGCTCGACCGGATGCGCCCGGCGGTGCGGGACACCGTCCTGCTGCACGCCTGGGCGGAACTCACCTACGAACAGATCGCGGAGGCGACCGGCGTTCCCGTCGGCACCGTCCGCTCCCGACTCAACCGTGCCCGCACCGCCCTCCGCGGCGTGCCCGGCACCCTCGACACCCTGAACGGACCCCTCCATGTCTGACGACCTCACCGCGCTCCGCACCCTCCGTCGGCAGCGCGATGCGAGCCTCCCGACCGAGGCGCTCGACGCCGCCCTCGAACGAGCCCGCATGCGGTTCGACGAGGCTGCTGCATCCACCACCGTGACGCCAGGGGGCGCGCGACGGATGCACCGACGACCTCCCGTTCCGGCGCTGCGGCGGTTCCGGCCGATCGTGCTCGCCGGCGCAGCGGCGGTCGTGGCCGGTGGGCTCATCGTCTCGGGGATCGGCGTCACGCACTGGACGGCGCCCGAGTCGGCAGCAGCGGCGACACTGCACGGGGCCGCTCGGGCTGCGACGGCCCACCGGGCACCGGCGGGTGCGTACACCCGAGTCGTCGAGACGGAGGAGTCGATGGTCTACGCCTCGTCGGGCGGCGACCACTACGACGAGGGGTACCTCGCTCCGACGACCACGACCACGTGGATCCCCGCGGACGTGTCCGGGACCTGGGTGCGTGAGACTCGATCAGGGAAGGCGACGACCTTCTACGGGGGCGCTGCAGCGCGCGAGGCGGCAGCAGCGGAGGAGGCATCCCGGGCAGGTGCGGACGGCCCCGTGCGGGAACGCGCCGCCGGTGGCGACTTCGCGGTCGGGGAGCTCGGCGGTGAGCAGCCCGGCCTGCTCGGTCCGGCCGACATCGCCGGCCTGCCTCGCGATCCGGGCGCGCTCGTCCGCCGCATCGAGGCTGCACCGCGACCGGTGGACACAACGAAGGCGGAGCACGTCTACGACACCGTCAGCCAGCTCCTGCGCACCGGTCTGGTGCCCGCCGACCTCCGTGCGACGATGTTCGACGCGTTGGCGACGCTCCCGGGCATCGAGGTCACCGAGGAGCAGACCACCCTCGACGGTCGGACGGGTACCGCGATCGGGATGCCCGCCCGGACCGCGACCGAGCGGCGTGAAATCGTGATCGACCCGGCCGACGGCAGCTACCTCGGGGAACGGACCACCCAGACCCGACGGACGGGCAGCATCCCGGCCGGCACGGTGATCGACTCGGTCGCCATCCGGGTTTCATCGGTCGACCATCAGCCTTGACGCTGGGTCACCTCGTCGGCGCCAGTGCGATGCGGCGGGAGCCGGTCCTCGGCTCGGTGCGTGCAGGAGAACGACGCGAGCACCTGGTTCGGGGTGCGGTGTGTGTTCCGCCACGGCGAGACCACCTACGAGGAGCGCATCGTGATCGTCCTCGCCGCGGACTTCGCGGGCGCGATCGCGAAGGCCGAGGTCGAGGCCGCTGCGTACGCGGACGACGTGGACGCGGCGTACCTCGGGCTCGCCCAGGCCGATGCGCTCTTCGACGACCTCGGAGACGGTGCGGAGGTGTTCTCGCTGATGCGTGACTCGGATCTCACCCCGGACGAGTACCTCGACGCGTTCTTCTCGACGGGAGACGAGCGGGAGGGCGGTGTCGGGCCGTCGCAACACTCATCGGAGCTGTCCCGGTAGCCGATCGCTGAGCTGAAACCTCCGTCGCCGCCATCGCAACGGGATGGGGCTTCGCACACATGGGCCGGTTCTCGGGCGAGTACGTACAGCGATTCGGCGAGTACCCCCGAAACACCCTGCGCCGCTGAGCCACGCCAGCGATGCATTCCGCGGGCACATATCCCTGTGGAACCTTGCCGAAGCGATGAGATTCTGGGGACCTGGGAACGATGGCTGACGGGCGGTCCAGCTACGCTGCGGGAATGGTCGACACGCAACCACTGATCGCTCCGACCGATGAGGGGCGCGGCGCTAGGCACTACCAGCGCCTCCTCATCCTCGCACTCGGAGTGCTCGCCATAGGTGCCGCGGCTCGTGTCGGAATTGCAGTGGTGGCTGACCTCTCACGGCTGTCCGGGATGCTCTACGCCATGCTGCTCCTCGTCTTCGCGCCTCTCGCTTTGTTCGCGGTCGCGCTCTACGGGCGCGCCGGAACGGGATCGCGTCGGCAACTCAGCATCGGACTTGCAGTCATCGCCGCGATGCTGACCTTGGTCGGCTACAACCGGACCTCGGTGTGGTTCATGGCCGTCTCCGTCGCCATCGGAGCAGGTTGCCTCTTGCTCTCCTGGGACATTGCGCAGCCCAACGGTGCTCTCGGTACCGCGCTCCGCGGCGTCGCGTGCACGGTGATCGCGTTTGTGATCGTGTCCTTCGTGATCCTGCTCGTCCCCGCCGCGTTCCTGCACGACGGGTACCTGTACAGCGTCGGCGCGGCCACCCTCCTCATTGGACCGGTCGTGGTTGCATGTGTCTCCGCAAGGGGTGCACGCTCCCGCCGACGGACGATGCGAACGTCCTGACTACCCACGGAACTCACGTATGAGCTCACGCGAGGGAGCGTCCGGCAGGACCACGGCTAGCGAACGTCCTCCGCGTCCATTCCGGGCCCGCTTTCGGGCCGACGCTCGAAGCCGTGCCGTTCGTAGAACGCCGCGCGACCTCGCGCCGCGAAGAGCTGGACGTCGTTGACGCCGCGTCGCCGTGCCTCGTCGACCAGCCGCACGAGGACTTCCCCGCCGATACCTGCACCCCGCGCCTGCTCCGTAACAATCATCTCGGTCACGAAGGCGTGAAGCGCTCCGTCACTGATGACCCTGCCCATCCCGACCAGGCGCCCGGCGTCGTCCCTGACCGTGCAGACTATCCAGCTGCCAGAGAGAGCACGTTCGAATCGGTCTAGGGTCCAGTCCGCCCAACCGGTTTCGTCATAAAGCCCTTTGAACTCCATCGCGGTCGGAGCGGAGAAGGAATAGTCCATCTCGAGACAGTACTGGCGGATCATCTCGATCGGCGATCTACCGAAACTAGTCAGTCGACTCGAACCTCAACGCCTCGGCCAGAGTGCCGGTATGACGCGCCGAGACACGTTCTGGGCGCGTCACACGTACTCCTCAGCTCGACGCGACCGGGTGCAGCACGACGCGCTCGGGGGCTTCGCCGAGCAGGGCGATGATCTGTTCGTGCCGCTGCTCGACCTCGTCGTTTGACTCGGCATAGTGCCGGTCGAAGGACTCCTGATCGCGGTAGAACTCCACCACCCGGAGCACATCACGGTCTTCGTCGTCACGCATCACCACCCAGTCCACCGGGCCGTCCACGTCCTCCTCGTAGTGCACATCGACGAGGACCTTCGCAAGGGCATCCCCCTCGCCGGACCGCGCACGCATCTTCAACAGCACACCAGGCTTCGTGGTTTCGAACATGATTCCTCCTTCGGGAAGCATCGATAAACACCAATTGGAACAATGTTCCATGACCAGTCTGGAACGCTGTTCCACCGTGTGTCAAGATGGCACATGCCCTCCACCACCTCACGTCGGCGCCGACGCTCGGTACCGCTATCCAAGGAACGCCTCATCGCGGCCACGATCGAGATCCTCGATGCGGAGGGCGAGGATGCCCTGACGTTCCGGACGCTCGCTGCCCATCTGTCGACGGGTCCGGGTGCGATCTATCACCACGTCGCGAGCAAGGCAGAGCTGCTCATGTCAGCAGCCTCGCGAGTCATCTCCGTCGCGATCGACGGTTCCTCAGGAGAGCAGAATCCGGTCGCAGCGCTTCGAGCGACGGCTGCGGCAGTGTTCGACGCAATTGATGCGCACCCGTGGATCGGCGCCCAGCTCACCCGAGAACCATGGCAGCTCGCCGTCGTCCAGATGCTCGAGGCCTTCGGCCGGATCTTCCGCGAGCTCGGCGTCGCGAAACTGGCACAGTTCAACACTGCCTCGACCCTCGTGCACTACGTGCTGGGCCTCGCTGGCCAGTACGCCGCGGGCGCGCGGACCCTGGGTTCACGAACCGATAGAGAAGCGTTCCTCCTTGGCGTCACCGAGCAGTGGCGTCAACTCGACGCCTCCACGTACCCGTTCGTGCACAGCGTCGCCGAGGGCTTTGAGCAGCACGACGACCGGAAGCAGTTCCTGGCCGGCGTCGACGTCATCCTCGCAGGAGCGCTGTCTCGATAGCCGATTCGCTACCCCGGCATGCATACCGGCAAGGCGAGCAGGTCATTGCCGGTAGGTGGAACCATCACGCGCCGGTCGCCGCCTGGACTCGCAGGGCGAGGGCTTCGCCTGGTACGGCAGCCTTGCGCTCCAGCCGAGTGCTGGTGACGGTGTAGTGCGCATCGCCGACCTGGATCAGCTCCCCGGTGTGGACGCGGGCGCGTTGATTGGCGACGTCGATGAGGGAGTTTCCTGGCGCCACGCAACGTGTCTGGAATATGAAGCTGGACACACTGTCTGGCAGTCACGCGGGATCGCGCCCGAGGCGTACCGATCGACAGCTACGTCCGGCTCGACACGTTCGAATGACGTGCCCCCACCGCAAGAGGTACCGACCGTCAACGTGGGACCGCACCGACCTCGATCCTCGGGGCCCGCCGCAAGACGTCCGCCGGACCACCGGCTATCGAGACGTCGGGGCGGGCGAAGGGTTCACGGGCGGGCTGCCCGAGCTGGCAGCAGGTCGACGCACTCTCCACGCAGTGGGGTGAGGATCGCCTCCGCCAGGTCCTCGAGCTGGTTCACCTGGTCCGAACCGAGCAGCCCGAAGACACGATCACGCACCTGAGCGACGTAACCGGGCTCGACCTCGTCGATCAGCGCTGCCCCAGACTCGGTCAACCTGGCCAGTGTCCGCCGCGCATCGACCGGGTCCGTGCTGCGCAGCAGGAGCCCGCGACGCTCCAGCCGGCCAACGATGCGGGACAGGTGCGACGGGGTGACACTCGCGGTCGCAGCGAGCCGGCTCATGTGGATCTCGCGATCCTCGCTCGTCGACAGGCACCGCAGGACCCCGAACTCCGCGTGGCTCAAGTCGGCGGCGCCCTCGAGCCAGGTGTCGAGTTCGGCGGGAAGCCACATCATCACGCCCACCAAGAGCGCCCAGGTCCGGTCCTCCTGCGGCGAGAGGCGGTCGACGGTCACGCCCCCAGTCTAAGTTACTTGCTGCGGAAAGGAAACGGCGCTAGCGTTCCTTTCCGCGGCAAGCAATCGCTGTCGACGAGTCCTACAGAGAGAAACACGTACATGCGCGCTGCCCGCTTCCACTCCTACGGACCTGCCGACGTCCTCGTGGTCGAGGACGCCCCCGAACCCCACGCCGGCGAAGGCGCGGTCCGGATCGCGGTTCAGGCTGTGAGCGTCAACCCGATCGATGTCCTCTTGCGCGCCGGCCAGCTCGCTGAATTCCTGCCGCTGGACTTGCCCGCCATCCCGGGTCGTGACGCCGTCGGCGTCGTCGACGAGGTCGGCGCCGGCGTCACCGACACCAATGTCGGCGACGTCGTCTTCGGCCTCGGCGGCGTCAGCGACACCACTGCCGAGTTCGCTGTCCTCACCGCATGGGCCCACGTCCCCGAGCAGTGGACCACCGTCCAGGCCGCCGCAGCAGGCCTCGCCGGCGCCACCGCCGCGGCCGCGGTCCGGGAGCTCGGTGACCTCCGGGGCTCCACCCTGTTGATCGAAGGCGCATCCGGCGCCGTCGGCACCGCTGTTGCCGCGTTCGCGCTGGCCGCCGGGGCGACCGTCATCGGCACCGGTCGTGAAAGCAGCCACGCAGCCCTGCAGGCCATCGGCGTCATCCCGACCACGTATGGGGACGGTCTCGCCACCCGAGTCGCTGCGCTCGCACCGAACGGGGTCGACGCCGCAGTGCACTCTGCCCCTTCGGACTCGTTGCGGGACCTCGTCGCGATCGTCGGCGATGCCTCCCGGGTCGTGACCGTCGTCGACCACCAGGGCGCTGCTCGGTTCGGCACCCTGCAGGCGAATGCCCGCAACGAGTCCGGTCTGCTCCGGCAGGGCGCGAACCTCGGAACCGCCGGCGGATGGTCGCCGAACGTCGACCGCGAGTTCGCCCTCGAGGACATCGCCGACGCGCACACCGCGGCCGAGAGCGGCAGCGGGAAGATCGTGATCACCGTCATCTGACTCCGGGCTGACGCCCGGAAGAGGATCGCTTTCCGGTACTGGTGGGGCGTCAAGAGCACTCCGCGGGAACACTGAGAAGCGCCAGTACCGTACACCCGGTCCGAAAATGAGTCCGGTGACGGCGCCCTGTGCGGGTCAAGGTGCTGCCGTCCGAGCGACCGAGGGCCCAGGCAACGCCCGCACTCTTCGTCGGGATGGCGTGCGCACCAGCGCCCTCCACAAGGCGGGCGCTTGTGACGTCCCCGGCATCGGCGAGGAGGAGCGGTGCGTTCCGGCTCGAGTGGAGCGCGCGGAAGGCGAGGGTCATGGCTGATGGAGTGCTGTTCACCTGGCTGGCTGGCTGGCTCAGCGGAGCTGACGTCGAGTTACTGTCCAGACGACGTGGCAACCGTGTCGATCTGTCTCGACAGGCGACAGGCGACCGGCTACCGCGCAGGTGCCGCCGGTGTCCGCGCCGGAGATGTTCGTCTAGGCTCGGTGGCTCACGAGGGGGCGTGATGCGTTTCGGACGATATGCGATGTTGGCCGGCTTGGTCAGCGCGGCCGCCATCGCGCTTGCTGGGTGCGCCGCGTTCCCTCCCGCTCCGGGCGCAGTGGGATCGGACTGGCCGAGCACCGGGGTACCTTCCGCGGTGAGGTGGCCGTCCGACTGGATCGACGGCTTGTCGGGTGAGTCCGAGGCTGTGGGCGGTCCGATCGTCGGGCTCCGCCTCGAGTACGTGGCAGAGCACTGGGTCTGGCGGATCCGGAGCACCGACCCGGGGAGGACTGACGCCCTCGGGGAGCCCGATGCAGAACCCTCCAGCGGTGTCGAGGCCCTCGTCGATGCCACGGATCTCAGCCTCGTGCGGAGACACGAGGTCACCCTGACCGAGGCTGAGATCGCTGATGTCGGCATCAGCTACTACGACGCGGTCCAGGCCTCCGGCGAGGAGTGGCCGGGCCCACGGCTCGTCGAGCTGGAGCGCGTCGTCGATCACCGTCGACCGACGTGGCGGGTCACGACGTACGACACAGAGGACGGCGACCTCACCCCGCGGACCCTCTGAGCACGCACGGCTTCCGGTCGGTCGGCGAGGACTTCCTGCCGACCGTGGTTCTGCTCGTCAGCGCCCTCATCGTGGCCGCGGTCGAGATCGTCCTCTGACCGGCGGTGCTAGCGGCAAGCCGGCAGGGCTGCGATGTCGGTGCAAGCCTGTTCGCGCCAGCCGGCCTCGCCGCCGTACGAGTCGAAGGCGGGTGTCGACGCCAGTTTCACGGTCGAGCCGTCCACCAGGACGAAGGACAAACCGGGATCTCCCTCGGTCGTCCTGCTGATGAACGCCAGGGTGCCGCGTTGCCCCTCCTCGGCCACCTCGTCGAGGCACCGCATCGCGTCTCTCGGTAGCTCACCGCTCCGGTTGACCTCGACCTGCCCGCAGTCCTCTCCCACGGGCTGCTGGACCCAATCAGGAGCCCCGTCGAGTTCCCGTGCTGACGCGACGAGATCAGCTCGAGAGCCGCTGCACGCCGCAAGGAGCGGGATGACGACGACCGCGATCGCGGCCGCAACCATCTGACGGTTCACGTGACGAGCGTGGCTCAAGCGCTGGCCGAGGGAGGTCACGATCTCGCAACGCATCACGACATGGCGGTGAGCATCCGGAGGATCACCGCGTCGGCACGGTCCCCCCGTCCACGTTCACGTCCGCCCCGACGATGCCCGATGCTGCGTCGGAGACGAGGAACGCGACTGAGCGCATCCTCAACGCCCGTTCACCTGCCGTCCCCCATCCGGGGGCGCGCTCGCCGGTAGACCATTCTCATGAAGCTCTTGGGCACCATGAAGGGTTGGCGACGGACAGTATCGTTCGTCGCAGCGGCGGGCCTCCTGGCCGCCGGGCTGGCCACGGTGGGCACCTCCACCGTCGCGTCCGCCGCCACCGCCAGCAGCGCACACCGTGGCGCCGAGATCACCTCCACGGGGCTGCGCCCGGGGCAGGTCAAGCACGTCTGGCTCATCATCCTCGAGAACAAGTCGTACGACGCGACGTTCACGGGACTCAACCAGAACAGCTACCTCTGGAAGACCCTGCCGAGCCAGGGCGTCCTGCTGAAGAACTACTACGGCACCGGCCACTTCAGCATGGACAACTACATCTCGATGGTGTCCGGGCAGGGCGCCCAGCAGGACACGCAGTCCGACTGCAACGTGGTGGACACCCAGTTCGGCTCGGACCCGAGCATCATCCGCGGCGGCCGGAACGCCATGCAGGTCCGGTCGCTCGCCAACGCGAGCCAGCCGAGCGGGGCGAACGCACCCGACGGCTCGAACGGCTGCACGTACCCGCACCAGACCCCGACCCTCTTCAACCAGCTCGACGCCGCCGGCAAGACGTGGAAGGGCTACGCGCAGGACCTCGGCGACCAGCCGGGGCGCGAGGACGCCCTGTGCGGCGGGCCGGGCACCTCGGCGAACGACCCGGTCACGAACCCGACGTACCTGACCCCGACCGCGGACCACCCGGCACCGGCCGGCGTGACGAGCTTCACCGGTGCGCAGGCGAACGACCAGTACGTGGCGAAGCACTTCCCGTTCCCGTGGTTCGAGGGCATGACGGGCTACAAGGCCGGCGGCAAGACCATCCCGGCGCTGACGAAGCCGGTGCAGGGCGGCAACGACTGCGACGCGAACCACATCGCGAACCTCGACTCGGCGAAGAACGGCCTGTTCAAGGACCTGCAGGACGAGCGCACGACGCCGGCGTTCAGCTGGATCACGCCGAACAACTGCAGCGACGCGCACGACGCGGTCTGCAAGGGCAACAACCTGTCCGGCTCCTTCACCAAGGACGGCCAGGCGGTCTACCAGAACGGCACCCCGGACCCGGAGTCGACGACGCCGAAGAACCACACCGGCGGTCTCTACGCCTCGGACCTCTTCCTCAAGTACTACATCCCGATGATCGAGCGCTCGGCGGCGTTCAAGGACGGCGGGCTCATCGACGTGACGTTCGACGAGGCCAACCCGCCCTTCACCTACTCCGGCAACAGCTTCAACAACGCGAACGCCTACGGTCCGACGCTGTCCGACAAGCCGGACGCGTCCTCGGGGATCGCGGCCGACCGTGCCGGTGAGAACCTCTACGGCAAGAACGTCGCCACCGAGCCGACCGGCCCGAACTCGACGCTCGGCACGGACGCGAAGGGGAACCAGCTCTACCCCGGCCCCGGCGACAACGCCTTCATCGACCGGCCGCCGGCGTGCACCCAGACCTCGCCGACCCTGGTGCCGGCGAACTGCGTCCCCGGCATCGTCCGCGGCGGATCGGGCAACACCCCGGGCCCGCGCACGGATGCGGCGGCGGCCAACACCGCGTCGAGCTACGTCTCCGACCCGTCGATCGTCGCCGACGACACCGGCCGCGGCGTGACCGACACGACCGACAAGACCGGCCCCGGTGGCACGAGCCCGATCCCGGCGGACACGTTCGTCGGCGCGGTCAGCGACACCGGCCCGCAGTACCCGACGACCAGCAGCGGCTCGGTCGTGAACGGATCGTTCCAGCTGCTCGACTCGTCCGGCGACCCCGTCACCCCGACCGGCGCGGTGACGAGCCTCACCCTGAGCGCCGAGGGGGCTCCCGGGTTCCTGAGCACCGGGCAGACCGCCGACCCGCTGTACGACGCCACCGACGCCACCCCCGGCGGCGGCGACACCGGCAGCGTCCTCATCAGCCCGCTCATCAAGCCCGGCACCGTGTCGACTACGTACTACAACCACTACAGCTGGCTCCGCACGATGGAGGACGTCTTCGGCGTGAGCGGCGGGCACGACCGCGAGCCGATCCGCGGCGGCACGGTCTCGGGTGGTGTGGACGGCCGGGGTCACCTCGGGTTCGCAGCCCAGCCGGGTCTCGAGCCGTTCGGTCCGGACGTGTTCAACAACGCGGGCCGCTCGCACCGATGACCCCTCCGCACATCCCGACCAGGCGGCGGCTCGCCCGAGCCGCCGCCTGGTCGGCCGCGGCCGCGGGAGCGGTGGTGCTCGTGACGGCGCTCGCCGGGTGCACCGCCGCCGGGCACGCCTCGGGCGAGCAGCCGACGGGCGCGAACACGTACGGGGGGCTCCCGTCGTACCTCGCGACGATCCCGTCGACGACGGACGAGCTGCTCGACGGCACGGTCGCGCACCCGGCCCTCACCTCGGAGGGCGACACGGTCCGCGTGCACCTCGCCGGGGGGACGACCGTGCTCGCGACCGTCACCGGCCCGGTCGTGCCGGGCGAGGGTCTCCCCCACCAGGGTGAGACGACGACCTGCACGTGGACCGTCGAGCTCCGGAAGGCGACGGGGACCGTGCCGGTCTCGCTCGACGACATGACGACGACGGACCAGCTCGGCAACGTGTACCGCCTGCGTCCGGTCGCCGGGCACGCGGCACCGCCGAGCAGCATCGGGCCGGGTCAGCGGGCCACCTTCGAGCTCCGGACGGTCATGAAGGTGGGCGAGGGCATCCTCCGCTGGGCTCCGGACGGCGAGCACCCGGCGGCCGTGTGGGACTTCGAGGTCGAGAACGACTGACCGTCCGACCGGGCCACGGACCGACCGGAGGCGCGGTGCCGACGTGCACCGCGCCTCCAGTCCGTCAGCTCTGCGCCGTCGGCCGGACGACGACCTCGCCGACGTCGACGCCGGCGGGCTGCGCGATGGCGTAGGCCACCGCGGTGGTGGTCGACGGGCTGCGGGTGGCGGGGCGCTGACCGGCGATGCCGCCGGCGCAGCTCACGCATCGTCGCGCAACGCCCGCACCATGCTGCGGAGTGCTCGGAGCGCGGCCTCCTGCTCCCCCGGTGTCATGCCGCTGAGCATCCGCACCTCGACGCCGCGCACCGCCGCCGAGGCCTCGTCGAGGCGCTCCCGCCCGCGCGCCGTGAGCTGTGCCGGGAGCGCCTTCCCCACCGGCGCCTCGGCCGGTCTGGTCACGGAGCCGTCCCGTTCGAGCGCCTGCAGCAGCACGTTCATGGACTGTCGTGTGACGAAGGCGCCGCGGGCGAGCTCGGAGTTCGACAGCCCGGGCCGCTGCGCGAGGAGTTCGAGGCACGAGTAGTGGGTGATGGTCATGCCGAGGGGTCGCAGCACGGACTCCATGGCCGCGCGCAGGGCACTCGAGGCCTCCTTGAGGAGGTAACCGAGGGACGTGTCCAGGTCGATGCGGTCGTCGTCTTGACGCATGTCAGTAGTCTGACATAGGTTCTCGAGTGTCAGAAAACTGACACAGATTAGACACCGAGGAGTACCCATGCCCGTCACCGGCCCCGACTTCATCTCGCTGCAGACCCGCGACCTCGACGCGTCGCAAGCGTTCTACGAGCACTACCTCGGCCTGGTCCGCGCGCAGTCCGGCCCTCCGCACGCCGTCGTCTTCGAGACCACCCCGATCGCGTTCGCACTGCGGGACGCCGTCCCCGGAACCGACCTCGACGCCACGCCCCAGCCGGGCATCGGGGCGGCGATCTGGCTGCACGCGACCGGGGTCCAGGCGATCCACGACGCACTCGTCGCCGACGGACACACCATCGTCTCGGCACCCGTCGACGGCCCGTTCGGCCGTACCTTCACCTTCGCCGACCCGGACGGGTACCACGTGACGCTGCACGACCGGGCCTGACCGGAGAACGCGGGGCGCGTCACGACGCGCCCCGTCCAGGAGGCGCGGTGCGCGTCCGACACGCACCGCGCCTCCCGTCCGACGCCCGGATGCGCTACGTTCCGGACATGATCGTCTGGATCAACGGCACGCACGGCGTCGGCAAGACGACCACGAGCAGGCTCCTGCAACCGCTCCTGCCGGATGCCCGGCTGCTCGACCCCGAGAAGGTCGGCGAGACCCTGATGGACATCCGGCCGCTGCTCCGACCCACCGACGACTTCCAGCACTGGGACCCGTGGCGCCCCCTCGTCGTCGAGACCGCCCGACGCGTCCTGGACTACGCCGGCGGCATGCTGGTCATGCCGCAGACGGTGCTCGTCGAACGGTACTGGCGCGAGATCGCCGCCGGCCTCGCCGGGCACGGCATCCCCGTCCGCCACTTCGTGCTCCACACCGACCAGACGACCCTGCTGGACCGGATCCGGAACGACACCGACATGGGCCCCTCGGACTTCCGCTTCAGCCGTGTCGAGCCGTACGCCGAAGCCGCACGCACCTGGCTGCACGCCGCGGCCGAGGTCGTCGACACCACCGACACGCGGCCCGAGCAGGTCGCACGGCAGATCGCGGACGCGGTCCTGGCCGACGACGACGCGCTCCGGGCGGTGACGGCACCGTGAGCGAGATCATGCGGCGGGCGCAGTGGTCCGCCCTGACCTACGACCCGACCGAGGCGGCGGACATCGTCACGCGCATCCCCGACGTGCGCCACGCCCGGATCGAGACCGGGCCGTCGGAGTTCTCGCTCGAGGAACGGCGCCGTGGCTCGGACCTGCTGTCCCTCGTGTCGATGGCCAGCACGGGCACCGTCGAGGCGACGGTCGAGGCCGAGTCCGCGATGGTCGTGTTCTGGCTCAAGGCCGGCCGCGCGGCCGTCGACGGCGACGGCGTCCCGACCGGTCGCCCGGTGCTGTTCCGGCACGACCCGCAGGAGGTCCGGTGGGACGGCTTCCAACTCGACCTCGTCCGCATCGACCGGACGACCGTGGAGCAGGTGGCGGCCGAGCGCGGCGCCTGGCGGCCCGGACCGATCGAGTTCGAGCCGCACCACATCCCGGAGGGGCCGGCGCTCGCCGCCTGGTGGCTCATGGTGCGCTCCGTCGCCGCCGCGGTGCTCCAGGGGCCGGAGGAGGTCACGGAGGAACACGAACGCGAGCTCACACGGTTCGCCGCCGGCGGCCTGCTCACGGCGATCCCGCACTGGCCGGTCGGACAGGACCAGCCCCGGACCGCCGCAGCCGCCCGGTTCGCCCGTGCCGAGGGCTTCCTGCTCGAGCACGCCACCGAGCAGATCACCGTCGACGACGTCGCGACCGCAGCAGGGTTGAGTGTGCGCGGCCTGCAGGACGCGTTCCGGCGACACCACGGCATCACCCCGACGACCTACCTCCGGCGCATCCGGCTGTTGCTCGCACGCGAGGGGCTCGAGTCCGGGGACGAACGGAGCGTCGGCGAGGTGGCGCGGGACTCGGGCTTCGCGCACCTCGGACGGTTCGCCGCCAGCTACCGGGACGAGTTCGGCGTGCTGCCGCGCGACACCTGGCAGGCGGCCCGCCGGGGTTGACCCGCCGGGCGGTCGTCAGGCCGCTGCCCGCTCCGGCTCGTGTCGCAGCGCCGGTCGGTGCTCCGCGTCGGCGGCCGTCTCAGTGGTCGAGGAACGCCTCGATCTGCTCGACGACGAGGTCCGGACGGCTGATGAACGGGTGGTGCCCCGTCGGGAGCTCGACCGACCGTGTGGCACGTGCTGCGTGCACCCGCTGGAGGGCCGCCGTGGTGGAGCGGTCGTCGCCGCACACCACGGCGGTCGAGTCGACCCCGACCCACCCCGCGGCGGTGGTCGGCGTCCCGAACGCCCCGGCGTCCTGCGCCGTGACACGGTCCCACGCGGCGCGCTGCGTGGCTTCGTCGGTGTCCTGCAGGAACCGTGCGCCGAAGGACCGCTCGTCGTAGCCGTCGAGGACGATCCGTCCGGAGTCGTCGGGACGCACCGCGACCGGGTCCAGTTCGCCGGACATGATCGACCCCTGCGTCTCGCCGATCTCCGGCAGGTAGCTCGACACGAGCAGCAGGTGCTCGACGGCGGGGTGCCGTCCGGCCTCGGCGATCACCGTGCCGCCGTAGGAGTGCCCGACGACGATGGCCGACGGGAGTGCGTCGAGCGCCCGGCGCAGGGCCGCGGCGTCCTCCCGCAGACCCCCGCCGGTTCCCGTCTCACCGCAGGACGGCAGTGCGAGCGCGTGACTGTCCACGCCCGTGCGCTGGCGGAGCAGGTCCGCGGTGGGCGCCCACCACCACGTCCCGTCGCGCACGAGCGCACCGTGCACGAAGAGGACCGTCGATCCGGGCACGGTCAGGCCCGCAGGAACTCGGCGATCGGCGTGGATCCGGTGTTGAACCGGATCGTCCGCCCGACCGTGCCCTCGTCCTCGATCGCGTCCGCCACGACGTGCGCGACGTCGCCGCGCGGCACCTCGGTCGCGGACCCGTCCCAACCGATCGCCCCCGTGGCGTCGTCGTCCGTCAGGGTGCTCGGCGCGACGACCGTCCACCGCAGGTCGGAGTCGCGGAGCACGGCGTCGGCGATCACCTTCGACTGCGCGTACGCGAAGAAGTCGTCGTCCTGCGGCACGCCGTGGTCGAGGACCGACCCGGACCACGACACCATAACGTAGCGGTCGACGCCGGCCCGCACGGCACCCTGCATCGAGAGGATCGCGGCGTCGCGGTCGATCGCCCAGGTGCGCTCCGCCGAGCTGCCGCCGGCCCCGGCCGACCACACCACGGCGTCGTGCCCACCGAGGAGCTTCGCGAAGCCGGTGAGGGTCTGCTGCTGGATGTCCGCCACGAGCGGCCGACCGCCGTGGGAGCGGACCTCGTCGCCCTGGTCGGGATTGCGGATGACCGACGTGACCGTGTGTCCGCGGTCGGTGAGGATCCGGGTGGCGAGGAGTGCGACCTTGCCGTGGCCGCCGAGGACGATGACGTTGCTCATGCGCCGGACGCTACTCGTGGCGACTGCGGAGCCCCGGCGACCAGGGGTGCGGGAGTAGGTTCCGAACCGACACGACAGGAGAACCCATGAGCAAGCAGAACGAGCAGCACACCCTGGTCCGCACCCTCGTGCTGGGCATCCTCAGCGGCGGCCGGAGCGCCACGCCCCTGGCCGTCCTGGCGCTGAACCACGACCGTTCCTCGCTGAAGGGGTCGTGGCAGCAGTGGAAGGTCTTCAGCACGCCGCTCGGACGCGGACTCCTCGTCGCCTCCGCCGTCGGTGAGCTCATCGGGGACAAGCTGCCGAAGACCCCGAACCGCATCTCGCCCACGGGGCTCGTCGGACGCGTCGGTGCCGGCGCGCTCGCCGGAGCGGCCCTGGGGACCACGGGCAAGCGTGACCTGCGCATCGAGGGTGCGATCCTCGGCGGTCTCGGTGCGCTCGTCGGCAGCTTCGTCGGCTGGGGCGCCCGCAAGCTCGTCGGTTCCACGGGGCTCCCCGACCCGGTCGTCGCGCTCGCCGAGGACGCGGCCACCATCGCGGGGTCGGTCAAGGTCGTCACCGCCGACTGAGCCGCGGGCCGCACAGCCGCACCGGCCTACGGTGACCGGCATGCGCATCGTCGTCGTCGGAGCCACCGGTCACATCGGCACGTTCCTCGTCCCCCGTCTCGTCCGCGCCGGCCACGAGGTCGTGACGGTGACCCGGGGCACGAGCACCCCGTACGCCGACGGCCCCGAGTGGGAGCGGGTCGAACGGGTCATCGCGGACCGCGAGCAGGAGGACCGCGACGGCACGTTCGGCGACCGGATCGCCGGGCTCCGTGCCGACGCCGTGGTCGACCTCGTCTGCTTCACGCTGTCGTCCGCGGAAGCGCTCGTGGCCGCGCTCCGGGGAACCGGGACGCACCTCGTGCACTGCGGGTCGATCTGGCGCGCCGGCGTCTCGCACGTGCTGCCGGTCACCGAGGAGAACGCGACGCCTCCGTTCGGTGAGTACGGGACGCAGAAGGACGCGATCGCCCGGATGCTCAAGCAGGAAACCGCCTCAGGGGGTCTCGCAACGACGTCGCTGCACCCCGGTCACATCAGTGGCCCGGGCTGGGCGCCGATCGGGCCGCTCGGCAACCTCGACCCCGGGGTGTGGGCCGCGCTGTCCGCCGGTGCGGTGGTCGAGGTCCCCGGCCTCGGCGCCGAGACGATGGCCCACGTGCACGCCGACGACGTGGCGCAGGCCTTCCAGCTCGCCGTCGAGCACCGGGACGCGGCGGCGGGCGAGGACTTCTTCATCACCGCGCCGACGGCGCTCACGGCGCGCGGGTACGCCCATCTGGCGGCGTCCTGGTTCGGCCAGGAGGCGCGGCTCGAGTCCGTCACGTGGGACCGGTTCCGCGAGACCACGGCTCCCGAGCACGCGGACGCCAGTTGGCAGCACCTGTCCCGCAGTCAGGCCTTCAGCACCGAGAAGCCACGCCGACTGCTCGGCTACCAGCCCGCCCACACCGCGGAGGCGACGGTGCTCGACGCCGTCCGCTGGCTGGTCGACCACGGCGAGGTCGAGGTCGCGAACCCCCTCGTCGTCACCGGACCCTGAGCCCGGCGACGACCCACGACCGGAAGGACACGTCATGACCACCATCGCCATCGTCGGAGCCGGCAAGGGCCTCGGCCTCGCCGTCGCCGACCGTTTCGGGCGGGAGGGCTTCTCCATCGCCCTGGTCGCCCGCAACCAGGACCGCCTCGACGGTCTCGCCGCGGAACTCCGCGAGCGCGGGTACACCGCGGCCGGCTTCGCCGCGAACGTCCGGGACGGCGACTCGCTCCGCACGGCGCTCGAGCGTGCCACCGAGCAGCTCGGTCCGATCGAGGTGCTCCAGTACAGCCCACTCCCGGCGAAGGAGTACATGCGGCCGGTGCTCGAGACGACGGCGGAGGACCTCGTCGGCCCGATCGAGTTCTCGGTGTACGGCTCGGTGACGGCGGTCCGTCAGGTGCTCCCCGGCATGCGGGCGCTCGGTCGCGGCACGATCCTGTTCGTGAACGGCGGGAGTGCGGTCCGTCCCGGCGTGCGGGTCACCGGGACCTCGGTCGCCTTCGCCGGGGAGAGTGCGTACGCCCAGCTCCTGCACGACGCGGTCCGGGACGAGGACGTCCACGTCGGCCAGCTCATCATCCCCTTCGGCATCGACGACGGGCAGCCGGAGCACTCCGGGGAGTCCATCGCCGAGCGCCTGTGGGCGATCCACACGGAGCGTGACGGCTTCCGCACCTACGCGGAACCCCTCCCGGACTGAGCACGTGGTGCACGGGCGGACGGGAGGCGCGGACCGGCCCCGCCACGTGCCTCCCGATGGGCCGCCGGACACAGTCCCGCCCGCCGGCGCTGCTCGCCGCCCCGTCGGCCCGTAGCCTCGGCGCGTGGATCCCGATGCGTTCGACGGTGTGGCGGCGATCGGGCTGCTCCTCCTGCTCCCCGTCTCGGTGCTGTTCGCTGCGGCTGCGCTCCGTCGGCTCGGCATCCCGAGGTGGGCGTGGGCGCTGTACCTCCTCGGGGTCGCCGGCGTGCTCGTGCTGCTGCACCTCGCGGGGTCGGTGTGGTACACGATCATCGGCGCTCAGCCCGACATCCTTCCCTGGTGGGGGTTCGGGCAGATCGTCGGTCTCGCACTCGGTCGGATCGGCGTCGTCGTCAACGCCGTGGCGGCCGCGGCGTGGATCGTGCTGCGGAAGCCGGCGTCCGCGGAGCCGCTGCCGCGCCGGGAGACGTTCCTCGTCGTGTCGACGTACGGCACCATGGCGGTCGGCTGTGCTCTGCCCGCGGCGTGGTGGGGGCTCGGCCTCGGGGTCGTCCCGCTGTCGGTCGAGGCCCCCGTGGTCGTCGCCGGTGCGGGGTTCCTCGCGACCGCGCTGGTCCTGCGTGGTCGTCGCGCCCGCACGGCGGCGGACGACGGCCGACCCTCGCAGACGGGCACGTGGCCGGTGGATGCCGCCGTGTCCGTGTGGCTCGTCGGCGCGCTCGCGGTCGGTCCCCTGTTCACCGGGAGCGGGCTGCCCGACGGCTCGCTGCTCGAGGAGCACAGGGTCGACGGACGCTCGACGCAGCACCCTGTCCCGTCGCCCGAGGACTGGCCGGGGCCGACGCCGACGACCACGACCTCGCTCGATGCTGCGTCGATCGAGTCGGGCACGCGGACGATGCTGGAGGACACGATCCGGTGGGCCGGCCCGCTCGACGACCTCGGGTCGCCGACGCCGGCACGGGCCGATCCACCCGCCGTCGTCCTGGTCGAGGAGGCCTGCGAGGACGGACGGGGACGCTGGAGCGGATCACTCGTGCTGCCGACGACCCGGCCGCAGGACCTCGCCCCGCGAGTCCTGGCCGGATGGGAGGCCGCGGGCTACGCGGCCGTGGACCGTGCGATGGGGGTCGACCTCGTCATGCCGGTGCGCGGTGACGCCGCGGTGGCGCGGATGCGTCTCGGCGGCGGGGCGGACGGGGTCCACGTCGACGTCGAGTCGTTCTGCGTCGACCGGTGACGTGCCGTCAGCGGAGCCGGGGAGCGACGGCGGCGAGCGCGTCCCAGTGGCGCTCGCGTGCCTCCCGGGCCTGGCGCTCCTCGAACGCGAGACGCACTGTCGTCCGGTCGGCGCACGATGTCGGGCGGTCTGGGAGGCCGGCGCGGGCGGCGCGCGACTCGCTCCACCGGAGCAGTGCCGTGCCGATGCGGTGGGCGGCCCGTTCGACCGGGCCGACCTCGGTGAGGTGGAGTGCGGCGCTCATCGTTCCTCCTGTTCGCCGTCGAAGATCGGGACCGCCGCCAGCCGGATGAAGACGCGGCTGGTGTCGGGGTCGGACGCGTCGTCGAGCACGTGGCGGTCGCGGAAGGCGTCGACGACCTCGTGGATGCCGGTCATGAGCTCGTGGAGTTCCGACGGCGTCAGGCGCATGATCGCGACCGAGAGGTCGGACGCGTCCCGCCACCCGCGCGCCATGGTCTCCTGGTCACGGGCGATGAACTCGCGGATGACCTGCTCGGAGAACTCGTTCGACCCCGATGCCAGCAGCCGCGCGGCGGCGATCCCCGCCGGGGACTGCGGACCGTCGGACCCGCCCGACTGGACGGCGACCGGGACGCGACGCCACCAGCGTTCCCGGCCGTTCCCGCGCCCCTCGACCTCTTCGATGAACCCGTGCTTCTCGAGTTGGCGGAGGTGGTAACTGGTCGAGCCGGTCGACTCACCCACCTTGTCGGCGAGGGTCGTCGCGGTGGCCGGGCCGTGCGCGGCGAGCTCGTTGAAGAGCTGGGAGCGCAGCGGGTGGCTCAGTGCCTTCATCGACGGCAGGTCGAGGACGCGTGCTTCGGATGGCATGCCGCGAGTCTAGAACCGCAAAGAAACCTTTGCAAGTACTTCTTTGCAGACGATTCTCTGCAGTTCTGGGCGATCAGCGAGCGGCCTCGCCGATCGCCTCCGCCATGACCCGGGCGACGACGACGTTCGTGGCGGCGTCACCGTGGATGCCGTCCGACGAGGCGCCGGGGACCCACGCGCCGTCCGTCTGGCGGAAGTCCACGAACGGGTCGACGTACGACCAGCCGTGCTCCGCGGCGTCCCGCGCGAGCGCCCGGCTGAGGACGCGCTGCCCGGTGCGGCGGTCGGCACCCCAGCGGCTGCTCGTCCAGTCCGAGGGCGGCCCCGCGACGACGAGCACGTGCCGGGCGCCGACCTTCCGGACCACGGCATCTACGTTCGTGATCGTCGTGGCGGTCGGGACGGCCTGGTTGACGTCGTTCGTCCCGAGCTCGACGACGAGGACGTCCGCGTCGTCCACCGGGCCGATCTCGTGGAGCACCTGGTCCGACCGGTACCCGCTGTGGGCGTAGCCGCCGACCGCGTGGAACCGCGTGTCCGGCACCAGGTCGTGCAACCACGAGTCCGGCCGCGCCGTGATCGAGTCACCGGCGTAGGCGAAGGTGATCGCCCCCGCGCGGTCGCCCGTGCCGAGCGGGCCGCGCACGACCTCTCGTCCGCGGACACTCGTCGCGCCCTCGGCCCGCGCGCGGGTGTCCGCCCGCTCGACGGGTGCCTGCGCGCCGCCGGTCGCGGCCGGGACGCGCTCGGCGGCGGCGCTGGTCGCGGAGACGACGGCGCTGCCGACGACGAGGGAGCCGCCCGCGACGAGGCAGGCAGCGGTGACGATGCTCGCGACGAGGGCGAGCCGAGGAGTGCGGGACACGAGAACAGTTCTCCCTCGGATCGGTGTTCGATGCCAGTCCCCAGAGCTGGGGAACCCGGCGGTTCGCTGTGGGTCCTCGTGGCTGTTCCCAGCGTGTCCCCGGCGGCGGATCGGTGTGCACGGCACGTCCGGCGGGTCCGCCCCGTCCGGCCCGTGCGGCGCTCAGGGCGTGCGCCGGACCGCCACGCGCCGGCGGCGTCCGGTCGAGAGCCACGTCCCCGCGGTCACCACCAGCGGCAGCCCGATCGCGAGCAGCGCCAGGACCGGCCAGTCGGCGACGAACGGCATGTGCGTCGTGCCGACCGGCCCGGCCGTGAACCGGAGCGTGAGCGCGCGGATCGGCAGCAGGCCGAGCACCGTGCCGATCACCGCTCCCACGGTCGTGAGGATCGCTGCCTGCCACGCGGACACCCGCCGGCGCAGGACCGGTGCGGCACCGACCGCGTCGAGCACCTCGTCGTCCCGACGGCCGTCCGAGCGGGCCAAGCCGATCGCCACGGCGGTGGCGCCGATCGTCACCGCGGCCGCCAGCGCGAGGACGATCGCCGTGACGATGCCCTGCGCGTCGACCGGGCCCTCCTCGTACACGAACGACGGACCGCCCCACCGGTCGCGGTCCGCTCCGCCGAAGCTCTGCCACGCGGACGTCAGTGCGTCCCACTGGTCCGGCGTGAGGGCGGACGACTGCGTGGTCACGAGCATCCCGTCGACTGCGGGCACGCGGTACCGTGCGGCGGTCTCGCGGGTCATGAAGACACCCACCTGGATGCGCGGCGTCTGTACGTCGCGCACGGCGGGGATCGTCGTGGTGGCGTCCGGACGGGTCCGATCGGTGATCGCCGGTCCCTCCCAGGTCTGATCACGGAAGGTGTCCAGGCGCACCTGGCCGTCCCGCTCGTACTCCGGCCAGAGCGACACCGCGCGCCCGGAACGCAGTGCGTCGCGGACGGCCGTCGAGGGCCGGTGCCCGGTGAGGACCGCGTAGTCGTCGACCGTCCCGACCCAGATGTGCGGTGACGAGCTGTCACGGGACGTCAGGTACCGCGAACACGAGGTGGTGTCGTTCACCGTGCAGTCGTGACGGACCCAGTCGTGCGGCAGCGTGACGGTGCTCGGGCGTTCGCCGGGCTGCTCGCCCACGACCGCCAGCACCCGGATCCGGTCCTCGCGCAGCACGCCCGCCACCACCTCGGCGGCGTGCGCGGTCAGGGCCGCGTCGTACCCGGCAGTGCTCCCCTCGTCGCCCGAGACCGACACGTCGGCCGTCGCGACCCCGACGGCGGTCCGGTACTCGTAGTCGCGGACGTACCCGGCGTGCTGCGACGCGCTCCACGTCACGGCGACCGAGGCGACGAACACGACGCTCATCACGCTCGCCAGCACCGGGACCGTCCGCACGGGGTTCCGACGGGCGTCCCGGGCGGCGAGCCGTGCCGACAGGCCGAGCCGCGTGGAGCACCGGGCGACGAGCGCGAGCAGCCACGGCGAGGACATCGCCACGCCGATCTGCATGAGGCAGGGACCGATCGCGACGCCCGCGCCCACGACCCAGGCCAGCTGGTCCTCCTGGACCGGACGGTCGTTCAGCAGGAGCACCCCGACGCCGCACGCCAGCGTCATGAGGGCACCCGACACGACCAGCACCGGTGCCCAGATCCGTCGTCGGCGTTCCGAACGAGGGGTCACGGCAGCCGGTCGGAGTGATCCACGCAGCGCGGCGAGGACGTTCACGCGGGTGGCCGCACGCGCCGCGACGAGGGCGGACACGAGACCGGCCAGCACACCCGCACCGCCGATCGCGAGCAGCAGGAGCACGGGGACGTGGAGTCCGGGCCAGGTGCCGACGTCCCCGTCGTCGACGACGTGGAACGCGAGGACGCCGATGCCGGTACCGAGCGCGACGCCGAGCACGGCGCCCGTCACGCCGAGCACGAGCCCCGAACCCGCGACGATCGTCCGCACGAACCGACGTTCACCGCCGACGCTCGTCACGATCGCGTACGAACGCGTGTCCGCCCTCGTCCCGACGAGGAACGCCGCCCCGGCGAGCAGCGACACCTCGAACATCGCGAACACGCCGAGCAGGGCCATCGCGCCCAGGTACCAGCCCAGCGTGCCGCCCGCCGCACCGCCGTCGATCCGCTCGTCCGGCGGGTCGAGCACGACGGGCCGGGACTCGACGACGACGCCGTGGGCGTTGAGCGCGCGGATCTCCGCCCAGGTCGGCGTGTCCGAGGCCAGGTACACGGTGAGGTCGGCGTTCGCGGTGGGGTCGTCGGTGTCCGCCGGGAGCGTCGTGCCCCACGGCAGGAACACCCCCTGCGCGTCGGGAGCCGTCGCGGCGTCCCGCAGGGTGCCCGTGATCGTGAACCGCTTCGTGACCGGGTCGGTCAGGTCGACGGTGTCACCGATGGCGGCACCGAGCCGCTCGAGCGTGGCCGGGGTCACCATGAGTTCGTCGCGGCTCGTCGGCGCGCGACCGTCGAGCACGTGCCAGTGCCCGTCGAGGACCGGTGACCACACCGCACCCTCGACCGCCTGGATCCCGATCGGCCCCTTCGGTCCCTGCACCACGATCGACGTCGACCCGACCGGGATCGACACCGCGCCGGCGGGGACCCGGTGCAGGACGTCGGTGGCGTCCGGAGCGCCGTCGGCCTTCGCCGCTGCGCTGCCCGGCGCCGTCGTCGTGTACTGCCACTGCACGGGGTCCTGCCGCATGCCCGGTGCGTCCGGGCCGACCACCTGCATCCGCGCGGTCGCGTGTCCGAGGTCGGCGTGGAGGGACTCGGCGGTGGTCGGCTGCGTGGACTGCACCAGCACCGACACGGCGGCGAACCCGGCGGTCGGGATCCCGATCAGGGCGACGATGAGCGCCGCCCGTCCGGCCTTCGCGAACGCCAGGCGCCGTCCGAGCCGGAGCGCGGGCCGCAGCGCGAACGGTGTGCGGACTCGCTCGGTCCGCCCGCGCGCCGACCGGTCCGCACGCGCGGCTCGTCCGCGGCGGCCCGTCCCGGCGTCGGCTCGTGGCCGACGCTCGCTCACGACGCGGTCCGGTCCGTGAGCGCCGTCTCGACGCCGGAGTACACGGTCTCGTCGACCACCCGGCCGTCGCGGAGGAACACGATCCGGTCGGCCCACGCCGCGTGTCGGGCGTCGTGCGTCACGAGGAGGGCACCCGCGCCGGCGTCCACGTGACGGCGGAGCATGCGGAGGACGACCTCGCCCGTCTGGGAGTCGAGGGCACCCGTCGGTTCGTCGGCGAGCACGAGCCGCCGCTCGCCGACGACACCGCGGGCGATGGCGACGCGCTGCTGCTGGCCTCCGGACAGGTCGTCCGGGAAGGCGTCGGCCCGGTGTCCCAGCTCGACGTTCTCGAGTGCGAGTTCCGCCGCGCGCCGGGCGCGGCTGGCCTTCCATCCGTCGAGTTCGAGCGGCAGGGCGACGTTCTCGACCGCGGTGAGCGAGGGGATGAGGTTGAAGTCCTGGAACACGAAGCCGACCAGACGACGACGCAGTGCCGCCAGGTCCTTCGCGGGACGGTCGGACACCCAGTCACCGTCGATGAGGACCTCGCCGCTCGTCGGCGGCAGCAGGGTGCCGGCGCAGGCCAGCAGCGTCGACTTGCCCGACCCGGACGTGCCCATCACCGCGACCATCTCGCCGCGGCGGATCTGCAGGTCGATGCCGGCGAGCGCGGTCACGGCCTTCGCGCCGGAGCCGTACTGCACGCTGACCGCGTCGAGCTCGAGGAGCGGCGTGGCGTTCACCGGGCGCTCCGCAGGACGGTGTCGCTGGTCGTGTCGGGTGCGGGGTGGTCCTGCGGCCGGTACCGCGCCACGCTCGACTCGACGTGGTCGAGCCACCGGACGTCGGCCTCGGCCTGGAAGAGCATCGACTCGAGGACGAGCGACCACGCGAGGTCCTCGGCCGGGTCCGTGGTGCGCTTGAGCCGCGTGAGGTCCTGCAGGTGCCGGACCGCGGCGGCGCGCTGCACCTGGACGAGCCGGGCGACGTCGACCCCCGGCACGGTCACGGCGAGTGCGAACTTGATCGCGAGTTCGTCGCGTCCGCGCTTCGCCGGCACGGGTTCGCTGAACCACCGTGCGACCTCGTCGCGGCCGGCGTCGGTCGCCGTGTAGACGACGTGTCCGTCGTCGTCGGCGTCCCCGCGAGCCACGAGGCCGTCGCGCTCCAGACGGTCGAGGGTCGTGTAGACCTGGCCGATGTTCAGCGGCCAGCTGCCCCCGGTCCGGTGCTCGAACTCCCCCCGGAGTTGGTACCCGTAGCCGGGGCCTCCCACCAGCAGCGCGAGCACGCCCATCCGTACGCTCATCGTCGACTCCCCCTCGTTCCGTCCGCGTTGGACATACTGAGTATGCACATACGCGGTATGGGGCGCAACCACAGACGGCCTGGAGGCGCGGTGCCAGCTCGCACCGCGCCTCCAGGCCGTCGTCCGGTCGCGTCCGGAGCTCAGCTGCCCAGCTTCGACAGCTCCTCGAACTCGTCGTCGGTGAGCTCGATCGTCGCGCCCTGCAGGTTGTCCTCGAGGTGGTCGACGCTCGACGTGCCCGGGATCGGCAGCATCACCGGCGAGCGCTTCAGCAGCCACGCGAGGGCCAGCTGCGCCGGGGTCGCGCCCTTGCGCTCGGCGATCTCGGTGAGCGGCGAGTCGTCCCCGGTCAGCCCGCCGGTCGCGAGCGGGAACCACGGGATGAACCCGATGCCCTGTTCCTCGGACCAGTCGAGGAGTTCCTCGGCGTCGCGCTTCTGCAGGTTGTAGAGGTTCTGCACGGAGACGATCGTCGCGATCTCCTGGGCTGCCTTCACGTCGTCCACGGACACCTCGGACAGACCGATGTGCCGGATCTTGCCCTCGTCCTGCAGCTTCTTCAGCTCGCCGACCTGGTCCTCGAGCGGGACCTTCGGGTCGATGCGGTGCAGCTGGAACAGGTCGATGCGCTCGAGGCCGAGGCGGCGGAGGCTCATCTCGGCCTCCTGGCGGAGGTACTCCGGGCGGCCGACCGGCGGCCACTCGTTCGGCCCGGTGCGGGTCAGGCCGGCCTTGGTGGCGATGACGATGTCGTCGCCGTAGGGGTGCAGCGCCTCGCGGAGCAGGTCCTCGGCGACGTACGGGCCGTAGGAGTCGGCGGTGTCGAAGAAGTCGACGCCCAGCTCGACCGCGCGCTTGAGCACGCGGACCGCCTCGTCGTGGTCCTTCGGCGGACCCCACACGCCGGGGCCGGTGAGCTGCATGGTGCCGTAGCCGAGACGGTGGACCTCGAGGTCCCCGCCGATGCGGAACGTGCCCGAGGCTGCGGCAGGACGGTTGGTGGTGTCGGTTCCGGTGGTCATGTCCCCGGTGTACGCCGGGTCCGTCGTCATCGGCTGGGTCCCTGTCCCCCGCGGGGGCGCGTTCGCGGCCCCGGTGCCCCGGTGCCCTGGGTGCCCGTCGAACCACGGTCCCGACATCGAACCAGGGTGCGCGCCTGGTTCGACGTCGGCAACGTGGTTCGACGCTGCCGGGTCTAGGCGCCGGGCCGCGGGTAGGGCGTCTCCCCCACGGCCAGGCCGCCGACGAGCTTCGCGATGCGGTTCGCACGCGCCGTGTCGCTCGGGGCGGTGACGACGCGGTGGAGCACGGCGTACCGGTTCGTGGCGTCGAGCTCCGCGAACAGTGCGGCGGCAGCGGGCGCGGCGTCGAGCGCGGCCCGCAGGTCCTCGGGCACCGTCGCCGTCGCGGCCCCGGCGTAGGCGCGGTCCCACCGCCCGTCGGCCTTGGCCCGGTCGATCTCCGCGCGACCCCGGGGGCGCATGCGTCCTGCTTCCTCGAGTGTCGCGACCAGCCCGATGTTGCGCTGCGACCAGAGCGACGCCTTCCGTCGCGGGGTGAACCGCTGGCGGAACGTCGAGGCGTCCCGGCCGCGCTTCTGGCCGTCGATCCAGCCGGAGCACAGTGCCTCGTCGAGCGCCTCGTCGTAGGTCAGGCTCGTGGGATCGGTCGTGCCCTTCTTGGCGAGGACCAGCCAGACGCCGTCGGGGTCGTCCTCGTGCGCGTCGAGCCAGTCACGCCAGGCCGCGGCGTCCGGCAGTACGAGGTCCTCGGCGTCCATGCGGTCATCGTAGGACGACCGTCCGTCAGACCCAGTGCGGCTGGGAGAGCACGCCCGTCGGGTCGACCTGCTCGGCGATGCGGTGCAGGCGGGACGTGTTGACGCCGAAGTACGCGGACGGATCCGTGATCGCCGCATCGCAGTAGTTCGCGTACGCCGCGTCACCCCAGGCCGGTCGCATCGCCGTCCGGAACCCCCGGACGTAGGCGTCGAACGGTGCCGGGTCCGCCCCGTCCGCGAACACCGCGGTGTACTGCACCGTCATGAGCGCGGAGCGCCAGGGGAACGCCGTGTCGGTCCGCCCGGTGTCCGACACGGCACCGCCGAGGGCGTCGAGCGCGACACCGCCCTCGAGGTTGCCGGTGACGTCCCCGGCCGCGGCGGCGTGGGAGACGAGGGTGTCGATCTGCGCGTCCGTCAGCTTCGTGGTCCCGATCGACGACGTCGCTGCCTCGGAGACCCGCTGCGGCTTGCCGGCGAGCGTGGACATCGCCTGCCCGTAGGTCAGCTGGCGGGCGGTGTGGGTCAGCGGGGAGGCGCCGGTGGCGCGGACGAACCCGTCGACGGAGGCGTCCGCGCCGGTCTTCGATCCCGTCCAGACGCCGGTGATCGTGACGGTGGGCGCGCTGTGCCGGGAGCCGTTCAGGAGCTTGAGCGTCGACCAGAGCTGCCGATCCGCCGTCGGCGCCCACTCCTGCCACGCCCGGACGACGGCCGCCGCGGCCGACCAGGGGAACGTGATCGTGAAGAGCAGGACGGCGGGGGCGGGCTGGGTGCGGTAGGTCAGGGCGGTCACGACGCCGACGGTCCCCCCGCCACCGCCCCGGCACGCCCAGAACAGGTCCGGCTCGGCGGCGTCGGAGACCTCGTGCACGGTGCCGTCGGGCGTGACGACGGTCGCGCCGGTCAGCTGGTCGCAGGTCAGTCCGAACGACCGGACGAGCACCCCGACACCGCCGCCGAGGGTCAGGCCGCCGATGCCGACCGTCGGGCAGGACCCGGCGCCGATCGCACGTCCAGCCGCCGCGAGCCGCGCGTACACGTCGCCGAGTCGTGCCCCCGGACCGATCGTCACGGTGCCGTCGTCGTGCAGGTCGATCCCGTCGAGGTCCTGCGTGCTGATGACCAGGGACCGCGGGACGTCGGTGCCGCTCGCGCCGCCGGCGGACCACCCCGTGTACGAGTGGCCGCCGGACCGGAGTGCGACGGGTGTGTGCGTGTTCCGGGCGAACGCCAACCCGGCCTGCACGTCGGCGGCACTCGCGGCGCGGAGGATGCCCTGCGGGTCGGCGTCGTCGTACCGGGGGTTCTCGACGAGCCGGGCGCTGTCCCAGCCCGCGGATCCCGAACGGAGGAGCCGACCGGAGACCGCCGCCGCGAGGGCGTCCCACGTGGCGGGACCCCCGGGCGTCGGCGACGACGTCGGCGTGCCGGTCGGTCGAGGGGCCGTCGTGGCGCTCGGCGTCGGCGTCGGACGGCTGCAGGCGGCGAGGAGGCCGGCGACCCCGAGCCCCACCCCTCCGGCGAGCACCACCCGGCGGCTCGTCAGGGCAGGGGTCCGGCGGTCGTCGTCTGGTTCGCTCACCAGACCTGTCTACGCTGCCCGGCAGCCCCGTCCGTCCGCCCGTCGGCTGAGATCACGTGGCCGGTCGGCCAGGGCTCACGCGGCGGTGCTGCTGATCCGGGTGGCCCCGGCCCACTCGTGCACCCACGCCGGCAGCGTGAGGTCCCGCTCCGGCGCACCCGCCGCGGCGAGGAGCTCGTCGGGCGGCACCGTCCCGCCGGACTTGCGGAGGAAGCGGCCCTGCACGACCGCCCGTGCCACGACGACTCCGCGTCGGACGAACGTCTGCTCGAGGTACACGGCCCGCTCGTCGATGCCGAGGACCCGGGTCACGAGCTCGAAGCGCTGCCCGAGCGTCAGCGACCGCTTGTACGTGATCGTCTGCGCCGAGACGACCGGGTACCAGCCGCGCTCGGCGATCGCACCCCAGAACCCCGAGCGGAGCATGAGGTCGAGGCGCCCGAGGTCGAGCATGGACAGGTACTTGCCGTTGTTGACGTGCCGCAATGGGTCGAGGTCGGTCAGCGTCACGCGGAACGGCGTGCGGGTCTCGTCCCAGAGCGAGGGGCGGCGCCCGCGGGTCGTGGGGCGCATCCGGACGCGCAACTGCAGCAGGAACAGCCGGAAGTACAGGTTCACGCCCCCGATCACACCAGGGCGCGTCGGCGTGCGCGAGGACCTTGGAGGAACCGCACGAAAACCGGGCACCACGAGACGGGCACGGTCAGTGCCTCCCTCCAACGGGCGCACGCGGAGTAGACCTGCACCCATGCAGACACGCAAGCTCGCAGACCTCGAGGTCGCATCCATCGGCCTCGGAACCATGGGCATGAGCGCCTTCTACACGGGCGCCGGCTCCGACGACGCCGAGTCGATCCGCACCATCCACCGCGCGATCGACCTCGGTGTCACCCTGTTCGACACGGCCGAGGCGTACGGCCCCTACACGAACGAGGACCTGCTCCGCCGCGCGCTCGAGGGGCGCCGGGACGACGTCGTCATCGCCACGAAGTTCGGCCTGATCACGCACGAGGCCGGCGAGGAACAGCCGGCGACCGAACGACGGATCAGCTCCGCTCCCGAGTCCGTCCGCGAGGCGCTCGAGGGTTCCCTCCGCCGGCTCGGCACCGACCACATCGACCTGTACTACCAGCACCGCGTCGACCCGGACGTCCCGATCGAGGACGTCATCGGGCAGCTCGCCGGATTCGTGCAGGAGGGCAAGATCCGGCACATCGGTCTCTCCGAGGCGAGCGCCGCGACGATCCGCAAGGCGCACGCCGTCCACCCGATCACCGCGCTGCAGAGCGAGTACTCGCTGTGGACCCGCGACCCGGAGGGCGACGTGCTCGACACCCTGCGCGAGCTCGGCATCGGCCTCGTCCCGTACTCGCCGCTCGGCCGCGGGTTCCTCACCGGCGCGATCACGAAGCCGTCGGACCTCGACGCCGACGACTTCCGCCGCGCCAACCCCCGCTTCCAGGAGGAGGCGTTCGCCGAGAACATGCGCATCGTCGACGCCGTCAAGGAGATCGCGACCGAGGTCGGCGGCACCCCGGCGCAGGTCGCGCTCGCATGGCTGCTCGCGCAGGGCGACGACGTCGTCCCGATCCCCGGCACGAAGCGGGTCGCGCGTCTCGAGGAGAACGTCGGCGCCGCCGACCTCACCCTCTCCGAGGAGCAGGTCGCGCGGCTGACGGCCCTGCCCGTCCCGACGGGCGACCGCTACCCCGACATGTCCAGCATCGGTCGCTGACGACGACGGACGGGAGGCGCGNNNNACCGCGCCTCCCGTCCGTCCGGGGTCGCGTCCGGACTAGACCTCCGCGGCGAACGCCGCCGCACGGAGCTGCAGGTCCTCGATCCGCTGCAGTCGCGCCGCTTCGACGTCGTAGCCCTCGTACGCGAGCGGCGGCGTCCTCCGCACGTTGCGCGAGCACTGGAAGTCCTGGCAGACGAGCGTGCCGACGGTGTTCCCGTTCCGCCCCGCCTTGCCGGACCGCTTCGCGCTGTAGAACACGACGTCGTTCGGGAGCTTCACGTCCTGGCACCACGAGCACTGTGCCCGGGACCGCGGTGACGCTTCGGCCTGCCGGAACAGGATGCCGACGAGTTCGCCCTCGAGCGTCGGGACGACGGCGTAGGCGCGCCGGCCGATCTTCGGGTCGCGCCACCCGAGGTAGTCGAGCGCGTCCCAGTCGAGGGTCTCGAAGTCGACCGGGAGGGTGAGGTCGCCGGACTCCTTGCGGGAGGCGTTGACGAAGGACGTGCGGATGGTCTTCTCGCTGACGGGCAGCATGGTGTGTCGCTTTCGGCAGGGCCCGGGGCACGCGGACGCGCGCCGCGCCGGGCGGAGGTCTTCAGGGTTCGATGACGGCGGTCGTGCCGGACGGCACGACCAGGGGCGTCACGCCCTGATGCCGGCGAAAGGGGCGCCGACCACCTCCTGGAAGCTCACCCCTCCAGGCTACGTCCTCGTGTCAAGCCGGGCGTGCCGTCAGGAGCACGAGCGACCCGTCGTAGGTCGGCTGCGTCCGGAGCGCGCCGTGGGCGCGGTCCCACTCGCCCGACTCCAGCGCGGACCGGAGGGCCGCCACGGATCGCCGGGCGGTGACCTCGTCGACGAAGCTCCACGCCGAGTTCGCTCGGCGAGCGCCCGGGTCGAGGAGCCGCTCGGGACGCGCGTAGTACGCCTCGGAGAAGCCGTCGACGCACGTGAAGGGGATCGGCAGTCGGGTGGTCGTCACCGTGTCACCGGGGAGGGCGGCGGCGATTCTCGCGAGCGAGGGGTAGCGCCGGGCCTCCACCGCGATGACCTCGGGTGCGTACTCGGCGAGCCAGGAGTCCCCGATCCGGTCCGGGTCGCACGTCATCACGACGATCGGCCCGCGGGTGACCCGGCGCATCTCGGCGAGCCCACGTTCGAGGTCGTTCCACTGGTGCACCGAGAACGTCGTCATCGCGGCGTCGAACGTGCCGTCCGCGAACGGCAGGTCCTCAGCGGTCGCGTCGATCGCCGGGGTGAGCGAGTCCGGGCGCTGAGCGCGCATGGACGCGGAGGGCTCGACGGCGGTGAGCTCGCGGTCGGTCGGTTCGTAGGACCCGGCTCCGGCGCCGACGTTGAGGACCGTGCGGGCGTCCCCGAGGGCCTTCCCGATGGCCCGGGCGAACGCTGGCTCCGGTCGGCGGTACTTCCGGTACTCCTCGCCGATGCGGGCGTAGTCCGCGTCCCCCGCTGACCCGTCCGTCGTCCTCGTCACGATTCCACCCTACGGACCCCTCCCGTCGAGGTGGGGTCGTCAGTCGACGGACTCGGTCTCGGACTGCCGGACCGCCGCATCGCGCTCGGCCCGTTCCGTCGCGGCCCACGAGCCGAGGAGCGCCAGGGACCGCTCGGACTCGCTGCCCGGCTCCGCCGAGTACGAGAACATCACCAGACCCGGGTCCGCGACGAGTTCGAGCGCCTCGTAGTCCAGGCGGAGCTCGCCGACGACGGGGTGCATGATCCGCTTGCCGCCGGTGCGGTGCACCCGGACGTCGTGCGCCGCCCACCAGGTGCGGAACTCCTCGCTCCGGGTCGAGAGCTCGCCGACGAGCGTGACGAGTCCGGGTTCGCACGGGTTCGAGACCGCGGCGGCCCGGAGGATCGCGACGGCTTCCCGTGCTGTCCGCGCCCAGTCCGGGAAGAACTCCTTGGCCGCGGGGTCGAGGAACGTGAACCGCGCGGTGTTCACCGGTCGCCCGGGCCCCGCGAACATCGGCGAGTACAGGGCGTGGCCGAGCTCGTTCGTCGCGACGACGTCGCCCCGCTCGTTGCGCACCCACGCGGGCGCTCCCGTGATCGAGTCGAGCAGGCGCTGCACGCCGGGCCGGACGCGGGTCGGGACGTTGCGGTGCATGACCTTCACGCCGGCGTTCGCCAGGCGGGCGAGGTCCCAGAGGTGCACGCGCTCGTCCTCGTCGAGCTGCAGGGCACTCGCGAGTCCCTCGAGCACGCTGTCCGACACGCCCTTGAGCGATCCCCGCTCGAGGCGCGTGTAGTAGTCGACGCTCACCCCGGCGAGCATGGCGACCTCGTGGCGGCGGAGCCCCGGCACACGCCGGACGCCCCCACCGAACGACGGCATGCCGACCTGCTCGGGGGTGAGCCGCGCCCGCCGGGAGGACAGGAAGTCGCGGATCTCGTTGCGCACGTCGATACCCATGCGACGAGCGTACGTGCCGCGGCCGGGAGCGCGACAGGCACTACCGGTACCCGGGGCCGCGAACCAGCCGACGCCCGGAGTGCTCAGCCTGCTCAGGACGTCAGGGACCGCCCGATCCGCGCCTCGAGCCATGCCTCGGGGTCGATCGGGGTGACGCCGTCCATCAGGACCTCGAGGTGCAGGTGGGCACCCGTCGAGACACCGGAGTTGCCGACCTTGCCGATGAACTCCCCCGCCTCGACCCGGTCACCGACCCGCAGCGGCGAGGACCCGGGGATCATGTGCCCGTAGAGGGTCGACACCTTCCGCCCGTCGATCAGGTGGTCGATCACCACGGCCGTGCCGTACGAGAAGTACGTGCCGGAGACGCGGACGGTGCCGGCGGCGACCGCGCCGATCGGGGCGCCCATGCCGGGGTTGAAGTCGAGGCCCTGGTGCAGCGACGAGCACGCACCACACGGTGCCGACCGGTACCCGAAGCCCGAGCTCATGCGGACCGGCCCCGGGAAGGGCGACCGGACCTCGCCGCCGTAGGACACCGACGTCCCGGGGGCTCCGGCCGAGCCGCCCCCGACCGTGAAGCCGTCGCGGTCGAGCGCCGAGGCGGAGATCGCCTGGGTGACGGCGTAGTCCTGGGTGCGGACCGCGGGGGCGAGTGTCGCAGTCGCCATCGACGTGCCGATGCTGGCGTGCGCGGGCATCGCCGAGGCGGCGAACATCGCGAGGGCGGCGAGGCCGCTCGTCAGCGTGATGCGACTCGCGCGGCGGGACCGGGAGGCGCGGGGCGCCGCCGGCAGATCGGTCACGGTGGGGCGGCGGACGACGCGCTGGATGCGGGCGTCGACGTGCTCCGTCCGGGCGCGGGCGGCTGCGGCGCGTTCTCGGCGGGCGGGCTTCCGGGCGGCGGCACGCTCGGCCTCGAGCGCGGCGCGACGGGACAGGTGCACCACCGGGGTGTCCGGGTGCTGGTCGTGTTCGCGTGCAGTCGTCATGGCCGCCCACCATTCTGCACGATGCTGTCGCTTTGTACAGGTCATTCCGTGATCTTCTCGTTACCGAACGTGGCGGAACCCACCGGCGCCGTGCCGCCGGGCGCGACCCGGGAGGCCGGCGGATCGGTAGTGTCCGCAGTGACAGAGCGGAAAGGACCCTCCCCATGGCCCGAGCGCCGCGAGAACGGCACGAACCCGTCGACCTGGCGTCGGCGGAGGTGGTGCTCGCCGGGACCCAGGACCTGCTGCCGGTGCTCCGTGCTGCGGCGGTCCGGGCAGGTGTGGACGCGACGCGCATGCGGGTCGTGGGCGTGGACGACCTGCCCGATCCGGGTGAGACCGGCCAGGCGGAGCTCGCCGTGATCGCGATCCGGCGCCCGGGTGAGGACCCGGCGTTCCACCGTGCGCACGAGGCCGCTGAGCTGATCGCGCCGTTGCTCGCACCGAACGCGGTCCGGATCGTGGTCACGGTCTCCGGCCTGACCCGGCTGGCGCCCAAGGTCGAGCGAACCCTGACGTCCGAGGTGCTCCACCAGATCGGTGCCGCATCGGCCCCCTCGGGCTTCGAGCGCCCCTTCCGGAACTTCCGCATGCGGCTCGGTCTGGCGGGTCTGCGTGCCGCGGGCGTCCGGGTCTTCCGGATCCGCATCGGCGAGTGAGGACGTCGCGCCGCCGCTCGGGCTGAGCCCCGCTGCGCCGGACCCCACCGGTGTTCACCGGGCGGGGGCGCCCCGGAGCTCGAGGGCGATCTGCTCGGCGTCGAGGTTCTGCAGCATCGACTCGAGCACCTCGGCGTCGAAGGTCCCGTCGTCGCGGGCGTCGAGGATGGCGGCACGCTGTGCTTCGAGCACCGCGAGGCGTCGGGCCTTCTCGCGGCCCATCCAGGCGCGGAGCTCGGCCGGGTCGGCAGCCTCGAGTTCCTCGCGCGTCGCCGGCGGGGCTTCGCGTTCCCCGGGGACCTGTTCGGCCGCCGTGCGCATGAGTCCGAGCAACCGCTGGCGTTCCTCGGCGTCGCGTTCGGCGGTGTCCGTCGCCGGTGCGGCGATGCGCCGGAGCAGCGGTCCGATCGTGCCGCCCTGGACGACCAGGGACAGCAGGGCGACCGCGAAGGCTACCAGCACGAGCAAGGACCGTTGCGGTGCGGTGTGCGGCAGGGTCTGTGCCGCGGCGACCGTCACCGCGCCGCGCATCCCCGCCCAGACGACGGCGGTTCCCTCCCGCCAGCCGAGCGGCGCCTTCGTGTAGTACGCGATGTCCGCGAGGGTCCGGCGCACCCGGACGGCGAACCGGTCGAGCTCGCGTTCGGACGGGGCGCGGTTGCCTGGGCGGTGTTCCCGGATGACCTCGCTCATGGCCTCACGGTCGTCGGCCTGCATCTGGGCGAAGCGCTCCTGCATCCGCTCGCCGCGTCTCGCGCTCGCGGACAGGGCGAACAGGAGCGGGACCACGTAGGCCGCGCGCACGACGACGGTGAGCACCAGGGCGCCCACCGCGATGAGGAGCGCCGGGGCGATGCCGGTGTGGTCGTCCTGCACGTCGCGGAGGATCGCCGACAGCTGCAGGCCCATCGTCAGGAACACCGCCCCCTCGAGCACGAGTTCGATGGTCTGCCAGTTCTGCGCGTCCGACAGGCGGTGCCCCGGCGGGAGCTTCCGGGGACCGACGATGCCCGTGAAGAGCCCTGCGACCACCGCCGCGACGAGCCCGGAGCCGTGCAGGTGCTCGGTCGGGATCGCGGCGACGAACGGCACGGCGAAGGACAGTGCCGTGTTGACCGCCGGACTCGGTACGCGGGAGCGGACCCACACATTCACCCACCCGACGAACCAGCCGATCACCACGGCGACGGCGACCGCCCGGGCGAAGTCACCGAGCGCGCCCCAGAACGAGAAGGACGCGGCCGCCGCGGCGATGGCCGTCCGGAGGAGCACGAGCGCCGTGGCGTCGTTGAGCAGGGACTCGCCGTCGAGGATCGAGATCGCCCGACGCGACACCGAGGTCTGCTTCACGATCGAGGTCGCCACCGCGTCGGTCGGGCTCACGATGGCGCCGAGCGCGATGCCCCACCAGAAGCCCAGCCCCGGGACCACCCAGGCGAAGAACAGCCCGAGCACGAGGCTCGAGGCGACGACGAGCAGCACCGACAGCCCGCTGATCGCGCCGAACTCCCGCCGGAAGTTCATCGACGGCATCGAGACCGCAGACGAGTACAGCAGCGGTGGGAGGACGCCCGCGAGGATCCACTCCGGTTCGATCTCGGCGTCCGGGATCCAGGGCACGAGGCTCGCGGCGATCCCGACGGCGACCAGCACGAGCGGGGCCGCGACGCCGATGCGCGGGCCGAGGACGGCCGAGCCGGCGATGGCGACGAGGGCGATGACGCCGATGACGAGGAGTTCGGTCACGAGCCCAGCGTGGCACCGAACGCGCCGTCAGTCGCCGTCGACGTCCGGGCTGTGGACGACTGCGGCGTCGACGCCGTGGTGTGGAGGGGCGACGTGCGCGACGAGCGCCACGCTCCCCACCGCCAGCACGAGGGCGAGCGAACCGGCCGTCACGGCGGTCCCGATCCGCCGCAGTCGCGAGCCGGCGCACCGCTCGCGGGGCGCGAACCGGGCCAGTCCGCGGCGCGGCGACGGTCCGACCAGCCAGGGGCCGGACCCGTCCTCGTCGTACGAGAACGGCCCGGAGCCGTCCGGCGCGTAGCGGTACGGACCGCTGCCGTCCACGGCGTAGGCGGAGCGGAGGTCCTCTGCGGACCACCCGAAGTCCTCGGGTGTGCGACGGTTCGTCGACATGTGTTGCCCTCCCTTTCCGGTCGTGGTGCCGGGTACCAGTGCACGCGACGTTCCTATGAGTCGTCGGTGCGCCTCCAGGACGTCACCCGAGTGTCTGCTCGACGACGTGCGGAGCATGTATCTTGATGTCAAGACATCCCGCGGCGCGAGTAGCGTGGGACGGACCGACGGCATGAACAAGGGAGTACCCGCCAGCATGGCCAAGATCATCTACACCCTCACGGACGAGGCGCCGTTCCTCGCGACCCACTCCTTCCTCCCGGTCGTCCAGGCCTTCGCCGGCACCGCAGGTGTCGACGTCGAGACCCGCGACATCTCGCTCTCCGGCCGGATCATCGCCCAGTTCCCGGAGCGGCTCACCGCGGAGCAGCGACTGGACGACGCCCTCGCCGAACTCGGCGAGCTCGCGAAGACCCCCGAGGCGAACATCATCAAGCTGCCGAACATCTCGGCGTCGATCCCGCAGCTCAAGGCCGCGGTGAAGGAACTGCAGGCGCAGGGCTACGACCTGCCGGACTACCCGGACGAGCCCAGGACGGACGAGGAGCGCGACGCCCGCGCCCGCTACGACCGCGTCAAGGGCAGTGCCGTCAACCCGGTGCTGCGCGAGGGCAACTCCGACCGCCGCGCCCCGCTGTCGGTGAAGAACTACGCCCGCAAGCACCCGCACCGCATGGGTGCCTGGTCGTCGGACTCGAAGACGAACGTCGCGACGATGGGCGTCGACGACTTCCGGTCGAACGAGCAGTCCTGGATCGCTCCGGCCGACGACACCCTGACCATCGAGTTCGTCGGCACCGACGGCGAGACGACGGTGCTCAAGCAGTCGATCCCCGTCCTCGCGGGCGAGGTCATCGACGGCACCGTGCTGCACGTCCGTGCGCTCGAGGCCTTCCTCGCGGACCAGATCGCCGCGGCGAAGGAGCAGGGCGTGCTCTTCTCCGTCCACCTCAAGGCCACGATGATGAAGGTCTCCGACCCGATCATCTTCGGGCACGTCATCCGGGCGTTCTTCCCGTCGGTGTTCGAGCGCTTCGGCGCCGACCTCGCCGCGGCGGGCCTCAACCCGAACGACGGCCTCGGCTCCGTCCTCGCCGGGCTCGACGCGGTGCCGAACGGCGCCGAGATCCGTGCCGCGTTCGAGCAGGGCATCGACGCGGGCCCCGAGCTCGCCATGGTCGACTCCGACAAGGGCATCACGAACCTGCACGTCCCGAGCGACGTCATCGTGGACGCATCGATGCCGGCGATGATCCGCACCTCCGGACACATGTGGGGCCCGGACGGCGAGGAGCACGACACCCTCGCGGTCATCCCCGACTCGAGCTACGCCGGCATCTACCAGGCCGTCATCGAGGACTGCCGCGCGAACGGCGCCTTCGATCCGGCGACGATGGGCTCCGTGCCGAACGTCGGGCTCATGGCGCAGAAGGCCGAGGAGTACGGCTCCCACGACAAGACGTTCGAGGTCCCGGCAGCGGGCCGTGTGCGCGTCGTGACGAGTGGTGGTGAGACGGTCATCGAGCACGAGGTCGAGGCCGGCGACATCTGGCGCGCCTGCCAGACCAAGGACGTCGCGATCCGCGACTGGGTGAAGCTCGCCGTCACGCGCGCCCGTGCCACGGGCTCGCCCGCGGTGTTCTGGCTCGACGAGACCCGCGCGCACGACGCGAACCTCATCGGCCTCGTCCGCGCGTACCTCGCCGAGCAGGACACCGACGGCCTGCAGATCGAGATCCTCTCCCCCGAGGACGCGATGCGCTTCTCGCTCGAGCGCATCCGCCGCGGCGAGGACACCATCTCGGTCACGGGCAACGTCCTCCGCGACTACCTGACCGACCTGTTCCCGATCATGGAGCTCGGCACCTCGGCGAAGATGCTCTCCGTCGTCCCGCTGCTCGGCGGCGGTGGACTGTTCGAGACCGGTGCCGGTGGTTCGGCGCCGAAGCACGTCCAGCAGCTCGTCGAGCAGAACTACCTGCGCTGGGACAGCCTCGGCGAGTTCCTCGCGCTGGCGGTCAGCCTCGAGCACCTCGCCGGCGTCACCGGCAACGCCCGGGCGAAGATCCTCGGTGAGACGCTCGACCGTGCCACCGGCACGTTCCTCGACGAGAACAAGTCCCCGGGGCGCAAGATCGGCACGATCGACAACCGCGGCAGCCACTTCTACCTCGCGAAGTACTGGGCCGAGGAGCTCGCCGGGCAGACCGAGGACGCCGAACTCGCAGCGGCGTTCGCGGACGTGGCGAAGCGTCTCGGCGAGCAGGAGGAGACGATCGTCGGCGAGCTGAACGGCGTCCAGGGGCACCCGGCGGACATCGGCGGCTACTACCGTCCCGATGACGCCAAGACGAGCGCGGTGATGCGCCCGTCGAGCACCCTGAACGAGGTGCTCGCCGCGCTGTGACCAGCGCGAGCGGTCTCTGACGGGAGGCGCGGTGCCGGCTGGCACCGCGCCTCCCGTCCGTCGCGTCGCCGGTCAGCCCCGTCGCCGTCACCGTTCAGGTCGCACAACACGCCGCGTCCGACGAGCGCTGACGGCATGTCGTGCGACCTGGACGGACGTGAGCGGCATGTCGTGCGACCTGAGCACCGACCGGGCCGCCGCCCCGCCGCCCCGCCGCCCCGCCGCGCCGCGCTCCCCCGCCCCCGACACACCGGCGGTCGTATCGATTCGACGCCAGCGGCGGGTAGCGTCGTCCGCATGTCGACGCCGACCGAACCCCGTCCCCTGAACATCGTCGTCTGGAACGAGAACGTGCACGAGAGCCGCGGTGACGCCACCGTGGTGGGGCACTACCCCGACGGCATGCACACCGTGATCGCCGCGGCGCTGCGCGACCACCACCCGGACGCCACCGTGGGCACCGCCACGCTGCAGGAACCGGAGCACGGCCTCTCCGCCGAGCGCCTCGCCGCCACCGACGTCCTGTTCTGGTGGGGCCACGCCGCCCACGAGGAGGTCGCCGACGAGGTGGTCGACCGCGTCGTCGCCGCCGTGCACGCCGGCATGGGGCTCGTGGTGCTCCACTCCGGCCACTACTCGAAGCCGTTCAAGCGGCTGATGGGCACGACCTGCTCGCTGAAGTGGCGGAACGACGGCGAGCGCGAACTGGTCTGGACCGTCGCCCCCGAGCATCCTGTCGCCGCCGGCGTGCCGCACCCGATCGTCATCGACCGGCAGGAGATGTACGGCGAGTACTTCGACATCCCGCGCCCCGACGAGGAGGTCTTCCTCTCGACGTTCGCCGGCGGCGAGGTGTTCCGCTCGGGCGTCGCGTACCGACGCGGCCTCGGCCGCGTGTTCTACTTCTCGCCCGGCGACCAGGAGTACCCCGTGTACCACCACCCGGACATCCAGCGCGTGTTGGCGAACGCCGCTTCGTGGGCGGCGCCCGTGTCCGGACGGCGCGAGTTGACGGCGGACCCCCACCCGCGGGACTGGTTCCTCGGCGACGGTGCGGGTAGACAGGACGGGTGACCCAGCTCGACGCCGCAGCGCGCAGGACGGCCGTGGTCGAGGCGCTCGGCGTCCTCGGCAGCGGCCCCGAGGAGCGGTTCGACCGCATCACCCGGATGACACAGGAGGCGTTCGGCGTCCCGCTCACCTTCCTCAACCTCGTGCACGACCAGGTCGTGACCTCCCAGTCGGCGCAGGGGTGGGTGCAGGGCGACAGCATGCCCGCCGAGGAGGTCTTCTGCTCGACGACGGTGCTGTCCGGCGAGCCCCTGGTCGTGCCGGACGCGACCCTCGATCCGCGGTTCGCGCACCTCGCGGCCGTCACGCAGCAGGGCATCCGCTTCTACGCCGGCGCCCCGCTGTCGATGCTCGACGGCACCCGCGTGGGCACGCTCTGCATCATGGACGCGGCGCCGCGAGTGCTGACGGAGGAGGACCTCGACCTGCTCCGCGACCTGGCGCACTGGGCGGAACGGGAGCTCGGGCACACCATCGAGCGCGATCGTGTCCGCCGGGTCGTGGACGGTCTCGTCCCGGAGCCCGTCGACGTCCCCGGGTACTCGCTCGACGTCCTGACGATCCCGCGCGACGACTCCGGCGACGTCGCGGACTGGCGGGTCGCAGCGGACGGCCGACTGCACCTCACCGTCGGCTCGGTGTCGGTCGGTGGACGCGCGGCGGCGCTGCTCGCCGCGGACGTGCGCGCCGCGGTGATCGCGCGGACGGACCTCCCGATGGACGCCGCCGTCGCGGGCCTGGAGGCGCAGCTCGCCGCCGACCTGTCCGCTGCGGACACGGCCGGCTCGCTCTTCCACCTGCGGCTCGACCCGGGGACCGGGCGCGCCGAGTACGGGGACGCCGGGCACGGGCACGCTGCCGTCCTCCGGCACGGCGGGGAGGTCGAGTCCCTTCGCTCACCGGACCTGCCGCTCGGCCTGCAGCCGGGGTCGACACCGCGGACCCCGGGTGCGCTGGACCTCGAGCGTGGTGATCGGGTCCTGCTCGCCACCGACGGCCTGCTCGCCGGGGTCGGCGACCTCGACGCGCTGGTCACGATCGCCCGGACGTCCTCGACGGGTGCCGAGACGGCCGACCGCGTCCGTCCGCTCGTGTCCGGCGGGACGCTCCTCGTGCTCGCCCGCGACTGAACGGACCCGGGGCGCCGGGCGGGTCAGCGCCGCGCGGGGCCCGAGGTCAGCGAGACGACCAGCAGGGTGGCGAGCATCCCGACGCCGGCCAGTTCGATCCCGAGGCCGGCGAGCTGCCAGTACGCGCTGCCGACGACCTGCGGCTGGGTGATGGACTCCGGCCACCACCCGTCGACGAGCGGGAACGATCCCGGGAACGGGTCGAGGCCGAACACGACGAGACCGCCGAGCAGCAGGACCACGCCGACGCCGGCCATCGCACCGCGGGAGCGCCGGAGCATGCGCGCCACGAGTGCCGCCGCGATGCCGGCGAGACCGACGACGGCGACGAGGAACGCCAGCACGACGACGGTCTGCGGGGCGAGCGCCACCCAGTCCAGCACGGCGATGGGCAGCAGCAGCCACCGCCCCGTCCGGGCCCAGCGCCGGGGGTTCCGCCATCCGTCCATGCCCGGAACGGTACGGGAGGTCGCCGGTGAGGAACCCGGTGATCGCCCGTACGCCCGCCGGGAGGGCCGTGCCACCGGTACGCTTGCACGATCATGGCGCAGGACGGTCGGACGCGGCAGCAGCGGGCCGTCGCGACGCGGGCCGCGATCATCGACGCGGCGGCCGTCGAGTTCGACGAGCACGGGTACCTCGGGACGTCGATCGACGCCGTCGCCGACCGGGCGGGACTGACCAAGGGTGCGGTGTACTTCCACTTCACGTCGAAGGCCGACCTCGCGGGCGCGGTGATCGCACGGCAGCACGAGGTCTCCCGGCGCTACGGTGACGCGGCGACCGCGCGGGGGACCACACCGCTCGAGGTCCTCATGTGGACGTCCCAGGGGCTGGCGTCGCAGATGATCCACGAGGTCGTCGTGAGTGCCGGGATCCGCCTCGCCATCGACACGGCGGCGTCCGAGGTCGCCCGTCAGGACCCGTACACCGACTGGATGCAGGCCGTCGCCGAGCTCGTGCGACAGGCCGTCGACGCCGGCGAGGTCGACCCACGGTGGGACCCCGCACTCGTGGCCCGCGTGGTGATCCCCGCCTACACCGGCGTGCAGACCGTCTCCGACGTGCTCGCCGACCGGTCCGACCTGTTCGAGCGTCTCCGAGAGCTGTGGACGGTGTTGCTCGCGGCGATCGTCACCGACCGCATGCGCTCCGAGATCCCCCGACTCGTCGCGCTCATCGCACCGGTCCCCGCGGCAGACTGAGGGAACCCGAGTGACGCGGGTCCCCCCAGGGACACCCACGTCACCGTTCCTATGAGGATACCAAGCAGTCGGATTCCGGCACTGCCCCCGTTCACGGGTCCGCCGGCGGCGACCGTCGCCCCGCTACCCTGACCCGATGGCCACCCCCGCTGCCGAGTTCGACGTCGACGTGCCGCTCGTGCGCGCACTGCTCCGCGACCAGCACCCGGACCTGGCGGACCTGCCGCTCGAGGTCGTCGCGAGCGGCTGGGACAACGTCGTCGTCCGGCTCGGCGACCTGCTCGCGGTGCGACTCCCCCGACGAGCCGCGGCAGCGCAGCTCATCGAGCACGAGCAACGCTGGTTGCCCGCGATCGCGCGACGGGTCGCCCCGATCGTGCCGGTGCCCGACCCGGTGCGGACCGGCCGTCCGTCGCTCGGCTACCCCTGGTCGTGGAGCATCGTGCGCTGGCTGCCCGGCAGCCCGGCCGGGACGCGCGTCGGCGGTGTGGCCGTCGCCGAGGCGCTCGCCGCGTTTGTCGAGCTCCTGCACGTCCCGGCTCCCGATGACGCTCCGGTCAACCCGGTGCGTGCGGTGCCGCTGCCGTCGCGGAGCGACAGCGTCCTCACGCGACTCGCGACGGACGACGTGCCCCGAGCGGGGGAACTCGCGGCCCTCTGGCGGAGGGCAGCCGGACTGCCCGCGTACGCCGGGCCTCCCGTCTGGGTGCACGGTGACCTGCACCCGTTCAACGTGCTCCTCGACGAGTCCCCCGACGGCGGGCTGCGGCTCTCGGCGATCATCGACTTCGGCGACGTGACGGCCGGTGACCCGGCCGTCGACCTGGCGACCGCCTGGCTGGCGCTGGACCGGGAGGCGCGGGGTGCGTTCCGAGCGCGCGTCGCCGCCGACGACGACACCTGGGGGCGCGCGCGTGGCTGGGCCGTCTCGATCGCCTCGGCGCTGTCGCTGTCCGACGACCGCACGTTCCGTGCGGTGGCCCGCAGGGCGATCGGAGAAGTGCTGGACGACTGAGTCCGCGCGGGGCTATCGTGACCGCACCAATCCGTGCACGTGAAGATCGGAGGGGCCGTCATGACCCTCGAGTTCCGCGTCCAGCACGACGTCGACACCGACGCCTCTCCCGTCCCGTCCACCCCCACCTCCGCCCGCTCCGGCGTACGCGGACTCCTCGACCGGCTCGGTGCCCGCCGTTCCGCAGCACGCGCCCGTCGTGTCGAAGCCCGTCTGCAGGAGCTCTCCGACCTGCAACGCCTGCTCTCGGGCGCTCGAGGCGTCATCGAACGGGGGTGGATCCAGCACGCGTGGTTCGCGTACATCGACGAGCACGGTCGGATGCGGAAGGCATCGAGTGCGGCGGCGATGGACGTGCAGGGGCGTCCCTTGGTCGCGGCGTGCCTCGTGGGCTCGGTGGTCTCCGCGGCGGGTGGTCCGCACGCCGTGCACTCTCAGCAGGTCCAACGCGCCCTCGACCTCGTGTGGCACGCGCTCGCGGTGGAGGAGGGACAGCCCGTCCTCTGGTGCCCCGCTCCGGACGTCCGGATGGGCAGGGTGCGGGACCTGACGAGCTGGAACGACGCACCCGCCCGCAATTCGGGTGAGGTCGCCGGGCTCCTGCTCACCGCCGAACGCGTCGCCCTGCACGAGGCGGAGCGCGTCCGCGAGCGAGCGGTGGCACGATCGAGGGCATGAGCAGCGCCGACCCGGTCCCCGAGGTCCACCCCGCCCCCGCCGGCCCCACGATCGCGTCGAGCGGCGGGTCCCTGCTGTCCGACGAGGGATCGTCGCCCGTGCTCGACGCCGCGGCGACGAAGCAGACCCTGCACCGGTACCTGCAGAAGCACCGGGCCGCGCTGCTGGCGAAGCTCGACGGGTTGGCGGAACGCCAGGCCCGGTGGCCGGTGACACCCACCGGCACGAACGTGCTCGGGCTCGTCAAGCACGTGGCGGGCGTGCAGGCGGGGTACTTCGGCGAGGTGTTCGGCCGACCACTGCCCGATGCGCCCGCGTGGCTCGACTCGGACGCCGGCGACGACATGTACGCAACGCTCGACGAGACCCTGGACGACGTCGTCGCGTTCCACCACCGCAGTGCCGCGCACGCGGACGCCACGATCGAGGCGCTCGACCTCGACGCCCGCGGGGTCGTGCCGTGGTGGCCGGAGGGACACCGCGACGTCACCCTCCACCGGATCCTGGTGCACATGGCGTACGAGACGGCCCGGCACGCAGGGCACGCGGACATCGTGCGCGAGATGCTCGACGGACTCGCGGGCGACGGGGACGGCAACCTCGCCGACAAGACCGCCGACGAGTGGGTGGCGTGGCGGGAGATGCTCGTCGAGATCGCGGAGCGCAGCGGTCTCCGCGGGCTCACCGCATAGCCGACTGCTGCTCGGGATCGTTACCGTTCTCCCAGGGTCGGCGTGACGACCCGCGTCTGACCTGGGGTTCCTTCCTGATCGATCCTGCAGGATCCGTGCCCGGCGGCCGCTCTCGGTTGTACAAGGGGCACGGGCGCTGCGTAGGTTCGAAGCCACTTGTGCCCCGATCCGTGGGCACTTCGGCCGACCGGAGGGAGCGCTCACGCGTGTTCCAGTACATCGGTGAGCGGTGGGACCAGATCTGGTTCGCGTCGTGGCAGCACTTCTCACTGGTCGTCCAGTGCACCGTGCTCGCGACGGTCATCGCCGTGGTGCTCGCCACCCTCGTCTACCGCAGTCCCCGCCTCACGTCCGTCGCCAACGGCGTGTCCGCGATCGGTCTGACGCTGCCGTCCTTCGCCGTCATCGGCCTGCTCATCGTGCCGCTCGGCTTCGGGGTGGTGCCCTCCGTCGTGACGGTCGTCTTCTTCGCCACCCTGCCGATCCTCCGCAACGCGGTCGTCGGACTCGCCGAGATCCCGCCGACGGTGGTCGAGTCGGCGCGGGGCATCGGCATGAGCCGCTTCCGCACGCTCCTGCAGGTCGAGCTGCCGATGGCGTGGCCGATCATCCTCAGCGGTGTGCGGGTGTCCGCCCAGATGGTGATGGGCATCGCAGCGATCGCCGCGTACGCGCTCGGCCCGGGCCTCGGCGGCTTCATCTTCTCGGGGCTCTCGCGCCTCGGCGGCGCCAACGCGCTCTTCTCCGTGACCGTCGGGGTCGTCGGCGTGGTCCTGCTCGCCCTCGTCCTCGACCTGCTCCTCCTCGGCCTCGGCCGACTGACCATCTCGAGAGGTATCCGTGTCCAGCACTGAACCCGCCACCACCACCGCGCACGACGGCGACGTCACCGGCCGCAGCATCCTGCTCGACGAGGTCACCAAGCGGTACCCCGGCCAGACGAAGCCGGCCGTCGACGGGATCACGCTCGAGATCCCGGCCGGCAAGATCGTCATGCTCGTCGGCCCGTCCGGCTGCGGCAAGACGACGACGCTGAAGATGATCAACCGCCTCATCGAACCGACCGAGGGCCGCATCGTGGTCGGGGACGACGACGTCACCGGCATCGACGGCGACGAGCTCCGGCGCCGCACGGGCTACGTCATCCAGGCCGGCGGCCTGTTCCCGCACATGACCGTCGCGGCCAACATCGCGATCGTGCCGAAGATGCTCGGCTGGTCGAAGGAGAAGATCGCGGCGCGCGTCGACGAGCTCCTCGACCTCGTCTCGCTCGACCCGGACACCTACCGCGACCGGTTCCCCCGCGAACTCTCCGGCGGGCAGCAGCAGCGCGTCGGCGTGGCCCGGGCGCTCGCCGCCGACCCGCCCGTGCTGCTCATGGACGAGCCGTTCGGCGCCGTCGACCCGATCACCCGGCAGCGCCTCCAGGACGAACTGCTCCGCATCCAGGAGGAGCTGCACAAGACGATCGTCATCGTCACCCACGACTTCGACGAGGCCGTGAAGCTCGGCGACTGGATCGTCATCTTCACCGAGGGTGCGCACATCGTGCAGTACGACACCCCGGAGCGGATCCTCGCGGAACCCGCCAACGAGTTCGTGGAGAACTTCATCGGCTCGGGCGCCGGCCTCAAGCAGCTCACGCTGAACCGCGTCCGCGACGTCGAGGTCGAGTCGGCCGTCACCTGCTCCGTGGGCGAGGAGACGAAGGCCGTCCTGCAGCGGATGAACGAGGCCGGTGGGCACCAGCATGCCGTCGTGGTCGACCAGCGGCAGCGGCCGATCGGCTGGCCGAGCAAGCGCCAGCTCGAACGCCTGACCCGGATCCCGGACGGCGTCGAGCCGGACCTGCCCGTCGTCGGCGAGGCCGCGACCCTCAACGACGCGCTCGACACGATGCTCGTGTCGAGTGCCGGCGCCGCGCTGGTCACCGGACGGCGCGACGCCTTCCGCGGCGTGATCACCGTCGAGACCGTGATGGAGGCGATCACGCGGTCGCGCGCCGCCGCGGGGGGTGACCAGGCCTACACCCCGGTCGGCACGAACACGAACCCGATCGAGACCATGCCGTCGTCGCCCGCCACAGTCGAGGAGCGGACCGCCGAGCGCGAGGCGACCGAGCACACGCCGGGGGACGACCGGTGAGCCAGGCCGTCGCCGGACCCGCGACCGGGGGCCGCACCTCCTGGAAGGGACTCCTCGTCCAGCCGGTCGCGATCCTCGTCGTCCTCGCGGGCTTCGCGGTCTGGCTCGCCACCGCCGACCTCACCGCGACGGAACGCAGCACCCTCAACCCGACGGACATCCTCGCGCTCACCGGGCAGCACCTCGTGCTCACGCTCGAGTCGACCGTGCTCGTGCTCGTCATCGGCATCCCGCTCGGTGTCCTGCTGACCCGCGGCCCGCTCCGCCGTGCGAGCGGGTACGTGCTCGCCGTCGCGAACTTCGGCCAGGCGGCGCCCGCCGTCGGGCTCATCGTGCTGCTCGCGGCGTGGCTCGGGCTGAACTCGTGGTCGGCCGTCGTCGCCCTCGTGCTCTACGCGATCCTGCCGGTGCTGCGGAACACCATGATCGGCGTGCAGAGCGTCGACCCGCGCCTGGTCGAGGCCGGCCGGGGCATGGGCATGAGCGCGTTCAGCGTCCTCGTGCGCGTCGAGCTGCCGCTGGCGGTCCCGGTGATGCTCTCGGGCATCCGGACCGCGCTGGTCCTGCTCGTCGGCACCGCGAGCCTGGCGACGTTCGTCGGCGCCGGAGGACTCGGGCTCCTCATCACGACGGGCGTGAACCTGTTCCTGCCGAAGGTCCTCGTCTCCGGGGCGCTCCTCGTGGCGCTGCTCGCCCTGTCCATCGACTGGATCGGCCGCGTGGTCGAGACGGTCGCCCGACCGAAGGGACTCCGATGACCCGCACGCCCGGTCGCCACCGCACCCGCAACCGCCTCGTCGCCGCGGCCCTCGCCGGGGTGAGCGCCGTCGTCCTCGCGGGCTGCGGACTCCAGCCCGCCACCTCGTTCGTCCCGGCCGCCGGGCCCGGCACGATCCAGCGCATCGACGACCTGCCGGCCGACGCGCACATCACCGTCACGTCGAAGAACTTCACCGAGCAGCTCGTGCTCGGCAAGATCGCGGTGCTCGCCGCCAAGGCCGCCGGGTTCGACGTCACCGACGAGACGAACGTGCCCGGCAGCGTCGCCGTGCGTCAGCTCATGACGAGCCACGACGCCGACATGACGTACGAGTACACCGGGACGGCCTGGCTGACCTACATGGGGCACACCGAGGGGATCCCGGACAAGACCGAGCAGTGGCAGGCCGTGAAGCAGGAGGACGCCCGCAACGGCCTCACCTGGCTCGACCCCGCGCCGATGAACAACACCTACGCCTTCGCCGTCCGTGACGAGGCCGTGGCGAAGCTCGGCAACGTGAAGACGCTGTCGGACATCGCGCGGCTGCCGGTGAGCGAGCGCACGTTCTGCGTCGAGTCCGAGTTCAACTCGCGCGCGGACGGGTTCAAGCCGATGCTCGAGAAGTACGGGCTCCAGCTCGGTGGTTCCGGGAAGGACGGCGTCCCGAACGGCAACGTCAGCATCCTCGACACCGGGACCGTCTACACCGCCACCGACCGTGGCAAGTGCAACTTCGGCGAGGTCTTCACCACCGACGGCCGCATCAAGTCGCTCGGGCTGACGGTGCTCGAGGACGACCGCGGGTTCTTCCCGGCGTACAACGTCGCGCCCGTGCTCGACTCGGCGACGCTCCGGGAGTACCCGCAGCTCGCGCGGGTCTACGACCAGATCTCGCCGAAGCTCACGGACGAGGTCCTGCAGGAGCTCAACCGGCAGGTGGACGTCGAGGGGCGCGAGCCCGCGGACGTCGCCTTCGACTGGATGGTGCACGAGGGCTTCATCTCGAAGCCCTGACCGTCGACGACCTGCGCGACGGCGGACGGGAGGCGCGGTGCGGGCCGGCACCGCGCCTCCCGTCCGCCGCGTCCGCGGTCAGTCGGCGGCGATGCGGACCGCCGTGTCGCGGATCGTCGCGACCACGCGAGCGCGCACCTCGTCCGGGTCGGACCCCTCGTGGCGCGCGGAGCTCCGCAGACCCGTCATGCACATGCCGAGCAGCATCTCCGCCGCCTGCGGTGTGGCAGCCTCCGTTCCCCAGGCGGGGTCGCGCTCGAGGATCGTCCGGACCGCGCCCGTCATCGCCTCGGCCACGGTCGTCATCCGGGTCACCTGTCGGCGCATGAGCTGCGGGAAGCGCACGAGGACCTCCTTGCGGGCGAGGCGTTCCTGCTCGTCCCCGAAGGACGCGCCGAAGACGAGGAACGCGAGGTGCACGACCGCCTGGGCCGCCGGCTCCCCCGCGACCGTCTCGAGGTGCGCGTCGAGCGCCTCGGTGGACAGGTCGAGCTCGGTGTGCCCGAGGACGGCGTCCTCCTTGCTCTCGAAGTAGTTGAAGAACGTCCGTGGCGAGACCTCGGCACGGGCGGCGATCTGCTCGATCGTGGTGTGGTCGATCTCCTGCTCGAGCGCGAGCGTCCGGGCCGCCTCGGCGATGCGGTGGCGGGTCTCGAGGCGCTTGCGGTCGCGGAGACCCATCTCGGCCGGGTGCGCGGTGTCGGGCATGGCCCGACTGTAACCGGAACGTCACATCTTCCACAGCAAACGCAAACTTGCAGTCGTGCAGCGGACAGTACGCTCGGCACATGACCACTCCCGTGCTCGAGGCTCGTGGCCTCGCGAGGACCTACGGCCGCGGAGCGACGCGGTTCGATGCACTCAAGGGGGTGTCGCTGCAGGTGAACCAGGGCGAGAGCCTCGCGATCGTCGGCAAGTCCGGTTCCGGGAAGTCCACCCTCATGCACCTGCTCGCCCTGCTCGACAAGCCGTCCGCGGGGCAGGTCCTGCTCGACGGCACCGACGCCGCGACGCTCAGCGCCCGGCAGGTGAACCGCACGCGGAACAGCACCTTCGGGTTCGTCTTCCAACAGTTCTTCCTCACGCCGAAGACCTCCGTGCTCGAGAACGTCGTGCTGCCGCTCAAGATCGCCGGGGTGTCAGGGGCGGAACGGAAGCGCCGTGGGATGGCCGCCCTCGACGCGCTGGGCCTCGCCGACAAGGCGAAGAACGACGCGAACGACCTGTCCGGCGGCCAGAAGCAGCGCGTCGTCATCGCCCGTGCCCTGGTCGGCGAGCCGAGCGTGATCTTCGCCGACGAACCCACCGGCAACCTCGACACGAACACGGGGCAGGTGGTCGAGGACATGCTCTTCGGACTGCAGCGGGAACGCGGCATCACGCTCGTGGTCGTCACCCACGACGACGAACTCGCCGCCCGGTGCGACCGGAGCGTGAACGTGCGCGACGGACTCATCGTCGACCAGGGCGGGGCCGTCGCGGCAGACCCGACCGCCGTGCACGGAAGGCACACCGCATGAACTTCGTCGACCTCCTCCGCACCGCGGTGGCCAACACGTTCCGGTCGAAGCTGCGCACCACGCTCACCGTCATCGCGATCTTCATCGGGGCGTTCACCATCACCCTGACGTCGGCGATCGGCACGGGCGTCAGCAGCTACATCGACACCCAGGTCGCGTCGATCGGCGACACCGGCTCGCTGACCATCACGAAGACCGTCGAGACCTCCACCGACAGCGGCCCCGCGAAGTACGACCCGGACGAGTCGAGCCAGAGCGTCAACCGCGGACCGGCGACGTTCGCGTACCTCTCGCAGTCGGACGTCGACAAGATCCGGGGCGTCTCCGGCGTCAAGAGCGTCCGGCCTGCGGTCGCCCTGAGCACGAAGTGGGTCGAGTACGCCGACCACGGCAAGTACGTCGTCGACGTGTCGGCCAACGCCGGCGAGCTCGACGCGGACCTCGCGGCGGGCAAGCAGCTCGACGACTCGTCCTCGGCGGGGAACCAGGTGCTCCTGCCGACGAACTACCTGAAGAACCTCGGTCTCGGCACGGCGTCCGAGGCGGTCGGCAAGCGGATCACGCTCGCCGTCGACGACTACCAGGGCAACCAGCACACCCTCACCGCCACCGTCGCGGGCGTGCAGAACGAGTCGTTGTTCGGCGGCGGCGCCGGCGCGAACGCGTCCCTCACCGACGCGATGCAGGCGGCGCAGGAGACCGGCAAGCCCGCGTCGATCGCCACGTCGTACGCGAGCGCCACCGCCACGCTCACGAGCGGCGCGTCCGTCTCGGACGTGAAGCACGCCCTGTCGAAGGACGGCTACACGGGGCAGACCATCCAGGACCAGCTCGGGCAGTTCCAGACCGTGATCAACGGCATCGTCGGCGTCCTCAACGCCTTCGCGGTGATCGCGCTCGTCGCAGCGGGCTTCGGCATCATCAACACCCTGCTCATGAGCGTGCAGGAGCGCACCCGCGAGATCGGCCTGATGAAGGCCATGGGCATGGGCGGCGGCAAGGTCTACACGCTGTTCTCGCTCGAGGCGGTGTTCATCGGCTTCCTCGGCAGCGCGATCGGTGCCGGCGTGGCCATCCTCCTCGGTACCGGCATTTCGAACCTGCTCGCCGGCAGCGTCCTCAAGGACCTCCCCGGCCTGCAGATCATGCAGTTCGCCCCGAGCTCGGTCGTCACGATCATCCTCGTGGTGATGTTCATCGCCTTCCTCGCGGGGACCCTTCCCGCGCGTCGGGCGGCACGACAGAACCCGATCGAGGCGCTCCGGTACGAGTAGGCGCGCACGTGCCTAGTGTCGAGGAGTGACGGCATTCGGACGCGACCTCGGCGACGGCTGCACGCTGACGCTGCGTGACCTGACGACGGTCGCTGCCGTGCACGAACTCGTGCTGGCGAACCTCGACCGGCTCCGTGCTGCGGAACCGTGGGCGTGGGGACCGCAGACCCGCGAGGGCATCGCGCTCCTCACCGAACACCTGCTCGGCCAGTACGCGATGGACCGCTCACTGCCCTGCGTCATCCGGCAGGACGACCGCATCGTGGGAGCCGCCTCGCTCGCCTTCGACCCGTACCTCGGACAGGCATCGCTCGGCTACTGGATCGACGCGGGCCTGGAGGGACGGGGCATCGTCCGCCGCGCCGCCACCGTCCTCGTCGGGGTCGCCCGGGCACGCGGTTCGGCGCGCGTGGAGATCCGGACGGCGGTGGGCAACGAGCGCAGCCGTGGTCTCGCCGAGCGCCTCGGCTTCACGCACGAGGGGACCCTGCGGAGCGCGTTGCCGCTCGGGCCCCACCGGGTCGACGTCGCCGTGTACGGGCTGGTGCTCTGACGCGCCGCGGTCAGGACCCCGGGGTCACACCCGTCCAGACCGCGAACGCGCCCCCCACGACGAACAGGGCGAGCAGCAGGATCCACACCGCCAGGGCGACGAGGTTGAGGAAGACGCCCCAGCCCGCGCGCCCGCGGGCGAGCGGCTCCCGACTCCGCGACGCGATGCCCAGGCAGAGCCCGATGACCGGCGCGACGAACGTCCAGCCGGCGAGCAACGAGCAGATGCCGAGGACGAGACTCGCCGTCCCGAGTCCGGTGCGGGGAGGTTCCGAGGAGATGGCCATGCACCCGACGGTACGGACGCCGGAGCGGCGGGTCGTCCCTCCCGGGCCGGATCCGGGTCCACCTGCCGGGGGATCGTCGGCGGACGGACGGAGGACGCCGGTATCGTCGTCGGCATGGCCCTGTTCGGACGACGCAGCAAGCACGACGTGCGCGACCGGCCCGTCAGCCAGGTCGAACTGAAGCGCGCCGTCGACGAGGGGTTCCTCATCGCGAAGGCCGCCGTGACGGTCGCCGTCGCCAACCGGATCATCACGAACGCGCTCCGTGACCAGGGGTACTTCGACCACGCCGTCATCGCCGAGGCCACCCGCGACGAACTGCACCGGATGGCCGAGGAACAGCGCGGCGACGCCGAGCGCATGCGGGAGATCCGCGCGAAGGCGAGCAAGCAGAAGGGGCGGTCCCGGCACCAGCACGACTACCGGCGCGGCGACGACCTCAAGCTCCGCACGCGTGAGGCCACGTACGAGCAGCTCGCGACGATGCTCGACGCCCGACGGGCCGACCAGGGGTTCGTGGACGGCATCGTGCTCGCCGCCCGGGCACGGGCGTGGGACGACATCGGGACGACCGTGGTCGGTCGCCTCGGGTGGGCGCAGCGCCCGACGGAGGACTACGAGATCGGTCGTGACGAGCGTCTGCAGCAGATGCTCGACGAGGACTTCGCTGTGCTGCTCGCCGAGCACCCGGTGGGGTCGACGGCGTCGGACGCCGACGAGCCGGACGAGGCCGACGGCGGGGACGACGGGACGGACCCGGCGGACCCGGACTCGGCGCGGGCTTGACCGAGCGCGCTGGTACTTGACATACCAGTTCGGTTATCGCTAGTCTGAGGCCGTAACGCCCCAGGACCATTCGGCACTGCCGGACTCCTGGGGCAATCGTCGTCTCAGGGGGTGTGCGTTGATCGATCCGGCCACGCTCCCCACACTCCCCGCGCTGCTGAGCACGCCCCGGTTCGAGCGTTACCGACGCAGGTACGCCGGCCGCGCAGACCTCGCCGCCCGCCTGTACGCGTGGAACACGGAACTCACCACGGCGTTCTGGGGTCCTGTCGCCTGCCTCGAGGTGTTCGTGCGCAATGCCGTCCACGACGCCATGCGCCGCGACCGCCGTGATGACTGGTGGAACGATCCGTCGGTCCGACTGCTCGAGCGCGAGCGCCGTGCCGTCGACGACGCGATCAGGACGCTCGTTCGCCGCGGTGATCACGACCCTGCCCCTGATCGCGTCGTCGCGGCGACGAGCTTCGGCCTCTGGGTCGGCCTGACCGACGCCGGAATCGCCCGCGACCCACTCTGGAGCTACGAGACGACGCTCTGGCAGCCGCGCATCGTCCGGGCGTTCCCTGGTCTGGGCCGCGTCCGACGGAAGCAGCTGCACCGGCGCCTCGACGATGTCCGACGCTTCCGGAACCGGTTGGCGCACCACGAGCCGATCGACGCCGCGCCGCTCGAGCAGATCCGGGACGACGTGATCGCGATCGCAGGCTTCGTCCACCCCGAGGCCGCCGCCCTGATCGCTGGTGCGCACCGGGTCGACGAGGTCCTCGCGCGCAAACGGATCGCCGTCGCGACCGGCGCGTCGGTCATCTGACCGAGTCGGCGTGCAGGCGGGGGTCCCTAGGCTCGGGGCATGGTGGATGCGGTGGTCGTCGGGGCCGGGCCGAACGGACTCGCAGCAGCGGTGACCCTCGCGCGCGCCGGGCTGTCGGTCGAGGTGGTCGAGCGGAACGAGACCATCGGGGGCGGTGCCCGGACCGCCGAGCTCACGCTCCCGGGCTTCCTCCACGACGTCTGCTCCGCCGTCCACCCGATGGCGCTGCAGTCCGAGTTCTTCCGGCGTTTCCGGCTCGAGTCCCGGATCGAACTCCGACTCCCCGAGGTGCAGTACGGTCACCCCCTCGACGGCGGCCGTGCCGGGATCGCGTACCGGGACCTCGCCCGCACCGCCGAGGAACTCGGGGTCGACGGCCGGGCCTTCCGCGACCTCATGCTCCCGCTCGCGGGCAACGCCGACCAGGTGTCCGACTTCGCGACGGACGCGCTCCTGCACATCCCGCGCCACCCGGTGAGCGTGGCGCGCTTCGGGCTCCGTGCGCTCGAGCAGGGGACGCGCGCCTGGAACCTCCGCTTCCGTGACGACGTGGCCCCCGCGATGGTCTCCGGTGTCGCCGCCCACTCGATCCAGCACCTCCCCTCGCTCGCCACGGCTGCGGCCGCCCTCTCGCTCGGCGCCTACGCGCACGGCCGCGGGTGGCCCGTGCCGATCGGCGGGAGCCAGGCGATCGTCGACGCGCTCGCCGCGGACCTCGTCGCGCACGGGGGCAGGATCGAGACCGGCCGTGAGATCCGTTCGCTCGCCGACGTCACCCCGGCGAAGGCCGTGTTCTTCGACACGAGCGTGCCGGGAATGCTGCGCATCGCCGGCAAGCAGATCCCGACGCCACGGCGTGGAGCGCTGCGCCGGTTCCGGTTCGGCAACGCGGCGGCGAAGGTCGACTTCGCACTGTCAGACCCCGTGCCGTGGACGAACGAACTGCTGCGCAAGGCGGGGACCGTGCACATCGGCGGCACCCGGGCGGAGATCGCGGCCGCCGAGGGGAGCGTCGCCCGGGGGCAGCACGCCGAGCGGCCCTACGTCCTGGGCTCGGAACCCACCGTGGTCGACCCGAGCCGCGCGCCGGAGGGCCGGCACGTCTTCTGGGCGTACGCGCACGTACCCGCCGGCTCGGACGTCGACCAGACCGAGGTGGTCACCCGTCAGATCGAGCGGTTCGCGCCGGGGTTCCGCGACACGATCCTCGAGTCGAGCAGCCGGACCGCCGTGGACATGGCCCGGTACAACCCGAACTACGTCGGTGGCGACATCGCCGCCGGAGCCGCCAGCTTCTGGCAGCTCGTGAAGCGGCCCGTGTTGTCGTCGGACCCCTGGCGGATGGGTGGCGGCATGTACCTCTGCTCGGAGTCGTCGGCGCCCGGCCCCGGCGTGCACGGCATGGCCGGGTGGCACGCCGCTCGCAGCGCGCTCCGCCACACGTTCGGGCTGCCCGAGCACGTCGATCTCGCACCGGAGGACTGATCATGGCCAAGAACGTCCGCATCCTGCACTGCCGTCCGGAGGACGTCTTCGACGTGCTCGCCGACGGTTGGCTCTTCACGACCTGGGTGGTCGGCGCCTCACGCATGCGCGGTCAGGACGCCGGCTGGCCCGCGGTGGGGACCCGGCTGCACCACTCGTTCGGCTCGTGGCCGTTCGTCATCAACGACGAGACGACGTCGCTCGCGTGGGAACCGCCGCACCGGATGGTCATCCAGCCGAAGGGGTGGCCCATCGGCGAGGCCCGCGTGGAGCTCACCGTCGAGGAACACCGGCGCGGCTGCAAGGTCACCATCGTCGAGAACCCGGTGGCCGGCCCGGGCGCGTGGGTGCCCGGGTTCCTGCTGCAGCCGGTGCTGTGGGTGCGCAACGTCGAGACACTGCGCCGGCTCGGGTGGGTCGCCGAGGGGCGGGCTACTCCGCGCGGCTGAACTCGCTCGCCCGACGCACCTGGTCGTCGGTCAGCGCGACGCCCGTGTACCGCTCGAACTGGCGTGCCGCCTGCAGGGCTATCACCTCGGCGCCGGTGATGACCTGCTTCCCCGCTGCGCGACCCGCGCGGACCAGCGGGGTCTCGGAGGGGAAGGCGACGACGTCGAACACCGTCGACGCCGCCCGGATCCGGTCCTGGTCGAACGCGAGGGTGTCCTGCTCGTCGCCGCGCATCCCCAGCGGGGTGACGTTGACGACCACGTCCGACTCGGGCGCCTCGTGCTCCTCGGCCACCCACTGGTACCCGTACTGCGATGCGAGGGCGCTCCCGGTGCGCTCGTTGCGGGCGACGACCGTCAGGTGGTCGAACCCCGCGCCCCGGAACGCTGCGGTCACCGCCTTCGCCATGCCGCCGGAACCACGGAGCACGACGGTCGCCGCCGGGTCCACCGCGTGGGTGGCGAGCAGGGACGCGACCGCTTCGTAGTCGGTGTTCGACGCGGTGAGGACGCCGTCGTCGTTCACCACGGTGTTGATGGACTCGATCGCCGCCGCGGAGTCCTCGACGACGTCGACGAGCGGGATGATCGCTTCTTTGAAGGGCATCGAGACCGAACACCCCCGGATGCCGAGCGCGCGGATGCCCGTGACCGCGCCAGCGAGGTCCCCCGTGTTGAACGCCTTGTACACGAAGTCCAGCCCGAGCTCGTCGTAGAGGAAGTTGTGGAACCGTGTGCCGATGTTGCTCGGTCGGGCGGCGAGTGAGATGCAGACCTGCATGTCCTTGTTGAGGATGGGCATGGCCACAGTCTCGCACGGACAGGCCGATGGAGCGGTCCACGGCGAGCTCTGTTCGGGGTAGGGTTCTCCCCACCCCGAACCCGGGTGGTCCCCGGGTGGGCGGGCGTGCCGGGTGCCCGTAGCGTCGACGGCATGAACACACTCATCCGTCCCCGCACCGGTCGTCTCCTCGCCGGGGTCTGTGCCGGTATCGCCGACCGCTTCGGCTGGTCCCGCGCCCTCGTCCGCATCGCCTGGGTGGTCCTGAGCTTCTTCCCCGGACCGCTCTGGGTCGCCTACGTGGTCCTCTGGATCCTCATGCCGACCGAGGGTCGGCGACGCTGACGCCCTTCCCGTCCGGACGGGTTAGTGTGGCGTGGTGCCGGTCTCCGTGTTCGATCTGTTCTCCATCGGGATCGGCCCGTCGAGCTCCCACACCGTCGGGCCGATGCGTGCCGGCGCTGCCTTCGCCGCTCGGCTCGCCGGGGCCCCGGTGGCTGCCGTGTCCGTCGACCTCTACGGGTCGCTCGCGTCGACGGGCCAGGGCCACGGGACGCTCGGTGCCGTGGTCGCGGGGTTGATGGGCTCCGACCCGGAGACCGTCGACCCGGACGCCATGGCCGCGTCGCTGGCCGAGCTGGAGCGTTCCGGCACACTGCGCCTCGCGGGCGGAGCGACGGTCCCGTTCCGGCTCGCCGACATCGTCCTGCACCCGCTCACGATGCTCCCCCGGCACCCGAACGCCATGCGGCTGCGCGCCGTGGACGCCGCCGGTGCCGTCCTCGCCGAGGAGACCTACTACTCGATCGGCGGCGGCTTCATCACGAACGACTCCGAGGGTGCCGTCTCCGAGGCCGCCATCCCCGTCGACGACGCGGTGCCGTACCCGTTCTCCAGCGGTGCCGAACTCCTCGCCGCCTGCTCCGGATCGGGGCTGGCGGTGAGTGGTGTCGCGCTCGCGAACGAGACCGCCACCCGTAGCGCCGAGGACGTCCGCGCCGGACTGCTGCGGATCCACGACGTGATGGAGGCCTGCGTCGAGCGGAGCGTTCAGCGGAGCGGCACCCTGCCCGGCGGGCTCACCGTCCGTCGGCGGGCCGCGAACTGGTACGACCAGCTCACCCGGGACGACCCCGACCACGACCCGCTCTTCGCGATGGAGTGGGTGAACCTCATGGCGATGGCCGTCAACGAGGAGAACGCCACGGGCGGACGCGTCGTCACCGCGCCGACGAACGGGGCCGCGGGGATCATCCCGGCGGTGCTCTACTACGCGCTCACGTACGTCCCGAGCGTCACCGCCGCCGACCGGGACGACGCCGTCGTCCGCTTCCTCCTGACGGCCGGGGCGATCGGCTCGATCTACAAGGAACGCGCCTCGATCTCCGGTGCCGAGGTCGGCTGCCAGGGCGAGGTCGGCTCCGCGGCGTCGATGGCGGCGGCCGGGCTCGCCGAGGTCCTCGGCGGGACGCCCGAGCAGGTGGAGAACGCCGCCGAGATCGCGATGGAGCACAACCTCGGGCTGACCTGCGACCCGATCGGCGGCCTCGTCCAGATCCCGTGCATCGAGCGCAACGCCATCGCGGCGAACAAGGCGATCAACGCCGCCCGCATGGCACTCCGCGGTGACGGCGTCCACCACGTCTCGCTCGACCAGGTCGTGGAGACGATGCGGCAGACGGGCGCCGACATGTCCACGAAGTACAAGGAGACCGCGATGGGCGGTCTGGCGGTGAACGTCCCGCTCTGCTGACCGGTGCCCGGCCCGTCAGCCGTGGAGCAGGGCGAGCAGCCGTGCCGTCTCGGACGCGACGGCCTCGCGCCCGGCGCCGACGTACTTCCGCGGGTCGACGACGTCCGGACGATCGTCGAGCACCTCGCGCAGTGCCCGCGTGAACAGGCCGTTGAGGTGCGTCGAGATGTTGACCTTCGTCATGCCCGCCCGCACCGCCCCGCGGAGTTCCTCGTCGGACAACCCGGACGACCCGTGCAGGACCAGCGGGACCGGCACCGCAGCGTGGAGACGCCCCACGAGCTCACGGTCGACCGACGCCTCTCGGGTCTGCATCGCGTGCGACGTCCCGACCGCCACGGCGAGGGCGTCCACGCCGGTGTCGGCGACGAAGGCGGCCGCGTCGTCCGGGTCGGTGCGCACGCCAGGAGCGTGCACACCGTCCTTCCCGCCGACCTCCCCGAGCTCGGCCTCGATCGCGACGCCGGCATCGTGGCACCGGACGGCGAGACGTCGCGTGGCCTCGACGTTCGCGGCGAAGTCGAGGTGCGAGCCGTCGTACATGATCGAGTCCACCCCGAGGGCGATGCCCGCCGTCACGAGGTCCTGGTCCTCGACGTGGTCGAGGTGGACGAGCACCTCGACGTCGGCGGACCGTGCGATCGCCTGGGTGGCCGTCGTGATCGGCGCGAGGCCGCCGTGGTACCGGACGCAGTTCTCGCTGATCTGGAGGATCACGGGGAGCCCGGCGAGCTCGGCACCGGCGACGATCGCCTCGGCGTGTTCGAGGAGGACGACGTTGAAGGCGCCGACACCCCGGTGCGTCGTCCGTGCTGCGTCGAGGAGTCCGGTGAGGGCGAGGTCGGTGATCATGCGTGGCTCCCGGAGGGGTCGTGGGGGTGCGGGACGGGACGGTGCAGCGGGTCGGTGACGGGACGGAGCAGCGGGTCGGCCAGGAAGCGGTGCACGGCGGCGGAGTCCACCTCGCCGGCGACCGGGCGGAGGACTGCACCGGCCCCGTACGCAGCGGCCGAACGGAGCACCGCTGCGTCCACGAGGTCGGCCGCGCGACCCTGGTGCTCCGCGTTCGGTGCGTGTCGTTCGACGAGGGCGAGGACGAGTCCCGCCGTCGCCGCGTCCCCGGCACCGGTCGGGTTCCCGGTGATGCCCTGCACCGCCGGTACCGAGACGACGCCGTCGGTGGTGTGCGCGGCGATCCCGTCGGCGCCGCGGGACACCACGACGACGGCGGTGCCGTGTTCGAGCAACCGGAGCGCACCGGACCGTTCGTCGGGGGCTCCCGTGGCCTCGAGCAGCTCGGCGGCGTTCGGCTTGCAGATCGTCGCTCCGGCGGCAGCCGCAGCGAGGAGCGCGTCGCCGGAGCAGTCGACCACGCTGACGACGCCGTGCGCCCGCGCCGAGGCGACCCACGTCGCGACGACCCGAGGATCCGCGCCGCGCGGTAGCGATCCGGACACCACGAGGGCATCGACGGGCTCGTCGGAGAGCGCGCGCTCGATCGTAGCGGCGACGGCCGTCCACTCGTCGGCCGAGACGTCCGGTCCGGGCTCTCCGAACATGGTCGGGTGGGCGACGTCGTCGACCACCGTGACGGTGGTGCGGGTCGCGCCGCGCAGCGGGACGTCCGTGTGTGCGAGGCCGAACTCGTCGAGCGCGTCGGCGATCCACCGTCCGGCGTCGCCGCCCAGGGGCAGGAGCGCCCGCGTCGAGGCGCCCGCCGTGTGGAGTACGCGCCCGACGTTCAGGCCCTTCCCGCCCGGTCGTCGAGCGACGTCGAGGACGCGCTGCGTCTCGCCGATGCGTTGCTCCGCCACGCGGTAGGTGACGTCGACGGCCGGGTTCGGGGTGATGACGAGGATCACGAGCGCACCGCCTCGAGGGACAGCGGCGTCCAGGCGCTGCTCGCGTCGTCGATCACCAGCACGTCGGCGGGTGCGCCGATGCTCAGGGGCGCGGGCGCGTCGAGCAGACGCGAGGAACGTGTCGCCGACGCGGCGACGACCTCGCGAAGGGGTGTGCCGGAGGCCAGGAGCCGGCGTGCGGCGTCGGCGACCGTGATCGTGCTGCCGGCGAGCGAGGAGCCGTCGGCCAGCACGGCCACCCCGTCGCGCACCGAGACCGCCGAGCCGGCGATCGTGTGGTCACCGTCCCCACAGCCGGTCGCCGACATCGCGTCGGAGACCAGGACCGTCCGGCCGGGTGCAGCGCGCTGCACGAGGTCGACCGTGACGGAGTCGAGGTGGTGGCCGTCGACGATGCACTCGAGGAGGACCCGTTCGTCGGTCAGCGCGACGCCGACCGGCCCGGGTGCCCGGTGGTGCACGGGCGGCATGCCGTTGAACAGGTGCGTGACGAGCGTGGCACCGGCGTCGATGGCCTGCCGGGTCTCGTCCGCGGAGGCGTCGGTGTGCCCCAGCGCGACCACGACCCCCTCGGCGACCAGGCGGCGCACGGCGTCGAGGGCTCCCGGGAGTTCCGGGGCGAGGGTGACGATCCGGAGCGCGCCGTCGGCGGCCGCGAGGTAGGCGTCGAGCTCGCCGGGGGTGGGGGCGTGCAGGAGGTCCGCCCGGTGTGCGCCACGTCGTGCGGGCGACAGCCACGGGCCCTCGAGGTGCAGGCCGCCGAGCGTCCCGGCGGCGACGAGCGGGCGCAGGCGGGCGAGCGCGGCGGCGGTGTCCTCCACCGGACCGGTCGCGATCGAGGCGACGAGCGTGGTCGTCCCGCGCGTCCGGTGGTGCGCGGCTGCCGCGACGGCCTGGCCGGCGTCGCAGCGGGAGAAGTCGTGCCCGAGGGCACCGTGCGCGTGGAGGTCGACCATCCCGGGGACGATCGTGCCCTCGACCGCGATCGTGCGATCGGTCGTGGGCGGTGTCCCCGTGCCGGTACCCCTGACCGTGCCGACACTTCCCGCCGTGTCGGCGTCGTCGATGACGAGCCACCCGTCGCGCAGGTCGGCGTGGGCGGTCACGATGCGCCGCGCGGTCACGAGGGTCGTCACACCCGGACCCCTGCCTCGAGCGATCGGATCGCCAGCAGCCCGGCACCGATCGCGCCTGCGGCGTCACCGTGTCGGGCCGGGACGAGCGTGGGGACGCGGAGGCCGTCCAGCCGTTCGGCGACGGCTGCGGTGAGCGGGTCGAACAGTGTCGCTCCCGACTCGGCGAGTCCCCCGCCGACGATGATCGTGTGGCATCCGGCGACTGCGGTCGTCCACACGAGGGCGTCCGCGAGCACGGCGACGCAGTCGTCCCAGGCGGCCGTGGCGACGGGATCACCGGCGCGCACCCGCAGCATCGCCTCGTGCGCGGTCGCCGCCCCGGAGCGACGTGCGACTCCCCCGGCCGAGGCGATCTCCTCGACACGGCGTCCCGCGTGGGGGCCGGACGGGATGCGGACCTGGCCGATCTCGCCGGCCCATCCTCCACCGGGGACGACCGAGCCGTCCACGACGAGCGCGCTCGCGAGGCCGGTCCCGACCGGGACGAACGCGACGGACCCCACGGTCAGCCCGGCGCCGGCACCGGTCGTCTCGGCGAGGGCGCCGGCACGGACGTCGTGCCCGAACGCGATGGGGACGTCGATCCCCCGCGCTGTGACGGCCGATGCGACGCGGTCCCGGACGGGGACGTCGCGCCAGCCCAGGTTGACGGCCAGGACGACCCGCCCGGATCGCTCGTCGACCACCCCGGGTGTGACGAGGCCGATCGCGTCGAGGTCGGCGTGGTCCAGCGCTGCTGCAGCGAGGTCTGCGACGACGTCCGCGAGTGCGACCGCACTCGGGTCGTCGCGGGGCGTGGGCACCCGGGTCTCGTCGAGGACGAGTCCGTCGCCGTCGGTGAGCCGGGCCTTGATCCCGGTGCCGCCGACGTCGACCCCGAGCACCGCACGCGCCCCGCGCATCAGGTGAGGATGACCGATCGGGTGAGGGATCGCGGGTTGTCCGGGTCGAGCCCGCGACCCTCGGCCAGGGCGACCGCGAACCGGTGCGCCACGACGAGACCGGCCATCGGGTCGAGGTCGTGATGGACGAACCGCGCGCCGGTCGCGGCGACGTCGTCGGCGAGCCCTTCGGGCGCCTCGCCGAGGGACCAGACGAGCCGACCGGGCTGTGCGATCGCGATCGGACCGTGGCGGTAGTCCATGGCCGGGTACGACTCGGCCCAGAACTGGGCGGCCTCCCGCGTCTTCAGTGCGGCCTCGAAGGTGAGTCCGACGGCGGCGCCGCGGCCCACGAAGGTGACCTGTTCCGCGTCCAGCAGGTCGTCGATGGGCAGTGCGAGCGCGGTCTCCGCCTGTGCGGCGAGCGCGTCCACGTCGTCGCCGATCGAGGCGCGCAGGAGCGCGAGGGAGGTGGTGGCGAACCGGGTCTGCACGACCGAGCGTTCGTCGGCGAACGGCAGCGGGACGACGTCGTCGGCGACCGCGGCGGCGGGGCTGTCCGGGACGGCGGTGATCAGGACGGTGCGCTGCCCCGGCAGTGCGCTGAGCAGGTCGACGATCTCGGTCGTCGTCCCGGAGCGGCTGATCGTGACCACACGGTCGTACTCCCGGGTCAGGGGGTACTCGGAGCCGGCGAAGGCGTCCGTCACGCCGAGACCGGCCTGCTCGCGGGCGACGGCGTAGCTCATCGCGATGAACCAACTCGTCCCGCAGCCGACGACGGCCACACGCTCGCCGGGCTGGGGGAGTGCGTCGACGAACGACGGCAGGAGCGCTGCGGCGGCGCGCCACGTCTCCGGCTGCGAGGCCAGTTCCGCGCTCACGAAGGTGTCGGTCATGGGTGCCTTCCGATCCGGATCGATCCTGGTGATCGATGATCTGGAAGCGTAGCGAGCGATCGTGCTCGACGGAAGAGCAAAACGTCAATTCCGATCACCGACTGCGCACGACGACCGCCTAGGATGGCCGACATGACTCCGCAACAGCGGCTCAACGCCCTGCTCGAACTCGTGAGCGAACGGGGCAACGTGTCGATCGCCGAGATCGGGGAGATGCTCGGGATCTCGCCCGCGACCGCGCGACGCGACCTCGCGACGCTCGCCGACCAGCGGCTCGTCACGCGTACGCACGGCGGAGCAGCTGCCCTCGGTGCCGGGTACGAGCTGCCCTTGCAGTACAAGATCGCCCGGCAGGCCGAGGCCAAGACGGCCATCGCGCGAGCGGCGTCCCGGATGGTGCACCCCGGCGACACGGTCGGTCTGAACGGCGGCACCACGACGACCGAGGTGGCGAGGGAACTCGGCAAGAGCGAGCGGTTCACCCGTGCGGACGGCGAGTACGGCGTGACGATCGTGACGAACGCGCTCAACATCGGGTACGAGCTGTCGGTCCGTTCCAACGTCAAGATCGTCGTGACCGGCGGGGTCGCGCGCCGACAGTCGTACGAACTCGTGGGGCCGTTGGTCCGCGACACCCTGGACGAGTTCGCGCTCGACGTCGTGGTCCTCGGGGTGGACGGCCTGAGCGGCCAGTACGGCGCGACGACGATGCACGAAGGCGAGGCCGAGGTCAGCCGTCACTTCGCCTCGGTGGGCCGCCGGGTGATCGTCGTGGCCGACTCGACCAAGATCGAGCGGGCGACCTTCGCCCGTATCTGTCCGCTCGACCGCATCGACGCGCTCGTCACGGACCAGCCGGTCCCGGCCGCGTTCGCCGCCGACCTCGCCAGTGCTGGCGTGGAGCTCGTCGTCGCCGACTGACCGGGCATCGCGGGGTACTCCACGTCGCCGTCCCTGTGGAGAACGTTTCCATCGTGTAAAACCCGTGGACGGACCTGCATGAGCGTTCGTTGAGCACCTATTGTGCATTCATGATCGATTCGGCATCATGGGCGTCACAATCACGCAAGGGAGCGAGATGAGCATGGGTGACGCGTTCACGACAGGACCCCTCCGGGTCGGCATCGTCGGCATGGGACAGCGCGCGGCGATCGCGCGCCACGTGGCGGAGGCAGCTGACGCCGCACCCGACCTGGAGGCGCGGGTCACCGCGGTCGCGGACGTCACGGAGCAGGGACGCGAACGCGCTCGCACCGAGTACCCCGACGCACTCGTCGTCGCGCAGCACGGTGACCTCGTCGGCGAGGTGGACGCGGCGATCGTCACGACGCCGGACTGGACCCACGCGGCCATCGCGATCGACCTGCTGCGTGCCGGCATCGCCGTCTACCTCGAGAAGCCGCTCGCCATCACGGTCGAGGATGCCGACGCCGTGCTCAACACCGCTGCCGAGACCGGGACGCCGCTCTACGTGGGGCACAACTTCCGCCACGCGGCCGTCGTCCGGCTCATGCGCGAGATCGTCGACCGCGGCGAGATCGGGCAGGTCAAGGCGGTCTGGTGCCGGCACTTCGTGGGCAACGGTGGCGACTACTACTTCAAGGACTGGCACGCGGACCGCGCCAAGGTCAACTCCCTGCTGCTGCAGAAGGCCAGCCACGACCTCGACGTCATCCACGCCCTGGGCGGCGGCGACACCGCGCGGGTGGTCGGGATGGGTTCCCTGTCCGTCTACGGCGACGTCACCGACCGTCGTGACCGAAGCGGCGAACTCATGGGGGACTGGTTCTCCCTCGACAACTGGCCGCCGCTCGCCCAGACCGGTCTCAACCCGGTGGTCGACGTCGAGGACGTCTCGATGGTGATGATGACCCTCGACAACGGCGTGCAGGCGAGCTACGAGCAGTGCCACTTCACGCCGGACTACTGGCGCAACTACACCGTCATCGGCACCGAAGGACGTCTCGAGAACATCGGCGACACCGGTGGGGGCGTGGTCAAGGTCTGGACGCACCGTCGGGGTTGGGACGTCACGGGCGATCGTGAGTACCCGATCGACGGTGTCGCCGACGGCCACGCGGACGCCGACCTCATCACGATGACCGAGTTCCTCCGCCACGTCGCCCTGGGGGAGCCCACGACGCTCTCCCCGATCGCGGCACGCGCCGCCGTCGCCGCCGGAGCCCTCGCGACCCGGTCGCTCCGCAGCGGCTCCGTCCCCATCGACGTCCCGCCGCTCCCCGCCGAGACGATCGCACACTTCACCACCCACACCCCGGCCGTCACCCGCTGACGGACTCGCGAAAGGACACCCGATGCACGCACCCACCTCCGCGAAGGGCCGCGGTCGCCGCCGCGCGCTCCTGGGCGCCGTCGCCGCGATCGGCGCAGCCGTGCTGCTCGCCGGTTGCAGCACGTCCTCCGGCGCCACCGGCTCCGGCGGCGACTACGAGAAGGCCGCCAAGGACACCAAGGCCACCCTGACCTACGCCGTCTGGGACGAGAACCAGGTCAAGGCGATCAAGGCGAACCTCGAAGGGTTCAACAAGGAGTACCCGGACATCACGGTGAACGTCGACGTGACGCCGTTCGCCAACTACTGGACGAAGCTGCAGACACAGGGGTCGAGCGACACCCTGCCCGACGTGTTCTGGATGAACGGGCCGAACTTCCAGCTGTACGCGGCGAACGGCAAGCTCGCTCCGATCACGGGGGCGGTCAAGGCCGGCGCGATCGACCCCGCGAAGTACTCGACGGCGCTCGACCGGCTCTACACCTACGACGGCACCCAGTACGGCGTCCCGAAGGACTTCGACACGATCGGCGTGTGGATGAACAAGGCGCTGTTCCAGAAGGCCGGGGTCGCGATGCCGTCGAAGGACTGGACCTGGGACGACTTCCAGAAGACCGGTGCCGAGCTGTCCGAGAAGCTCAAGGCCGAGGGTGCGTACGGTGCCGCGGGCGGGATGGACGGTCAGACCACCTACTACGACACGATCTTCCAGGCGGGCGGGAAGGTGATCTCCGCCGACGGCAAGAAGTCCGAGTACGACACGAAGGCCTCCGAGGCCGGACTGCAGTTCTGGACCGACCTCATCAAGTCCGGCGCGTCGCCCTCGATCAAGCAGCTGACCGACACCACTGCCGACCAGTGGTTCACGTCCGGCAAGCTCGCCATGTACCAGGGCGGCAGCTGGTTCCGGTCCGCCCTCACCGGCACGTCGCTCGAGAAGGACGTCGTCGTCTACCCGCTGCCGAAGGGCAAGGAGCAGGCCACTGTCATCCACGGCGTCTCGAACGTGGTGTCCGCGAACACGAAGCACAAGGCCGCCGCGCAGGCGCTCCAGGCCTACCTCGCCAGCAAGCAGGCCCAGCAGCAGCAGGGCGACATGGGAGCGGTGATCCCCGCGTACGAGGGGACGCAGGACGCGTTCACGAAGACCATGCCGAGCGCCGACCTGCAGGTCTTCCTCGACGCCGTCGACTACGCCAAGCCCCTGCCCGTCTCGAAGAACACGGCCGCGTGGAACACCCTCGAGACCAACCTCCTGCCCAGCGCGTTCGACGGCTCGACGCCGGTCGACGACGTCGCGAAGCAGCTGGCCCAGAAGATGGACGCCGCCCTCGCCAAGGAACAGTGAGTCGGAACCCGTGACGATCCACACCGAGCGGCACCCCACCGCGAGCACCCCGGCCCGGACGCAGCAGTCGTCCGGGCCCGGGGCCCCGGGGGCCGAGCACCCGGACGGCGCCTCGACGCGGCGGCCCGCCCGCCGGACGGACGGCTTCTGGCCGTGGCTGTTCGTCCTCCCGCTGCTCATCGGCGTCGGGACCTTCTACATCTGGCCCATCATCCAGACGTTCTGGTACTCGTTCACGACCTGGGGCGTGTTCGGCGGCGCGACGTTCAGCGGCATCGCCAACTACGTCCGACTCGTCTCCGACCCGCAGCTGTACCAATCCCTCCTCAACACCGTGATCTACACGGTGATCGTGCTGCTCGGGATCCCGGTGGCGGTCTGGCTCGCGAGCCTGCTCAACACGCCGGGCCTGCGGTTCGCCCAGTTCTACCGCGTGCTGTTCTTCCTGCCCTACGTGGCGATGCCGGCTGCGATCGCGCTCGTCTGGCGCATCATGTTCAACGGCGACTACGGCATCGTGAACTGGTTCCTCGGCCGGTTCGGCATCGACGGCCCCTACTGGATCTCGACGCCCGGGTTCGCCCTGGTCGCCGTGTCCCTCGTCGGGCTGTGGTCCTCGCTCGGGTTCTCGATGATCATCCTCGGCGCCGGACTGAAGGACATCCCGCCGGAGCTGTACGAAGCCGCGGAGCTGGACGGCGCCTCCCGCTGGCGGCAGTTCCGCTCGGTGACCGTGCCGCTCCTCAGCCCGAGCATCTTCTTCGTCCTGATCATCACGACGATCTCGAGCTTCCAGCTGTTCGACCTGCTCTACGCGATCCTCGGCAGCTCCAACCCCGTCATGCCGAAGACGATGTCGCTCGTCTTCTACTTCTACAGCGCCGGGTTCATCGACAACGACAAGGGCTTCGCGGCCGCGATCGCGATGGTGATCTTCGTCCTCATCGGGATCGTCACGCTCGTGCAGTTCCGCGTCCAACGGAAGTGGGTGCAGGCATGACCGCCACGGTCACACCACCATCCCGGGCGGCCCGCCGACCGGGCCGTCGCGGCGGGAGCCACTGGTGGATCCACGTCGTGCTCGGCGTCGGCGGGTTCGTCATGGCGTTCCCGTTCCTGTGGCAGATCATCATGTCGCTGTCCACGAACGCCCAGGTGCAGTCCGTCACGCCGACGTTCTGGCCCGGGGAGCTGCAGTGGCAGAACTACGCCCAGGTGTTCGAACGCCTGCCGTTCCTCAGCCAGCTCGGCACCTCGATCATGGTCACGGTCATCCGGACGATCGCGCAGATCGTGCTCTGCACCCTCGCCGGCTACGCGTTCGCCCGCATGCGGTTCCGGGGGCGCGCCGTCCTGCTCGCGATCGTCCTCTCGATCCTGCTCGTGCCGTCGCAGGTGTACCTCATCTCGCAGTACCAGATCGTGCAGGGGCTCGGTTGGCTGGACACCCTCATGGGCATCGTCGCGCCGGGCTTGTTCAGCGCCTTCGGGACGTTCCTGATGCGGACGGCGTTCCTCAACATGCCGCCCGAGCTCGAGGAGGCGGCCCGCATGGACGGCGCCAACCCGTTCCAGACGTTCTGGCGGATCATGCTGCCGCTCGCGCGCCCGTCGATCAGCGTCCTGGCCATCACCACGGTGCTCTGGTCGTGGAACGAACTGCTCTGGCCGCTCGTCGTGTCGACCCGTGCCGAGGACATGCCGCTGGCAGCCGGCCTCGCGACGCTGTCGAGCGACCGGACGATCGACTACCCGGTGCTCATGGCGGCGAGCCTGATGGCGATGGCCCCCGTGCTGATCATGTTCGTCGTGCTGCAGCGGCGCGTGATCGACGGTCTGGCGTCGTCCGGTCTGAAGTGATCGGTGCGGCTGCCGGACGCGCGGAGGGGGCCGGCGGGCTGTCGGTCCTCACCGGCGCGATCGGGACCGTTCCCGACCCGACCCGGATCGCCGCCGCCCTGGAGTCGAGCGTCGCCGGGCTCCCGCCGGCCGACCGGGACCCTGCGATCGTCGACGTGCTCCGGGCCGCGGTGCCGTCGACGGAGTCCTGGCTCCGGGCACACGGGGCGACCGCGGAGCAGGCATCCGACAGCGTCGCGGACGTGGAGCGCAAACTCGGTCGGTACGGACTCCGCGGGACCGGACTCGACTGGTTCTGCGCCGTCCTCACCGCGCGTGTGGTGGCGGTCGGCCGGCTCCAGTTCGAGCTCGGCGACACCGCGGCGGACGGCAGCCCTGCCTGGGGCGTGCACGCGCCCGAGACCGGCCCGCTCGACCCGGACGCCTGCGACCGCTCGTTCGCCCTGGCCCCGGCGGTGCTCCGCGCACTCGCGCCGGACCACGCGGCCGAGCGGTGGCGGTGTCGCTCGTGGCTCCTCGACCCGGGGCTGCCCGACGCGCTCGGCTCCGACGCCAACACGGTGCGGTTCGCCCGGCGGTTCCGCCTCGACCCGCCCGGCCCGGACGACGCGACCGAGGGCGACGACAGCGTCGCGAAGTTCGTCTTCGGTACCGACCGGGCCGGTGCACGAGCGCCCGGGGCATCCCGGCCGCCCGGTCGACTCGCCGCCGCGGTGCTCGCACGGTGGGGGAGCGGAGGGCACTGGACGGTCCGGACCGGCACCGCGCCGGTCACCACGAGCGACACCGCAGCGCCCCCGGCGTAGCCTCGCAGCCATGACCGAGCCCGACCGCGACCACCTCGACGACGGTGTCGACATGTCCTTCGAAGCACGCCGCCAGGACACCCTCCGCCGCATGTCCGGCTCCTCCGCGCACGATGCCGATCCGCGCGTCGAGGTGTCCCGCTCCGAGGACGGCGACGTCCGGATCGACGTCGCGGACTCCGCCGCGGTCCGCCCCGGCGGCACGGAGGACGATCCGGACGAGCGCGGCTGACGTGGAGGCTGCACGGCGCTGACGGTGGCGCACGGCATGATCGTTCCGTGCACCTCGTCCTCCGCCGCGTCGACGGCGGCGTCCTCGCGACGCCCCTGACCGACGCGGGAACCCCGGACGGCGAGCCGGTCCGACTGGACGAGCCGGGCCTGGCGGCCTTCGTCGCATCGCGGGAAGCCCCCGACGTCCGGTGGGTGTGGGACGACACCGCGCGCTGGTACCCCGCGGTGCTCGCGGCCGGCGGACGCGTCGGTCGCTGCATCGACCTCCGCCTGTGCCGACGCATCCTGCGGACGGCCCTGGCGGCGCGTGGTTCCGCGCTGGCGACCGCTCCCGTCGACGCGTGGGACGCTCCCGTCCAGGAGGCGCGGGTCGCCCGTCCGTCCCAGGCCCGGCTCTTCGACGATGCCCTGTTCGACGTCGTGCCCGCGGACGACGAGTCGGATCCCGTCACGGAGCTCCGCGCGCAGCTCGACGCGGTCGCCGGCTCCCGGTCGCCCGGAGCGCTGCGGCTGCTCCTCACGGCCGAGTCCGCGGGGGCGCTCGTCGCGGCCGAGATGCTCCACGCCGGACTGCCGTGGCGTTCGGACGTGCACGAGCGGCTGCTCGAGGACGCGCTCGGACCGCGTGTCCCGCACGGTGTCCGGCCGCGTCGGCTCGAGGAGATCGCGGCGGTCATCCGGCAGCGGCTCGGCGACCCGGCACTGAACCCCGACTCGCCGGCGGACGTGCTCCGCTCCCTGCGCCGTGCGGGACTGATGGTGACGAGCACCCGCAAGTGGGAGCTGCAGGAGATCGAACACCCCGTCATCGAGCCGTTGCTGGAGTACAAGCGGCTGGCGCGGCTGCTCACCGCGAACGGGTGGACCTGGCTCGACGAATGGGTGCAGGACGGGCGGTTCCACCCGAAGTACCTCGTAGGCGGGGTCGTCACCGGTCGGTGGGCCGCGGACGGCGGTGGAGCCATGCAGCTCCCGAAGCTCGTCCGCCCGGCGGTCGTCGCGGACGACGGGTGGAAGCTCGTCGTGGCCGACGCGGCGCAGCTGGAGCCACGGGTGCTCGCGGCGATGGCGGGCGACCGGGCGATGGCGGCCGCCGGCGACGGGCGTGACCTGTACGACGGCGTGGTCGCCTCCGGCGCCGTCGAGACCCGGCAGCAGGCGAAGGGCGCGATGCTCGGTGCGATGTACGGCGCGACCCAGGGCGAGGGTGGTCGGCTGGTGCCCCGGCTCGCCCGGGCGTTCCCGGACGCCATCCGGCTCGTCGAGCGTGCCGCGCGGGCGGGGGAGCGCGGGGAGCCCGTGACGACCCTGCTCGGTCGGACGTCACCGGTGCCCGACGCCTCGTGGTTCGCGGCGCGGAACCAGGCCTACTCGGTCGAGGGCACGGCGGCCATGCAGCGCGCTGTCGAGTCGCGGGCGCGGAGCTGGGGCCGGTTCACCCGGAACTTCATCGTGCAGGGCACCGCCGCCGAGTGGGCGCTGGCGTGGATGGGGTCCCTGCGCTCGCGGTTGGCCGAGCGGTTCCCCGGGCGCGTGACGGACGGCCCGCACCTGGTGTTCTTCGTGCACGACGAGATCGTCGTGCACGCCCCTGCCGAGCACGCCGAGTGGGTCGCGGACCAGGTCCGTGCCGCTGCCGCCGACGCCGGACGGCTGCTGTTCCGTGACTTCCCCGTGGTGTTCCCGCTGTCGGTGGCGATCGTCGACGACTACGGCTCCGCGAAGGACTGAGCGCTCCGCGCGGCGACGCGTGACGCCGGGCACGTGCACACCCGTCCTCGGGCAGGGTGGGTCGATGCAGACCGATCACCCCGAGGCCCCGGACCGCCGCGTCGGGGACGTCGACCTCACGACCTGGCGGACGCGGGTCGGTCGCGCCTCCGCCGACGGGTGGGCGGAGCTCGGCCACCGCTACGGCGCGCTCCCGCTGCTCGTCGTGACGCTCGTGATCGGCATCGGCGTGGCCGTCACCGCGACCTGGGCAGCGTCGGAGGTGTACGACGCGGTGCGTGAGTCCGACGACGTCGCCGTGCTCGACCGTCCCGTGCTCGACTGGATGCTCACGCTCCGGTCGCCCACCGTCGACACCCTCGTGACGTGGTGGACCGACGTGGCCGGCACGATCGGGATGCCGATCGTCGCGCTCGGGTTCCTCGTCGGGTTCACGATCCAGCGCCGCGCGTGGACGCCCCTCGTGCTGCTCGTGGCGGCGAGCGGCGGGTCGTTGCTCATGACGATCGCGGGCAAGGACCTCATCGGTCGGGCACGTCCGCCGCTCGCCGACGCGGTACCGCCGTACGAGCACTCCCCGTCGTTCCCGTCCGGCCACACGCTCAACGCGACGGTGGTCGTCGGCACGATCGTGTACCTCCTGCTCCTGCGGCAGTCACGACTCGTGACCCGGGTGTGGACGATCGTCGCCGGGACGGTCTTCGTCCTGTCGATCGGGGTCTCGCGGGTGTTCCTCGGGCACCACTGGCTGACCGACGTGCTCGCGGCGTGGGCGCTCGGGCTGGCCTGGCTCGCCCTCATCATCACCGCCCACCGGCTCTACCTGACGGCTTTGCACCGCGGTGCGCGCCCCGTCAGGTCGCACCGGTAGGTTTCCGGGCATGGAGGAACGGGTCTTCGGCGGTCGCTACCGCGTCACGGGCACGCTCGGGCACGGCGGCATGGCGTCCGTCTACCGGGCGGTCGACGAGCAGCTCGGACGCGAGGTCGCGATCAAGGTGTTCCGCATCGGGGCCGTCGACCACGGGGAGCGCGCCCGCGCCGAAGCGGAGATCCAGACCCTCGCCGCGCTCCGCAGTCCCGCCCTCGTCACCCTGTACGACGCCGCGCTCGACGACGTGGACGGTGATTCCTACCTGGTGATGGAGCTCGTCCCGGGCAGCGACCTCGCGACCCGCCTCCGTGAAGGGCCGCTCGACCGGGCGACCGCCGCCCGGGTGGGCGCGCAGGTCGCGGACGGGCTCGCGGCGGCGCACGCGCAGGGTGTGGTGCACCGGGACGTGAAGCCCGCGAACGTCCTGCTCGAGTCGGACGGCGTCCACGTGAAGCTCGCCGACTTCGGCATCGCGCTCCTCCGCGACGCGGCCCGGGTGACCGGCACCGGCACGATCGTGGGGACGGCGGCGTACATCGCTCCGGAGCAGGTGCTGGCACGGCCGATCACCGGCAAGGTCGACGTGTACGCGCTGGGCTTGATGCTCCTCGAGTGCCTGACGGGCCGCCAGCCGTTCCCCGGCACCGCCGTGGAGTCCGCGACGGCGCGGCTCACCCGCAGCCCCGAGATCGACCCGCACCTGCCGACGGCGTGGCGCACCCTGCTGTACGTCATGACGGCGCAGGACCCCGACGACCGTCCGACCGCCGCCGAGGCCGCTGCGCGCCTCCGGGCCCTCGGGCACGACGACGCGCCCGCCACGCAGCTCCTCCCGGGTGGCCCCGGAACCCTCACCCGGGCCGCCGCGGCCGGTGCGGCTGCCGCGTTCGGCGCTGCCGGTGCCGCCGACGCGGACGCCGCGACCCGGGCGATGCCGACGAGCGGTGCCTCCGGAACCGGTGAGGCGACGCAGCCGATGCCGACCCGCGCCTCCGGCCCGGACGACGCGACGCGGGTGCTGGGGACGCAGCGGCCGAGCGCGGGCGACGACGTCGCGACCACGGTGCTTGGTGCCCAGGCTGCCGGAGCCGCTGGGCGGAACGGCGCCGGCGCCGGGCCACGGGGTCCCGTCGCGTCGCCGCCGGCCGAGGCCGCCGAGGATCCGCGGAAGCGCCGACGCGGCCCGGTCATCGCCGCCGTGGTGGTGATCGTCCTCGTGCTCATCGGCATCGGGGTCGCCCTCGCCGCCCTGAACGGGAAGGACGGCAGCACGCCGGCCCCGAGCGGGACGACCTCGCCGTCGACGACGACCGACCAGCAGCCGAGCGAGCCCGCGCAGCAGCCGTCACAGCCCGCCCAGGAGCCGAGCGAGCCCGCGCAGCAACCCTCGCAGCCGGCGCAGGAGCCCAGCGAGCCGACACAGCCGAGCGATCCCGCCGACGATCCGTCCGTCGGACCGCAGCCGTCGAGCCCGGTGACGAACCCGGTGCAGGACCCCCAGGACGCCACCGGTGCCGCTGCCCAGACGCATCCGGGCAAGTCGGGGAAGGCTCCCGGGCACAACAAGCCCTGACACGCCGCAGTTTTCCTCCAGACGCTGGAACAAATAGGGTGACAGCGTGCGAGAGCTGCAACGGAGCGGTGGGCCGTCGACGGCCGTCGCGGCGCGGAACGACGTCGGGTTCGACTCCCTGGAGGGCTACCGCGTCGAACGGGATCCTGGCGACACGACCGTCGAGGCGATCGTCCCCGAGCACGCCGGCCGGACGATCGCCGTCGGGGACGAGCTCTCGTGGGTCTGGTTCCCGGAGCGGACACTGCCGGAGGGGCGGAGCGAACCGACGGAGGACGACCTCCGGCACTTCTGGGACGCCACGGCCTTCGCGCTCGACGTGGTGTTCACGGACGGCTCGCGCCTGAGCAGCGCCGCCGACGACGGTGCGCGCGACCAGTACGGCGACGTCGTGACGCCAGCGGCGCAGGACGCCGCGCGCAAGCAGTGGGTCGACCAGTGGAACCGCCGGGCGGTCGACCTCACGCCGTTCGCGGGGCGGGTCGTGGACCGCCTGGAGGCGCGGCTCGGCTCCGCGCCGGACCCCTCGGACGACGACGGGGAGCGCCCGGCACTCCGCGGCTGGCTCGACTCCGTGCGCATCGGTCCCGCGCGCCCGACCCCGGCGACACCGCTCGACCACGTCCGCACGACCCGCGGCACCCAGGCCTCCGCCCGGTTCTCACGCGGGAACAACGCCCCGCTCGTGGCGCTCCCGCACGGCGGGGTGTTCGGCCTGCCGATGACCGACGCCTCGAGCAACCGGTGGCCGTACGCGTACCAGGAGCACGACCGACCGGACACCGGGGGACGACTCCGTCCGGCGATCCAGGCGTTCGCGACCAGTCACATCCCGTCCCCGTGGATGGGCGACCGCGGGGTGTTCCAGGTCATGCCGTCCCCGCACGTCGACCCGGATCCGGACCGGAGCGCCCGGGCGCTCGGGTTCGACCACGACCACGAGCACGACGGTCCGCACCGGTACCGGGTCGACCTCGACGCCGGCGTCACCGCGGAGATGACCGCGGGGGAGTTCGCACTCGGCTTCCGCTTCACGGGTGTGCGGAGCGTCGTGCTCGACCACCACGGCCGGGTGTCCGGGGCGAGCGTCTCGATCGACGACGGCACCGCGGTGGTCGACGTCGAGCTCGACGACCGGCCCGGCACACCGCCCCACTTCGTGCACGTGCGCATCGCCGGCGCACGGGAGGACCACACGACCTGCGCCGACGGGCTGCTGCGCGGGTGGGTCACGGTCGACGGACCCGCCACGGACGTGCTGCTCGGCATCTCCACCGTCTCGCTCGAGGACGCCCGCGCGAACCTCGCCGCCGCAGGCACGTTCGACGCCGTGCGCGCCCGCGCCGAGCAGGAGTGGACCGAGAAGCTCGCGACGCTGACCTTCGAGGGAGCGACGCCCGACCAGCTGACCTCGCTGTACTCGGGTCTGCACCGGCTGTTCCTCTACCCCAACCGTGCCGGCGAGACCGCGCTCACCGGGAAGCCGCACCACCGCTCCCCGTACGGAGCGGTGCAGTCCGAACCGATCCGCGACGAACCCGGGCCCGAGATCGTCGACGGGCCGTTCACGACCACGAACGGGTTCTGGGACACCTACCGGACGGCCTGGCCACTGCTGGCCCTCCTGACCCCGGACACGGCGGGCGAACTCGCGCAGGGCTTCGTCGAGCACCACCACGACGGCGGCTGGACACCCCGCTGGAGCGCCCCGGGCGCCGAGGACTGCATGACCGGCACCACGAGCGACACGGTCTTCGCCGACCTCGCCGCGAAGGGCGTCACGGGCTTCGACCTGGCGGAGGCGTACCGCAGCGCGCTGCGCAACGCGACCGTCCCCCCGCGGGACGAGCGTGTCGGACGCAAGGGGAGCCTCCCGGGCGCCTTCCGCGGCCACGTCGACACGGCGACCCACGAGGGGATGAGCTGGACCCTCGACGCTGCCGTCAACGACTGGGGCCTCGCCGTGATGGCGGGTCTGCTCGCCTCCCGGGCGACCACCCCGGAGGACCTCGGCCGCTACGAGGCGGAGGCCGAGTGGTTCTCGCGCCGTTCCCTGCAGTACCGGAACGTCTTCGACGCCGAGCGCGGGTTCTTCATCGGACGCGACCCCGACGGCTCCTGGCGTGTCGGCTCCGAGTTCGACCCCCGCGACTGGGGCGACGACTACACCGAGACGAACGCGTGGGGCACCGCGTTCACCGCCCCGCACGACGGCGTCGGCGTGGTCGACCTGCACGGCGGGCCGGCACGCTTCGACGCGGCACTCGACACGTTCTTCGCGACCCCGGAGACCGGCGCGACCGTGCACTCCGGGTCCTACGGCTTCCCCATCCACGAGATGACGGAGGCGCGCGACGTGCGGATGGGCATGCTCGGACTGTCGAACCAGCCCGCCCACCACATCCCGTTCTTCCCGATGTTCACCGGCCACCACGACGACGCACACCGCATCGTCCGGGAGTGCCTCGAGCGGCTGTTCGTCGGCTCCGACCTCGGCCAGGGGTACCCCGGTGACGAGGACAACGGCGAGATGAGCGCCTGGTACGTCTTCGCGACGATCGGCCTGTACCCGCTGGCACCCGCGACGGGCTCCTACGTGCTCGTGCCGCCGTCGGTCCGCCGGACCGTGCTGCAGCAGCCCGGAGGCGCGCCCACCGTCATCGAGGTCGCCGACGGTTCGACGGGTCCGTACATCGCGTCGGTGACGGTGGACGGCTCGCCCTGGGAATCCATCAGCATCCCGCACCCCGTGGTCGTGGCAGCGACGCGCATCGAGTTCACGCTGTCGGACACCCCGCAGGGCTGGGCGGCCGACACCCGTCCCGTGTCCGCGTCCGAGGTGCACGGGTACCGGGACACACCGGTCGACCTGCTGCCCGTCGGCCCGTCACCGCTCAGCGACGACACCGGCCGGACCGTGACGGCGCTCGCCGCGGGGACCACGGTGTCGTTCGAGGTCGCTCCCCGCCCGTCGTCCCTCTACACCGTCACCGTGGAGGCGCCGGGCACGTACTCGTGGGACGTCGAGAACGGGGACACCCGCGTCGCCGTGCAGGACGCCGTGTTCGACTGGCCGGGGCAGACGCGCGTGTTCCGCCTGCAGGGCAGTGGGACGGACTTCTCGTTCACCGCCGTGTCCGACCTGGCGGTGACGCAGCTCGAGCTCATCGCGGCCGACGGACAACGTTGACCCGCCGTTCACCGGACCGGAGCATGCTCGGCGCATGTCGATGAGCACACCCTTCGATCCCGAACAGCCCGGTCGCTCCATCCCGGTGGACGGCTCCGACGAGGACGAACTGCAGATCGAGGAGGACCGCGGCTCCGACGTCGGGGACGACTCGGCCGACCCGAGCGTCTCGCCGGTCCGCCACGACGACGAGGACGAGGCCGGCGGCGGCCCGGTGTTCCGGCGTCCGCAGGTCGGCGATCGGCTGCACCCGGACGACCTCTGACCACATCGCGCGTTCCCCGGCCCCTCTTGGCGGATTGCCATGCAGGGCGGGCATGCTCGTGCGCATGTCGATTGCGAACTCGTTCGACCCGTCGCAGGGCCGCGCGATCCCCGAGGACCAGGTGACCGAGAACGGTCTCGAGCTCGACGCCGAAGCAGCGGCCGAGCTCGGCATCACGTTCGACGTCGTCGGTGGTGCCTCGGCCGACCCGGCCCGGGTGTCCCCGGTCGACGTCGCGGTGCCGAGCGCGCCGGGCACCGCCGACTGACCCGGCGGCCCGGAGCGCGTCAGTCCGTGTCGACGAGTCCGGGCACGCGGTACTTGAAGCCGATGTGGGACCCGCTGAACCCGAGCCGCTCGTAGAACCGGTGTGCGTCCGTCCTCGCGGCGTCCGACGTCAGCTGGACGAGCGGCGTCCCCAGCTCCGGTGCGGCGACGTCGGTGACCCACCGCAGGACGGCGCTCCCGATCCCGCCGGAGCGCACGGCGCTGCTGACGTGGACCGCCTCGACCAGCAGGCGCGCCGACCCCCGGCGGGTCATCCCCGGGATCCGGGTGAGCTGCAGCGTGGCGACGACCGTGCCGCGATCGTCGGTCGCGGCGAGGAGGGCGTTCGCCGGGTCGCCGACGATCGCGTCGAGGGCCGCGGCGTAGCGGAGGCGGTCCTCGGGGACGCCGACGTCACCGCGAGCGGCGCTGATCGGGTCGTCGGACAGCAGCGACACCAGGTCGTCGAGGTCGTCGGCCGACGCGTTCCGGAGCGTCACCGGCCCGGACCGGGTGGGGAGCGTGACGGGCAGGGTGAGATCGCTGAGCACGGTCCCACCCTGCCCGATCGGCTCAGGGGACGGTGTGACCGGCGGCGGTGAAGATCCGGTACCACTCCTCGCGCGAGAGCTCCACGTCGGAACCGGCGGCCGAGTCCCGCACGCGCTGCGGGTTCGTCGTGCCGAGGACGACCTGGAAGTGCGCCGGGTGCCGGGTGATCCACGCCACGGCGATGCCGGTCGGCGTGACACCGTGCGCCGCAGCGACCTCGTCGAGCACGTCGTTCAGCTCCGCGTACTGCTCGCGGTCGCCGAGGAAGACGCCGTCGAAGAAGCCCTTCTGGAACGGCGACCAGGCCTGCAGCGTGACGTCGTGCAGCCGCGCGTGGTTGAGGATGTCGTTGTCGCGGTCGATCGACTGGTCGAGAGCAGCCATGTTCGCCGCGACGCCCTGCGCGATGACGTTCGCGTGCGTGATGCTCAGCTGCACCTGGTTGAAGGCGAGCGGTTGGGTGACGTGCTTCTTCAGCAGCTCGACCTGGCCGGGGGTGTGGTTCGAGACGCCGAAGTGGTGCACCTTGCCGGCGGCGTGCAGCTCGTCGAACGCCTTCGCGACCTCCTCCGGCTCGACCAGGGCGTCGGGGCGGTGCAGGAGCAGCACGTCGATGTAGTCCGTGCGGAGCGCCTCGAGCGACTCGTGCACGGACTCGATGATGTGCTCGTACGAGAAGTCGAAGTACCCCTGACGGATGCCGACCTTCGTCTGCAGCTGGATCGACTCGCGCTCGGACGGCGAGAGCGTGACGGCGGCGCCGAACCGCTCCTCGCACCCGTGCCAGCCGCCGTAGATCGCAGCGTGGTCGAACATCGTCACGCCCGCGTCCCGCGAGGCCGCGTAGAGCGAGCGGATGTCCTCGTCGCTCATGTCGTTGATCCGCATCAGGCCGACGATCACGTCGGAAGCGGTGAGGTCCGTCTGTGGCAACTCCAGTGTCTTCACGACACCGATCCTGCCATCGGCAGGGACCGACAGGCAGGCCCTGCGAGTACCCGTGGGCGGACGCCGGGCGCGGTGCCGGCCCGCACCGCGCCCGACGTCCGTCGCCTGGTCACGGACAGAGGACGGCGAGGACGCCGGAACCGTCCTGCCAGCGAGCCGACAGGGTCTCGCCCTCCGGTGCCGGGACACCGACGACGCGCAGCACGGCGAGCGATCCGTGGTCCGTCGTGATCGTCGTCACGGCACCGTCGGTGTCCGGGGCCACGGCGGCGACCGTGGGGGAGTCCGGCGCCGAGCCGCTGCCGACGGCGGTGCCCTCCTTGTCCCAGGTGCCCGGACCCGTGGCACGGACGAGGTCGGCCTCGTGTCCGCCGGTCGCGATCGCGCGACGGAGCACGTCGGCGTACACCGGGTCGCCCACGGCGTCGTAGACCCAGCGCTGGCCGAGCACGGAATGGTGCATCTCGGTCACCAGGAACGTCTCGGCACCGGGCAACGGAGCGCCGCGGTAGGTCAGCGGCGCCTGGAGCACCCGCCCGTCGGGCGTCCGCACGAGGAGGGTCTCGACGCCGACCTCGCCGGCGGGGTCGTCGAAGCGGAACTTCCCGGCGATGCTGAGGCCGTCGCCGGTGGTGACGCCGCTCCACGGCTGTGTCGGCAGCCACGCCGCGAGCGCTTCGAGCTTGGACGGGTGGAGCTCTGCACGGTGGATGACGGCCATGACCCGACCGTACCGACGCCTACGCTGGTCGGGTGCGCGACGACCTCCTCCCCGTGCTCGCCTGCCCCGTCTGTGCCGAGCCGCTCGGTCGTGTCCCCGGCGGGCAGGTCGGCTGCGCGGACGGGCACCGGTTCGACGAGGCGAAGCAGGGCCACCTGACGCTGCTGCCCGCGAAGCGGCGGGCGCTGACGGCGGACACGCCGGAGATGGTGGACGCCCGACTCCGGTTCCTCGGCCGGGGGCACTACGCACCGGTCGAGCGCGCCCTCGCCGCGGTGGTCGCGTCGGCCGGGGCACCGGGGATCGTCCTCGACGTGGGCTCCGGTCCGGGGACCTACCTCGTGCGCGTGCTGCAGGCGGCTCCGGAGCGGCGCGGGGTCGCGCTCGACCTGTCGGCGGTCGCGATCCGACGGGCGGCGCGCGCCCACGAGCGCGCCGGAGCCGTCGTCGGGGACGTGACCGAGCGCCTCCCGGTCGTCGACGGCGCAGCCGCCGTCCTGCTGGACGTGTTCGCGCCCCGCAACCAGACGGAGTACGCCCGCGTCCTGCACCCGGACGGCGTCCTCGCCGTGGTGACCCCGCGGGCCGGCCACCTGGCGGAACTCGCCGAGGCGACCATCGCGGTCGACCCGGAGAAGGAGCGGCGCCTGCACGCTTCCCTGACGCCCGCGTTCGTGCCGCGGTCGTCGGAGGACCTCACGTGGACGATGGACCTCTCGGCCGAGGACGTCCACGACGTCGTGCACATGGGTCCGAGCCACCACCACGTCGACCCCGACCGGGTGTTCTCGCCGGCGGTGGTCACGGCCGCGGTGACCGTGAGCACCTGGAGCCGTGCGCGATGACGACCGACAGTGCTCCCGCGGACGGCCTGTCGAACGGCTCGCCGCGCAACCCGTCCTGACCACCGAGCGGCTCCGGCTCGTGCAGCTCGGCCCCGAGCACCTCGACGCGTCGATGGCCGCCCTCGCCGACGCCGACGCGATGCGGCTCACCGGCACGCGCGGGACGTTCACCCGCGAGCAGGTGCTGGCGCACCTCGAGCGACTGCCGGGTGCGGACGACCGGGCGGACTTCGCGATCACCCTCCTCGACGGGACGTACCTCGGCGAGGTCGTCCTCAACGAGCTCGAGGAGGACGACCTGGCGATGAACTACCGCGTCGCCCTCGCCGGACCGTCCCTGCGAGGTCGCGGGTACGGCACGGAAGCAGGCCGAGCCGTCGTCGCGTGGGCCTTCGACGAGGTCGGGCTGCACCGGATCTCGCTCGAGGTGTACGCGTTCAACCCGGCGGCGCAGCGGTCCTACGAGAAGATCGGCTTCGTGGTCGAGGGACGTGCCCGCGACGCCCTGCTGTGGGACGGTGTGTGGGTCGACGCGGTGCGGATGGCGATGCTCGCGACCGACCCGCGCTAGCCGTCGTCGCGTGCTGCGCGCCGCCGAGCGGTGTGGGCGCGGCCTCGGTGTCGATCGAGAGCCGCGCCGGTGCGCAGGAGCAGCAGCCCCAGGCCGACGACGCCCGCGGCGATGGGCGTGACGAACAGCTCGAGGTCCAGGCCCGGCGACCGCCACCAGTCGATCGACCACGCCGCGACGGCGGCGAAGCCGAGCAGGATCACCGCGGTCCACCAGCCACGTCCGGGCAGGCGGAGGACGCCGAGTACCGCGAGGACGAGCAGCGCCCAGCTCGCGATGGGTGCGAAGGACCGCGGATCGTCGGTCCCGCACGTCGAGACGGCGCACTGCCACTCGATCTCGTCGGCGACGCCCGCGTACCAGTGCACGAGCGAGCACGCGGCGATGACGGCCGCGAGCGCCACCGGCGGTCCGACCCAGCGCCAGGTTCGGGCGAACCGCGAGCGTCGACGACGCTGCGCGGCCCACCCGTCCCCGAGCTCGTATCCGGGCATCGGGCGGTACTCGGGCATGCGTCGAACGGTACCGCCTCCCGAATTCCTCGGGGAACCGGTCCGAAAAGGACGATCAGGCGGCAGGAGCGGCGACGTCCAGCGCCCAGACCACGCCGAAGCGGTCCCGGAGCTGCCCCGCGAGCGGTGCCCAGGCGGACGGGGCGAGGGGCTGCCGGACCTCGGCGCCCTCGGACAGTGCCGCCCAGGCGCGCTCGATCTCGGCCGCGTCGTCGCCGTGCACGAAGACGTAGAAGGCGTTCGTGCCCTGGTCCCAGGTCTGGTGCGGCCACACGTCGAACGCCATGATCCGGAAGCCGGCGTCCGTCGTGACCTGGCCGAAGACGATGCGGTCGGCCCAGTCCGGCTCCTCGGTGGCGCCCATCGCGCCGTAGGTCACGGCGACGACCTCGCCGCCGAAGACGGCTGCGTAGAAGTCCAGGGCCTCCCGGGCCTGTCCGTCGAAGTTGAGGTGGGTTGTCGTTTCGATGCTCATGGGACGAGCATCCCGTCCGTTGCGGTCAGATCGTGACCGCTTCTCCGACGATACTGATCGACATGGCCGGACCGTCCGCGCGCATGCTCGCGCTGCTCTCGCTGCTGCAGGTGCACCGCGACTGGCCGGGGGACGAGCTGGCGGGTCGGCTGGAGGTCAGCCCGCGCACGCTCCGGCGCGACGTCGACCGGCTGCGCGGGCTCGGGTACCGTGTCGAATCGCTCCGCGGCCCCGCCGGCGGGTACCGGCTCGCGGCCGGCTCCGACCTGCCCCCGTTGCTGTTCGACGACGACCAGGCGGTCGCGATCGCCCTCGCCCTCGCAGTGGCCCCGGCATCGGGAGCGGACATCGCCGAATCCGCCGCACGTGCGCTCGCGACCGTCCGGCAGGTCATGCCGGCACGACTCCGCTCCCGCATCGACAGCGTGCACGCAGTGACCAGCACGGGGTCGGTGCGGACCGATCCGGACGTCCTGGTCGCAGTGGCCGAGGCCGTGCACCTCCGCGAACTCCTCCGGTTCGGCTACGGGGACGACGACACACCCCACCGGGTCGAACCCCACGCCGTCGTCTCGAGGAACGGCCGCTGGTACCTCCTCGACTGGGACCTCGACCGGGCGGACTGGCGCACCCACCGGATCGACCGGATCACCCCGCGGATGCGGACCCGTGTCCCCTTCACCCCACGACCGATCCCGGGCGACGACGCGGCCGCCTTCGTCGCCGCGCGGTTCAAGGGCTCCGACAGCGCCGACGTCTGGCCCTGCGTCGGCACCGCGGTGCTCGAGGTGGGCGCCGGCGTCGTCGCGCCGTACCTGCCGGAGGACGCCGTGCTCGAACCGCTCGGAGCCGACCGGTGCCGGCTCACCCGGGGATCCTGGTCGTGGGCGGCACTCGCGGCAGCGTTCGCTGGGTCGACGGTCGACTTCACCGTCGAGGGCCCGGACGAACTCCGGGCCGCGACCGCCGCCCTGGCCGAGCGACTCCGGGGCGCGAGCGCGCGTTAGCGGTGCGCATGCGTCCGTGCGGAGCGCGTTAGGGAACCGTCAGGACCGGACTGGAGGCGCGTCACCGGACCGACCATCGGTTCGGCACCACCCGTGGTGCCGTCCGCGCCGCCCGGTGCGGGTCCCGCAGATCCTTCTGGAGTCCCTCGTGTTCGACGTCTTCGTCGTCGCCGGTGTCCTCGCCGTGTTCGGCGTGGTGGCACTGATCGCCAAGGGGGTGGAACGGCTGTGATCGGCATCACCATCGCGGCCGCCGTCCTCGGCATCGCCGCTGTCGTGTACCTCGTCTGGGCCCTCGTGCGCCCGGAGCGGTTCTGATGAGCACGGCGGACGTCTGGGCCGGCATCGTCCAGGTCGCCACGCTCGTCCTGCTCCTCGTCGTCGCCTACCGGCCGCTCGGCGACTGGATGGCGCGGGTGTTCACCCCCGTGCGACACACCCGCGTCGAGCGTCTGGTCTACCGCGTGGTCGGGGTCGATCCGGACGCCGAGCAGTCGTGGCCGGCGTACCTCCGGGGCGTGCTGCTGTTCAGCGTCGTCGGGCTGCTGCTCGTCTACCTGCTGCAACGCATCCAGGTGGTGCTGCCCGGTGACCTCGGGCTGCCGAACGTCGGCCCGGCGCTCGCGTTCAACACGGCGGCGTCCTTCGTGGCGAACACGAACTGGCAGTCGTACTCACCCGAGGCGACCGTCGGCTACACGGTGCAGATGGCCGGCCTCGCGGTGCAGAACTTCCTCTCCGCCGCCGTCGGCCTCGCCGTCGCGGTCGCGCTCGTCCGCGGGTTCGCCCGTCGCCGCACCGGCACCCTCGGGAACGTCTGGGTGGACGTCGTGCGCGGCACGGCCCGCCTGCTGCTCCCCGGCGCGTTCGTCTTCGCGATCGTCCTGGTCGCGGGCGGGGTCATCCAGTCCTGGGGCGCCGGCACGGACGTGACCACCCTCGTCGGTGGCACCCAGCACATCCCGGACGGCTTCGTCGCCTCGCAGGAAGCGATCAAGGAGCTCGGGACGAACGGCGGCGGCTACTTCAACGCGAACTCCGCGCACCCGTTCGAGAACCCGCAGGCGTGGACCAACCTCGTCGAGGTCTTCCTCATGCTCGTGATCCCGTTCTCGCTGCCGCGCACGTTCGGCCGCCTCGTGGACGACGACCGCCAGGGCATCGCGATCCTCGCCGTGATGGCCGCGATCTTCCTCGTGTCCCTCTCGGTGATGTCGATCGCCGAGCTCGGCGCAGGCGGGTCCGCCACCCAGGCCGCCGGCGCCGCGATGGAGGGCAAGGAGGTCCGGTTCGGGATCCTCGGCACCACGCTGTTCGGGACGACGTCGACCGCGACCTCCACCGGCGCGGTGAACGGCATGTTCGACAGCTTCACGCCGATCGGTGGCCTGATGGCCCTGCTCAACATGATGCTGGGCGAGATCAGCCCCGGCGGTGTCGGCTCCGGCCTGTACGGCATGCTCGTCCTCGCCGTCATCACCGTCTTCATCGGCGGTCTGCTGGTCGGGCGCACCCCCGAGTACCTCGGCAAGAAGATCCGGTCCCGTGAGATGACCTTCGCGGCGCTGTACATCCTCGTGACACCGACCCTGGTGCTCCTCGGCACCGGGCTGTCCCTCGTCATCCCGGGCGTCCGGGAGCAGGTGGTCGGCACGAGCCTCTTCAACCCGGGCAACCACGGGCTGTCCGAACTGCTCTACGCGTTCACCTCGGGTGCGAACAACAACGGCTCCGCGTTCGGCGGCCTCACCGCGAACACGACGTGGATGAACTCCGCGCTCGGCGTCGTCATGCTCCTCGGCCGGTTCGTCCCGATGGTCTTCGTCCTGGCGCTCGCCGGCTCCCTGGCAGCGCAGGACAAGGTGCCGGAGACCGCCGGCACGCTGCCCACCCACCGGCCGTTGTTCATCGGCCTCCTCGGTGGCGTCGCGGTGATCGTCACCGCACTCACCTACTTCCCGGTGCTCGCACTGGGCCCGCTCGCAGAAGGTCTCGCACGATGAAAGCCGACACCATGACCACCGCGACCTCCGAGCAGGAGGCGACCAGCGCCTCCCGGCCGGCCACCTCGTCCGCGTTCGGTCCCCGCCAGCTGGCGGCGGGCCTCCCGGGCGCCCTGCGCAAGCTCGACCCCCGACTCATGTGGCGGAACCCCGTCATGTTCATCGTCGAGGTCGGCGCCGCGCTCACCACCGTCTCGCTGTTCGTCGAGCCGTCCGCGTTCACCGTCGCGATCGCCGTCTGGCTGTGGCTGACCGTCGTGTTCGCGAACCTGGCCGAGGCCGTGGCCGAGGGCCGCGGCAAGGCACAGGCCGACACGCTCCGGAAGACCCGCTCGACCACGAGTGCCCGCCGGGTGATCCGCTACGACTCCGCCGACCCGTCCGCGAGCCACAGCGACACCGAGGACATCGCGTCGGTCGACCTCACGAAGGGCGACGTCGTCGTGGTCGTCGCCGGCGAGGTGATCCCCGGCGACGGTGACGTCATCGACGGCATCGCCTCGGTCGACGAGTCCGCCGTGACGGGTGAGTCCGCCCCCGTGATCCGCGAGTCCGGTGGGGACCGCAGCGCCGTCACCGGGGGGACCCGCGTGCTGTCCGACCGGATCGTGGTGCGCATCACCTCGACGCCCGGCGAGACCTTCATCGACCGGATGATCCGGCTCGTCGAGGGTGCGGCGCGGCAGAAGACGCCGAACGAGATCGCGCTGAACATCCTGCTCGCGTCGCTGTCGATCGTGTTCGTGATCGTCTGCCTGACCATGCAGCCCATCGCGGGGCTCGTCGGCGCGACCGTGAGCATCCCGGTGCTCATCGCCCTGCTCGTCTGCCTCATCCCGACCACGATCGGTGCGCTGCTCTCCGCGATCGGCATCGCCGGCATGGACCGACTCGTGCAGCACAACGTCCTCGCGATGTCGGGCCGCGCGGTCGAGGCCGCCGGTGACATCACGACGCTGCTGCTCGACAAGACCGGGACGATCACGTACGGCAACCGACGCGCGTCCCGCGTCGTGCCGGTGCCCGGGGTGACCGAGGCCGAGCTGATGGAGGCGGCGGCGCTGTCGTCGGCTGCGGACAGCACGCCGGAGGGGCGCTCGATCGTCGAACTCGCCGCGCAGACGGGCATCGGGGCCGGTCTGCCGGCCGGTGCCGTCGAGGTGCCGTTCACCGCGCAGACCCGGATGTCCGGCCTCGACCTGACGGACGGCTCCGAGGTCCGGAAGGGCGCCGCGGCGGCGGTCCTCGCGTGGGCCGACTCCGCCGACGCCGGGGTCGTGTCCGCGATCGACGGCTCGGTCGCGGAGATCTCCGACCAGGGCGGCACACCGCTCGTCGTCGCCCGTCGCGACCCGTCCGGCACGGTGGTGCTGCTCGGTGTCGTGCACCTCAAGGACGTCGTGAAGGACGGGATGTCGGCGCGGTTCGCCCAGCTGCGCGAGATGGGCATCCGCACCGTGATGATCACGGGCGACAACCCGCGCACCGCAGCAGCGATCGCGGCGGAGGCCGGGGTGGACGACTTCCTCGCCGAGGCCACCCCGGAGGACAAGCTCGCCCTCATCCGCAAGGAGCAGGAGGGCGGCAACCTCGTCGCGATGACCGGTGACGGCACGAACGACGCTCCCGCCCTCGCGCAGGCGGACGTCGGCGTCGCGATGAACACCGGCACGACGGCCGCGAAGGAGGCGGGGAACATGGTCGACCTCGACTCCGACCCGACCAAGCTCATCGACGTCGTCCGGATCGGCAAGCAGCTGCTCATCACCCGCGGCGCCCTCACGACGTTCTCGATCGCGAACGACGTCGCGAAGTACTTCGCGATCATCCCCGCGATGTTCCAGGCAGCCTTCCCCGGCCTCGCGGCACTCAACATCATGGGGCTGCACAGCCCGTCCTCCGCGATCCTGTCCGCCGTCGTCTTCAACGCGCTCGTCATCGTCGCGCTCATCCCGCTGTCCCTGCGTGGCGTCACCTACCGCGCAGCGTCGGCGTCGTCGATCCTCGGCCGCAACCTGCTCGTGTACGGGCTCGGCGGCGTGATCGTCCCCTTCATCGGCATCAAGCTGATCGACCTCGTGGTCGGTCTCATCCCGGGGTTCTAGCCATGGCATCTGCACGTTCCACCCTCCGTTCCACCGGTGTGGCGATCCGCCTCACCCTCCTCAGCACCGTCGTGCTCGGCGTCGCCTACCCGCTCGCGGTCTGGGGCGTCGGCCAAGCGGCGTTCCACGACCAGGCGAACGGCTCGATGGTCACGTCGTCGGACGGGAAGGTCGTCGGGTCGTCGCTCGTCGGGCAGTCGTTCTCCGGATCGGCCCGCTGGTTCCAGTCGCGGCCGAGCGCCGCGGGCGAGAAGGGCTACGACGCGAACGCCTCGTCCGGCTCGAACCTCGGGCCGAACAACCCCGACCTGCGCGGAGCCATCGAGCAGCGACGGAAGGACGTCGCGAAGGCCGACGGGGTCGCCGTCTCGGAGGTCCCCGCGGACGCGGTCACGGCCTCGGGCTCCGGCCTCGACCCGGACATCAGCCCCGAGTACGCCCTGCAGCAGGTGTCCCGGGTCGCCGAAGCCCGAGGGATGTCGGAGTCGGCCGTGCGGAAGCTCGTCGAGCAGCACACCGAGTCGCGGCAGCTCGGGTTCCTCGGCGAGCCCGTCGTGAACGTGCTCGAGCTGAACCTGGCACTGGCGAGGGCCGCCGCGTGACCGGGCCGTCACGCCGCCGCCCAGGCCGGTCGCCCGCCGAGCCCGACGACCAGGTCGTCGTGGTCGTCGAGCAGCTGGCGGAACGCGGCGGCGTGACGGTCGCACGGCCCGACGGTCTCCGCCAGGTGCGCCAACAGCTCAAGGGAATGGGCAGGGGACCGCTTCGGCAGGCCGGCGAGGCGCTCGACGAGGTCGGGCGGCGAGCGGAAGGTGGGTGGTGGGACCCGCATCCGTCGTCCCCAGAGCCGCGTGTGGTGGGCGCAGCAGTTGCGGACGTGGGTCAGGTGCTGCAGGCAGGGACGGAACGTCGACGGGGGCACCCGGAAGGACGACGCCACCGCGTCGTGGAGGCGGGGCTCGACACCGCTCGTCAGTCGCGCCAGCTCTCCGAGGCTCAGTTCCTCCGTGAGCATGCCGAACGGAACGCGCTCGAACCGTCGCTCGGCCCAGGTGGCGCGTGCCGCCGGGTCCTGCGCCCGGCTCAGGGCCGCGCCAGCGCGGTCGAGGAACCCGGCGTGGTCGAAGCCCGCGCGGAAGGCCGACGGCGCGAGGTACCAGCGGGGTCCGAACCGTTCGTTCCCCGCTCGTTCGAGCCGACCCCGGAGGGCCAGCTCGATCTGCTCGGTGAGCGCGAGCAGCGACGAACGCACGGCGCTGTCGAAGGCGTGGACGCGGTGCACGGAGGGTCCGGACGCATCGAGACCCCGCTCGCGCAGCGCCTGGCGGAACTGCTCGGCGCGGTGACGGGACATGGCGGCGGTGGTCGGCACAGGTCGGCTCCGAGATCGGTGGGACGAGGGATCTCGGGCGAGCCGGCAGCAACTACAGCGTGGGGAACGAACGTCAGCGATGAAGAACGCCGCCCCGCGTCCGAAGCGGACGCGGGGCGGGACAGTCCCACCCGATTTGAGGAAGCCGATCGGCTCGAGCCTTGGTGGGAACGGTTGCGTCGAGAATATCAGTCGACCGGATGCCGCGCAACCACGAACGCGGGAGGATGAGCACGTGAAGCGAGGCAAGCTGCGGGTGCTGCTCGGGGCGGCCCCCGGTGTCGGCAAGACGTTCACGATGCTCGAGGAGGGCCACCGCCTGCGTGCCGAGGGGCGGGACGTCGTCGTCGCCGTCGTCGAGACCCACGACCGTGCCGCCACCGCCGCGCTCGTCGACGGCCTCGAGGTCGTCCCGCGTCGCACGCAGACGCACCGCGGTGTCGAACTCGACGACATGGACCTCGACGCCGTGCTGGCCCGGCGTCCCGAGGTCGCCCTCGTCGACGAGCTCGCGCACACGAACGCCCCGGGCGGACCGCACGAGAAGCGCTGGCAGGACGTCGAGGCGCTCCGGAACGCCGGGATCGACGTCATCTCGACGGTGAACGTGCAGCACATGCAGTCCCTCGGCGACGTCGTCCGCGAGATCACCGGCACGGTCCAGCGCGAGACCGTCCCGGACGCCGTGGTCCGCGCCGCCGACCAGATCGAAGTGGTGGACCTCGCCCCGGCCGCGCTGCGCGAACGGCTCTCGGACGGGCTCGTCTACCCCGCGACCCGGATCGACGCCGCCCTGTCGAACTACTTCCGCCTCGGCAACTTGACCGCCCTGCGTGAGATCGCGCTGCTCTGGCTCGCGGACGAGGTCGACGACGCACTCAAGGCGTACCGGGCGGAGCACGGCATCGACCACCGGTGGGAGACACGGGAGCGCGTGCTCGTCGCGCTCACCGGGGGACCGGAGGGGGAGACCCTGCTCCGCCGGGGCGCCCGGATCGCTGCCCGGAGCGCCGGGGGTGAACTCGCCGCGGTGCACGTCACGACGAACGACGGCCTCCGGGAGCGCCATCCGGGAGCCCTCGGCAAGCAGCGCAGCCTGCTCGAGCAGCTCGGCGGGACGTACCACCAGGTGGTCGGTGACGACGTGCCGACGACGCTGGTGCGGTTCGCGAAGTCGATCGACGCGACGCAGATCGTCATCGGCGTGAGCCGCCGCAGCCGGATCGTCGCTGCGTTGACCGGTCCGGGCATCGGCAACACGGTGATCCGCGAGTCGGGCGACATCGACGTGCACGTGGTCACGCACGAACGAGCCGGCGGCGGGTTCGCCCTGCCGAGGCTCGGCGGGAGCCTGTCCCGCGGCCGGGTCCTCACCGCGTTCCTGCTATCCCTGGTGGCGGGCCCGCTGCTGACCTGGTTGCTCTCGTTCAGCCCCGCCCCGGACGCGATCACGGTGGACGTGCTCGCGTACCAACTGCTCGTGCTCGTCGTGGCGCTCGTCGGCGGGATGTGGCCGGCGGTGTTCGCGGCGGTGCTGTCCGGGCTGAGCCTCGACTTCTTCTTCGTGCAACCCCTGTACCGCGTGACCGTGCAGCAGCCCTGGCACCTGGTGGCCCTCGTCATGTACGTCATCAGTGCGGTGCTGGTGAGCTTCGTCGTCGACCGCTCGGCGCGGCGGTCCCGGGCGGCCCGCCGAGCCGCGGCCGAGTCCGGACTCCTCGTCGGCATCGCCGGGAGCGTGCTCCGCGGTGACGACGCACTGCAGGCGCTCCTCGACCGGACCCGCGAGGCGTTCGGGTTCCAAGGCGTGCGGATCCGCCAGGGCGACGAGGTGCCGGCCGCGTCGGGCACGTTCGGTGACGCGCCGGACGCCGCCACGCGCCTCGCGTCCGGCGCCGTCCTGGAGTTCGCGGGCGCCCCGGACGACCCCACCCAGCGTCGACTCCTGCGTGTCGTAGAGCAGCAGCTCGACGCCGCCGTCGAACACCGTGAGCTGACCCGCACCGCGGTCGACGCCGAGCGGATCGCAGCCGCGGACCGTGTGCGCAGCGCCCTCCTCGCGGCCGTCGGCCACGACGTGCGCCGACCCATCGCCGCCGCGTCCGCGGCCGTGCAGACACTCCGGGCCGCCGACATCGAGCTGTCGACGGCGGACCGGGAGGCGCTGCTCGCCACCGCCGACGAGAGCCTGCGTCAGCTGGCGGTGCTGTTGGCGGACCTGCTGGACGTGAGCCGCGTGCAGGCGGGGGTGCTCGCCGTGACCCCGGTTCCGATCGCCCTCGAGACGGTGGTCGCCCCCGCGCTCGACGAGCTCGAACTCGGCCCGGACGACGTGGACCTCGACCTGCCGGCCGAACTGCCCCCGGTGCTCGCCGACGCCGTGCTGCTGCAGCGCGTGGTCGTGAACCTGCTCGCGAACGCCGTCCGCTACGCGCCCGACGGCACGCGGGTGCGCGTCGCGGCGAGCGCGTTCGGCGGCGGTGTCGAACTCCGGGTCGCGGACCACGGCCCCGGCATCCCGGAGGACCGTCGGGGCGAGGTGTTCCAGCCGTTCCAGCGACTCGGGGACACGGACAACGAGACGGGGCTCGGGCTCGGTCTGGCGCTCGCACGGGGGTTCACCGAGGGCATGGGCGGCACGATCGAGGTCGACGACACCCCCGGCGGGGGCCTCACCGTGGTCGTGCGGCTGCCGATCGCCGGGCACGTGGGAGTGGAGGTCCTGTGAGCACCAAGGTCCTGATCGCCGACGACGACGCGCAGCTCGTGCGGGCGCTCTCCGTGACGCTCGCCGCGCGCGGGTACGAGGTCGTGACCGCCCGGGACGGCCGGGCCGCGATCGACGCCCTGATCACCGAGCGCCCCGACCTCGTGCTGCTCGACCTCGGCATGCCGCGCCTCGACGGCATCGGGGTGCTGGAGGGCATCCGTGCCTGGTCGCAGGTGCCCGTGCTCGTGCTCTCGGGACGGACGGACTCCTCGGACAAGGTCGACGCGCTCGACGCCGGTGCCGACGACTACGTCACGAAGCCGTTCCAGATGGACGAGCTGCTCGCCCGGCTCCGCGCCCTCGGACGTCGGCAGGTGGCCGCGGCGTCGGCTGCGGGCGCGACGCCCTCGGTGGCGATCGGCGACCTCGTGGTGGACCTCGTCGCGAAGCAGGTCACGCCGCCGTCCGGCCCCGCGATCCGGCTGACCCCGACCGAGTGGCGTCTGCTCGAGGTCCTCGTGACGAACCCGGGCCGGTTGATGACGCGGGAGATGCTCCTCACCGAGGTGTGGGGACCGTCCCACGGCAGCGACTCCGGCTACCTCCGGCTCTACATGGCGCAGTTGCGGCGGAAGCTCGAGCCCGACCCGGGGCACCCCCGCTACCTCGTGACGGAGTCGGGCATGGGCTACCGGTTCGCGCCCGGGGCGGATGGGTGACGGCCCGGGAGGTCGCGTGGAGTCGCGCGCTGTAGCGTTCGGACGTGACGATCGAGCTGCGCCGCGTGACCGCGGACGACTGGCAGACCTGGCGGCCGGTCCGACTCGCCGCGCTCGCGGACGCTCCGGAGGCCTTCGGGCCCCGGATAGCCGACTGGCAGGACGCCCCGGAGCACCGCTGGCGGACACGTCTGTCGGTGCCGGACGCCCTCGACCTCGTCGCGTTCGACGGTGGCCGCGCGGTCGGGATGGCGAGCGGGCTGCCGGACGAGGACGACCCCGCCCGCGCCGAGGTCGTCTCCATGTGGGTGTCCCCGCAGGTCCGCCGTCAGGGCATCGCGCGCCGGCTGCTCGACGAGATCGCGCGATGGGCGGCGGAGCGCGGTGCACGGCAGCTCGACCTGTCGGTGATGCCGGACAACCGCGGAGCGCGGGCCACCTACGAGCGGGCCGGGTTCAGCGCCACGGACGAGGTCGGTGACGTGCTCCCGGACGGCCGGCACGAGCTCGTGATGCGCCGCGAGCTCGCTGCCGAGCGGACCCTCCTCGCCTACGAACGGGGCGCGGACCGCTACGCCGAGCGCACGGACGACCACCGTTCCGGCCTCGTCGACGATCTCCTCGCGCTCGTCGCGCCCGGCGCCCACGTCCTCGAACTCGGCTCGGGTCCGGGGCGGGACGCCGAAGCCCTCGAAGCCGCGGGCCTGCGGGTCGACCGGACCGACGGCGCTCAGTCGTTCGTCGACCGGCTCCGCGCGGACGGCCGCGACGCCCGGCGGCTGGACCTCCGCGATCCCGACTGGGGCGGCCCGTTCGACGCGGTTCTCGCGAACGCGGTGCTCCTGCACGTCCCGCGGGAGACCGTCCCTGCCGTGCTCCGGCGGGCGCTCGCCGCCGTCCGACCCGGGGGTGTGCTCGCCGCGACCGTGAAGCGCGGCACCGGGGCCGGGTGGAGCAGCCGGAAGCTCGACGACGAACGGTACGTCACCTACTGGACCGAGGGCCCGCTCGCCGCCGTCGTCGAGCGGGCGGGTTGGGGTGACGTCACGGTCCGCGACACGACCCGACCCGGCGCCGAGGAGCAGTGGCTGACGGTGACGGCCCGTCGCCCCCGCCCCGCGGAGCGGACGTGAACCGCGCACTGCGCTGGACCGCGTGGGTGGTCGCCGTGGTCGTGTTGGTGGCGGTCGTCTTCCTGGTCTGGGCGAACACCGTGATGCAGGGCACCCGCAGCGCGGCACTCGCGGTGTGGCGTGACGACCGGGTGGCGGTCCGCGATGCCGGGGACTCCGTCGTGATGACGCCGACGGGCACGGCGGACGGCAAGGGGATCGTCTTCATCCCCGGGGCGAAGGTCGACCCGTACGCGTACATGGCGACGTTCCGGCAGGTGGTCGCGTCCGGCACGACCGTGGTGATCACGAAACCGACGCTGCACCTGGCGTTCTTCGACACGCGCCCGTTGTCGACGTTCGAGTCCCACGCGCCGGACGTCAGCACCTGGGCGGTCGGCGGTCACTCGCTGGGTGGGGTCCGAGCGTGTCAGCTCGCGCAGGACGCCGACGGTCTGCTGCTGCTCGGCAGCTACTGCGCGAACGACGTCAGCCGGTCGTACATCAGCGTGCTCAGTGTGTCCGGCTCCCGCGACGGGCTGTCGACACCCGCGAAGGTGGACGCGGCGCGGCACCTGCTGCCGTCGACCGCCACGATGACCGTGGTCCGCGGCGCGAACCACGCCGACTTCGGCGCCTACGGCGCGCAGCCCGGCGACCGGACGGCGACGATCTCCCGTGCCGCTGCACGCGACCGGATCAGCGACGCGGTCGAGTCGTGGGTGTCGGACCTCCCGCCCGCGCCCGGTCTCCGCTGACCGCGGGGTCCGGGAGGCGCGGGTCGGCCGGCTCAGTGGATCACGCCCGCCTCGTGGTCGCGTCCGGAACGGCGACCCGTGAACCGGGCGACGAAGTACAGCACCGCGCCGACGGCGAGGAGCGCGACGGCGTACAGCCACACCTGCCCGCTCTGCTGGCTGAGGAGCAGCAGGCAGGACGCGACACCGAGGACCGGGACCCACGTCCACACCCGGAAGTGGTCGTGCTCGACGCGGTCCCGCCGCAGCACGAGGACGGCGACGTTCGTGCTGATGAACACGAAGAGCAGCAGGAGGACGACGGTCTCGGCGAGGGTCCCGACGTCACCGACGAGCGTGAGGAGCATCGCGACGAGGGTGGTCGCGAGGATCGCCGTCCACGGGGTCTTCCGGTTCGGCAGGACCTTGCTCAGGACCGCGGGCAGGAGGCGCTGCTCGGCCATGCCGTACGTGACGCGGCTCGCCATGATCATGGTCAGCAGTGCGCCGTTCGCGACCGCGACGAGGGCGATCAGGCTGAACACCCAGTCCGGCACCGGCACGCCGCTGGCGGAGACGACCGCGAGCAAGGGACCGCTCGACTCGGACAGCTCGGACGCCGGCAGGGCGATCGAGCTCGCGAGCGCGACCAGGACGTAGACGACGCCCGCGGTCGCGAGGGCGCCGAACAGGGCCTTCGGGTAGACACGGCGCGGTTCGCGGACCTCCTCCGCGATGTTCGCCGAGGTCTCGAACCCGACGAACGAGTAGTAGGCGACGATGGCGGCGCTGAGGGTGGCGAGCGCCGGGTTCGCGTCGGCGGGGAACGCGCCGATGCGGGTGACGTCCCCGCCACCGGCGCCGAGCATCACGGCGACGACGACGATCACGATGACGAGGCCGGACACCTCGATGACGGTCATGACGACGTTGCTCTTCAGGGAGTCGGAGATGCCCCGGGCGTTGAGGCACGCGATGAGCGCGAGGAAGACGATCGCGGTCGGCACGGGCGGCAGGTCGAAGAACGTGCCCAGGTAGTCGCCCGCGAACGCCAGGGAGAGCCCGGCCGCGCTCGTGACCCCGGCGGCCAGCATGCAGAAGCCGACGAGGAACGACACGATCGGCACCTTGTAGGCGCGCTCGGCGAACACGGCGGCGCCACCGGCCTTCGGGTACTTCGTCACGAGTTCCGCGTAGGACCCGGCCGTCAGCAGTGCCAGGAGCAGTGCGAGGACGAGCGGTGCCCACAGTGCACCGCCGACGTCCTTCGAGAGCGTGCCCATGAGGGCGTAGATGCCGGCGCCGAGCACGTCGCCGAGGATGAAGAGGTAGAGCAGGGGACCGGTGATCGCCTGGCGGAGCTTGGATCCGCTGCCGTGCTGCGGCGGTGCCGCGGTGTCGCTGGTCATGGTGGTGCCTTCCGTCCCGGTCAGCTTGTCGGAGCGAGTCTCGACGGACGTACAGGAGCCCTGCCGGTGCGGTCCCTCCCTGCACAGCGAACGACTGCGTGAACTCTTTCCACGGAGCCCGGCGCGTCTGCACGTCGCGCCTGGAGCGGTCCTAGACTCGGCGGGACACACCGTCCACGACCTGTCCCCGGAGGGCTGCAGATGACGACGCCGGACCGGCGCACACCCGCGCGACTCGCCGACCAGCGAGCCCTGCTGTTCGACCTCGACGGCGTCCTCACCCCGACCGCCGACGTCCACATGCGCGCCTGGAGCCGCCTGTTCACGCCGTACCTCGCCGAGCACGGCGTGGCCCCGTACACCGAGCAGGACTACTTCGCCTCCATCGACGGCAAGCCCCGCTACGACGGCGTCCGGTCCCTGCTCGCATCACGCGGCATCCACCTGCCCGAAGGCACGCCCGACGACCCGGCCGACGCCGACACCGTGTGCGGCCTGGGCAACCGGAAGAACGCCGAGTTCACGGCGGAGCTGGCCGAGCACGGCGTGCAGCCCTACCCCGGCTCGTTCGCCTTCCTCGTCGCGGCGATCGACGCCGGGTTGTCCGTCGCGGTCGTGTCGAGCTCCGCGAACGCCACGCAGGTGCTGCGCACGGCCGGCATCCTCGAGCGATTCCCTGTGGTCGTGGACGGACTCGTCGCGCGGGAAGACGGCCTGGCAGGCAAGCCGGCACCGGACACCTACCTCGACGCCGCCGGTCGACTCGGCCTGACCGCCGCCGAGTGCGTCGTGGTCGAGGACGCCACCAGCGGGGTCGAAGCCGGCCGCAACGGTGCGTTCGGACTCGTCATCGGCGTCGACCGCGGTGCCGGGGCGGACGCCCTCCGGGCGCACGGTGCCGACCTCGTGGTGTCCGACCTCGCCGAACTCGTCGACGAGCTGCCGGCCCCCGCCACGACCACGACGTAGGCCTCGCGGCCGAGGCGACCCGCGCCTCCAGGCCCCCCGTCCCCTCCCCACGAACGCCTTCCCTCCCTCCGGAGCACCATGAACCGCATCACCTCCGACCCGCTCGACCGCGTCCGGTACCCGATCGACGAGTGGGCGCTCGTCGAGACCGAGTACTCGCCAGACGAGCAGGGCGTCGCCGAGACGAACTTCGCCGTCGGCAACGGGTACCTCGGTCTGCGCGGCAACCTCGACGAAGGTCGCGGCGGCGTGCAGAACGGCACGTACATCAACGGCTTCCACGAGACCTGGCCGATCCGTCACGCGGAAGACGCCTTCGGCTTCGCGAAGACCGGGCAGACCATCATCAACGCGCCCGACGCCAAGGTGATCCGGCTCTACGTCGACGACGAACCGCTCGTCATGGCCGAGGCGGACATCCTCCGGCACACCCGGCGACTCGAGTTCCGTGGCGGGTACCTGTTCCGCGAGACCGAGTGGTCGACGCCGTCGGGGAAGCGCGTGCTCATCCGGTCGCGCCGGCTCGTGTCGTTCACCGACCGCCACCTCGCGGTCATCGACTACGAGGTCACGGTCCTCGACGCGGACGCCTCGATCCTCCTGTCGAGCCAGATCCTGAACCGCCAGGACGTGCAGGACGAGTACCACGCGGGGATGCGGGCCGCGGCGAGTGCGTTCGACCCCCGCAAGGCCGAGGCGTTCACGGAGCGGGTGCTCGAACCCAAGCTCAAGCGCAGCACCGGTGGCCGTTCGCTGCTCGGGTACCAGGCGGCGAGCTCGGGCATGACGATCTGTGTCGGGGTGGAGCACCACCTGGAGACCGAGAACTCCTGGGACGAGTCCTCGTCGATCGAGGACGACCTCGCGAAGCACGTCTACCGCGTGCAGGCGCGGGCCGGACAGCCCACCCGGTTGACGAAGCACATCGTCTACCACACCTCCCGCGGCGTGCCGGCGCGTGAGCTCGCCGATCGCTGCGACCGCACCCTCGACCGGTCCCGTGCCCAGTCGGTGGACGAGGCCTTCGCGCGCCAGGCGGAGTGGATGGACGACTTCTGGGCACGGAGCGACATCGAGATCGCGGGGGAGCCGGCGATCCAGCAGGCTGTCCGCTGGAACCTCTTCATGCTCGCGCAGGCAACGGCCCGGACGGACGGCCACGGCATCGCCGCGAAGGGCGTCACGGGCTCCGGGTACGGCGGACACTACTTCTGGGACATGGAGATCTACGTCCTGCCGTTCCTGTCGTACACGGCGCCGATCGTCGCCCGGAACGCCCTGCGGTTCCGCTACAACATGCTCGACGCCGCGCGCTCCCGTGCTCGTGAGCTGAACCAGCGTGGTGCGCTCTTCCCGTGGCGGACCATCAACGGCGAGGAGTCCAGCGCCTACTACGCGGCCGGCACGGCGCAGTACCACATCGACGCGGACATCGCCCACGCGCTCATGCAGTACGTCCGCGCCTCCGACGACCGCGAGTTCCTCAAGCGCGGCGCGATCGACATCCTCGTCGAGACCGCCCGCCTGTGGGAGGACCTCGGGTTCTGGCGGTCCAACGGCGACAAGAAGTTCCACATCGACGGTGTGACCGGCCCCGACGAGTACACGACGGTCGTGGACGACAACCTGTACACGAACGTCATGGCCCGGGCGAACCTCTGGTTCGCGGTGAACGCCTGCAGGGAGCTCGCAGTCGACGACCCGGAGGAGTACGCCCGCATGGTGCGGCGGACCGGGCTGCAGCCGCAGGAGATCGTCGACTGGGAGCACGCCGCCGAGTCGATGGAGATCCCGTTCGACCCGCACCGTGGCATCCACCCGCAGGACGCCCAGTTCCTCGACAAGGAGCTGTGGGACCTCGAGAACACGCCGGAGAACAAGCGGCCGTTGCTGCTGCACTACCACCCGCTGGTCATCTACCGGTTCCAGGTGCTCAAGCAGGCCGACGTCGTGCTCGCCCTGTTCCTGCAGGGCCACGAGTTCACGGCTGCCGAGAAGCGCCGCGACTTCGACTACTACGACGCGCTCACCACGGGTGACTCGACGCTGTCCGCGGTCGTGCAGTCGATCATGGCGGCCGAGGTCGGGTACCACGACCTCGCGCTGGAGTACTTCCAGACCGCGCTCTACGTCGACCTCGCGGACCTGCACGGGAACACCTCGGACGGCGTCCACATCGCGTCGACCGGTGGTGTCTGGGGCGGGCTCGTCAACGGCTTCGGCGGCATGCGGGACCACGGCGGCCGGATGACCTTCAACCCGCGGCTCCCGCGGCACTGGGAGCGATTGACCTACCGCATCACCGTGCGTGGCTCGCGCATCCGTGTCGACCTCGAGCAGGACGCGATGACGTTCACGGTCGAGACGGGCGCCGGCTTCACGGCGTGGGTGCACAACCAGCAGTGGGACGTCACGGCGGGTGCGCCGACGGTCGTGCCGCTGCCGCACCAGGGGCCGCGGATGGCCGGGAGCACCCCGACCACGAGCGACATCCAGGGCACCCTCCGTGCCGACGGGTCGGTCATCACCGCATCGATCCCGACGATCTCCCTCGACCGTGAGCTCGAGTCCGAGGACACCACCGCCTGACGCGCCTCCGAACGCGCCCAGCCGCCAGCGGGCACCGTTGCGTCGGTGCCCGCTGGGCCGATGGCGTCTCCCCGGGCACGGCACGTGCGACGAGAGGAGACATCATGGGCAACCGGTTCGAGGGCAAGGTGGCGATCGTCACGGGTGCGGGATCCGGCATCGGTGAGGCCACGGCGAGGGCGTTCATCGACGAGGGCGCGTCGGTGGTCCTCACCGACAGTGTCGACGAGAAGGTCCGGGCGGTGGGTGACTCCCTCCCGACCGAGCGGGTGGTGGTGCTGCAGGCGGACGTGGCGAGCCCGGACGACTGGGAGACCGTCGTGTCCGCGGCCGTCGACCGCTTCGACCGAGTGGACGTGCTCGTGAACAACGCCGGGACCTTCAGCTCGGGCGACATCACCGAGATCAGTCCCGACGAGTGGCGCCGGGTGATCGAGACGGACCTCTCCGGAGTGTTCTACGGCACGCGAGCGGCGCTCCCCTTCCTCCGCGAGACGAAGGGCTCCATCGTCAACACGTCGTCCGTGTCGGGCGAGGACGCCGACTGGCGGATGAGCCCGTACAACGCGGCGAAGGGCGGCGTGACGAACTTCACCAAGGCCGCAGCGCTCGACAACGGCCAGTTCGGCGTGCGGGTGAACGCGGTCGCACCGGGCCTCATCTGGACCGACCTCACGCAGTCGCAGGCGGAGGACGAGTCCCTGCAGGCGAAGTTCGCCGAGCGGGTCGCCCTCGGACGCGGGGGTCGTTCGGAGGAGGTCGCGGCGGCGGTGCTCTTCCTGGCCAGCGACGCGGCGTCGTTCATCACCGGTGCGATCCTGCCCGTCGACGGGGGCACCACGGCCAGCAACGGCCAGCCCCCGCAGGCCTGACCCCGTCCGACGGGGTCAGCCCGCGACGAGTTCCACCTTGAAGCGCTCGCCGTCCTCGAGGAAGGCGGCGTGGTGCTCGGGGCCCCCGGCGTACGGGTGGCGATCCTCGTAGAGGCGGCGCCATCCGTTCCCGGGCGCAGCGTCCCAGATCCGGGCCACATCGCCCGGTCCGCCGGCGTGGAACGCGAGGTGGCTCAAGCGGGAGCGTTCGGCGGCGTCGAGGTCGGCCGTCCGCAGTTCGACGTGGTGCAGACCACCGCGGCTCACAGGAGCTTCCGGAGGGTGTTGGCGTTGCGCGTCGTCGTCGTGCGCTTGAACCGTGCGGCGGCGGCGCGCTTGGCGAACGCGGTCTCCGTGCTCGACCCCTTCGGGCACGACCAGTAGACGACACCGTCACCCCGGGCGACCCGCTCGACCGACTCGTCGATGGTGAGGTCCGCGAGCAGGTCGTCGAGCGCTCCGTCGTCGGAGCCGAACACGACGTAGTCGTGGCGGTCCGCGGCGGAGTCGAAGGGGAAGCCGTCGAGGACGGCGGACAGGGTGTCGTGCGGGACGAGCACGATCCAGGCGTCGTACCCGAAGCGGTCCCGCAGCGCCTGCTCGATGTCCTGCTGCAGGGCCGGGGCAGCACCGTCCGACGAGAACACGACGTTGCCGGATGCGAGCACGGTCCGGACGTCCTGGTACCCGCGTTCCCGGAACAGGGCGGCGAGGTCCGCGCTCCTGATGGTGATCCCGTTCACGTTCACGCCGCGCAGCAGCGCCACCCACCTGGCCATGCTGGAACCGTACCGCCGACCACGGGCCCGGGATGCTCCTCGGAGCGGTCGCAGACCACTTCCGGTAGACGGGAGCCATGACGAACGACGCAGTCGACGACGCGCAGGGCCCGGACGACCAGCACCAGGTGCCCGAGGGCGTCACGGATGCCACGGTCGAGGCGCTCGGATCACTGTCGGCCGCGATCGAGGTGATCGAGCACGCCCGTGGGCTCCTCTACGGTTTCCACCGCCTGACGGGGACCGCTGACCTGAACCTCGGCGAGGCCGTCGAGCAGCTGCGGAAGGCGGGGCACGTCGAGCTCGCCGACCGGATCGACTCCGAGCTCGTCGGCCGGAACGTGATCGCCGGGCGGTGGACGTTCCAGATCGTCGAGGACTACGACGACGGCTACTACGCGCTGGCGAAGGAGCTCGAGCGGACCGCGCGCGACGAGCTGGTGCAGGGGCGTCGGCACCTGTTCGAGGCGGGGATGAAGGAGGACCGGCGCACGCCGGGCCGCCGCCACCACGAGGCGACGCCGGCCGACCTGCCGGACTGACGCCGCGCCTCCTGGCCGGAGACCGGCGCGCGCCGCCGCTACCCGACGCCGAGCAGCGCCTCCAGCGGGCCGCGCGCGAAGTACAGCAGGAAGCCCGCGGCGACGACGTACAGCAGCCACGACACCTGACGCCCGCGCCCGGACAGCAGCTTGATGAGCACCCAGCTGATGAAGCCGGCGCCGATGCCGTTCGCGATCGAGTAGGTCAGCGGCATGATGACGATGGTGAGGAACGCCGGCAGGGCGGACCCGAAGTCGGTCCAGTCGATGTCCTTCACCTGGGCGACCATGAGCGCACCGACGACGACGAGCCCGGCGGCGGCGACCTCGAGCGGGACGACCTGGGTGAGCGGCGTCAGGAACATCGACGCCAGGAACAGCAGACCGGTCACGACCGAGGCCATGCCGGTGCGGGCGCCCTCGCCGATGCCCGAGGCCGAGTCGATGAACACCGTGTTCGACGACACCGACGCGCCACCACCGGCGATCGCTCCGGCGCCCTCGACGACGAGCGCGGACTTGAGGCGCGGGAAGGTCCCGTCGGCGTTGGCGACCCCGGCGGCCTTCGCGAGGCCGGTCATGGTGCCCATGGCGTCGAAGAAGTTCGTGAACACGAGCGTGAAGACGAGCATCGACGCGGCGATCGGCCCGATCCGGGTGAACGCGCCGAAGACGTCCGCGTGGCCGACGAGCGACAGGTCGGGCACGGCGAAGAAGGCGCTCGGCAGGCCCGGTGCGTTGAGGTTCCAGCCGGTCGGGGAGTCGACCGAGGTCGGCACCTTGAAGATCGCCTGCAGGATGATCGCGATGATCGTCGTGGCCACGATGCCGATGAGCAGCGCGCCCTTCACCCGGCGTGCCATGAGCGTGCCGATGATCACGAGGCCGATCAGGAAGACGATCGTGGGCAGCGCGGACACGGAGCCGTCCTCGCCGAGCTGCAGCGGCGGCGACGCGTTCTTCGTGGTGCGCACGAACCCGGAGTCCACGAGCCCGATGAACGCGATGAACAGACCGATGCCCACCGTGATCGCGGCTTTGAGCTGCGGTGGCACGGCGGTGAAGATCATCGTCCGGATGCCGGTGAGCGCCAGGATGACGATCACGACACCGTTGATGACGACGAGCCCCATCGCCTCCGCCCACGTCACCTGGTGCACGACGCTCACGGCGAGGAACGAGTTGATCCCGAGGCCGGCGGCGATGCCGAACGGCAGGTTCGCGATGAGGCCCATCGCGATCGTCATGACACCGGCGACGAGCCCGGTCGCCGCGGCGACCTGCGCGTTCTGCAGCCAGCCGCCGAGCACGTCGTGCGGCGCCTGGTCCTTGCTGAACCCGCCGAGGATGAGCGGGTTGAGGATGACGATGTACGCCATCGTCACGAAGGAGACGAGGCCACCACGGATCTCGCGGGGGATGGTGGACCCGCGGTGCGTGATCGAGAAGAAGCGGTCGAGGCCGGTCGCGAAGCGGTTCCGGGGCGTGGTGTCGGTCTGCGGGGCGCTCACCGGCCAAGTTTAAAGGACGCTGGGACCGCGGCGTGGCACGGGGGACGGCCTGGAGGCGCGGCGCGGCTGCCGGGGTACGTGGCACCCGACAGCGCGCTCGCGTTCTGCGGCCATCGCTGGTGTTGGATGGACGGGTGACGTCACGCATGGACCGTGCCCGCGTCGAGGCCGCGGTGCGCGAGCTCCTGCTCGGCATCGGTGAGGACCCGGACCGCCCCGAACTCGCACGCACCCCGCGCCGGGTGGCCGACGCCTACGCGGAGTTCTTCGCCGGTGTCGGGACGGACGCGGTCGCGATCGCCCGCGACGGCACGGTGCACGCCGAGGACGGCGAGCGCGGGGAGCTCGTCGTCGTCCGGGACGTCCGGTTCCGCTCCGTGTGCGAGCACCACCTGCTGCCGTTCCTCGGTGTCGCGCACCTCGCGTACGCGCCGGGGGACCGGCTGATCGGCCTCGGCACGCTGTCCCGGGTGGTCGACGCCGTCGCCTCGCGTCCGCAGCTGCAGGAGCGCCTCGGGGAGCAGGTCGCGGCGACGATCGCGGAGGGGCTGGGCGCCGCCGGCGTCCTCGTGGTGCTCGACGCCCAGCACCAGTGCGTGACCACGCGCGGCGAACGGCAGACCGGTTCGACGACCGTGACCGTGGCCGCCACCGGGACCCTCGCCGACCCCGCCGGCCGGGCCGAGGCGATCGCGCTGATCGGCACCGGCACCCACACCGGAGCGTCGGCCGACCCCGAGGCGGACGCGTGAGCGCCGACCGGGGCGAGCCGCGCCTCCCGTCCCCCGGGTGGGTCGTGCCGGACCTGCGCGACCCGGTCCGGACGATCGGCCGCCGCACGTTCGATTTCGACCACCGCATCGCGGTGATGGCGATCGTCAACCGCACCCCGGACTCGTTCCACGACCGTGGTGCGACCTTCGCGCTCGACCTCGCCGTCGAGGCGGCCGTCCGGGCTGCCGACGAGGGCGCCGACTGGGTGGACATCGGCGGCGTGAAGTTCGCGCCGGGGCCGGAACTGCCGGCGGCGGACGAGGCCGACCGCGTCGTCCCCGTCATCCGGCAGCTGGCGCAGGAGTCCGACGTGACGATCAGCGTCGACACCTTCCGGCCCGAGGTCGCGGCGGCGGCGATCGAAGCCGGAGCGAGCGTCGTGAACGACACCACGGGGCTGTCGGACCCGCGCATGGCCGGGGTGGTCGCCGACTCCGAGGCCACCATCGTGATCACGCACTCGCTCGCCGAGCCCCGCCGGGAGCTGCCCGCGCCGCCGCGGTACGCGGACGTGGCGTCCGAGGTGGTCGACTTCCTGCGCGAACGGGTCGACCGGGCGCTCGCCGCCGGGATCCCGGAGTCCCGCATCGTCGTCGATCCCGGGCACGACCTCAACAAGACCACGGTGCACACCCTCGAACTGACGCGTCGGCTCCCGGAGGTCGTGGCGCTCGGGTACCCGGTGCTGGCGGCCGTGTCGAACAAGGACTTCGTGGGGGAGTCCCTCGGCCGCCCCCGCGGTGAGCGGCTGCCCGGTTCGCTCGCGGTCGCCACCGTCAGCGCGATGCTCGGCGCGCGGATCGTCCGGATGCACGACGTCGGCCCGAGCGTGGACGCGATGCGGATGGTGGAGGCGACGCTCGGCTGGCGCGCTCCGGTCGAGGCGAGGCACAACACGTGAACCTCCTGCCCCCGCTCGTCGCGGACCTGTCCGACGACGACCTGCTCGCGCTGTACACCGACGGCGTCCGGTCGCCGTGGTTGCGCGTGAACTTCGTGACGACCCTCGACGGTTCCGCCTCCGCCGCGGGGACGACGGGTTCGCTCGGGGGCGCGGACGACCTGCGGGTGTTCGACCTGCTCCGCCGGGTCGCGGACGTGGTGCTGGTCGCCGCGGGCACCGTGCGCGACGAGGGCTACGGGCCGATGGTGCTCCACGACGCGGACGTGGCCTGGCGCCGCACCCGCGGGATGCCGGACCACCCGGTGTTCGCGATCGTCTCGGGTTCCCTGTCGCTCGATCCGGCGTCGCCGGTGTTCACCCGTGCCCCGATCCGACCGGTCGTGCTGACGTCGGCGACGGGTGCGGCGTCGTCCCGGGCCGAGGCGCTGTCCGCGGTCGCCGACGTCGTGCCGTGCAGCACGACCGATCCGAAGGCCGCGGACGTCCGTGCGGTGCTCGACGCACTCGTCGCGCGCGGGCTCGGGGCGGTGCACTGCGAGGGTGGCCCGACCCTCCTCGGCGCCCTGGTGGCGGCGGACCTCGTCGACGAGCTGACCCTGACCATCGACCCCACGCTCGAGGGCGGATCGGGTCCGCGGATCGCGCGCGGGTCCTCGCCGGATCTGCGGCGGATGCGCCCGGTCCACGTGCTCCGTGGCGCGGGCGACGTGCTCCTGACCCGCTCCGTGCGGGCGCGCTGATCCCGGGCGGACTGGGCTAGGGTCGGGCCCGTGATCGACATCGTGGCGTCCGGGGTCCTCTTCGACATGGACGGGACGCTCGTCGACTCGACCGCGGTGGTCGAGGCCACCTGGAGCCGGTTCGGCGCACGGCACGGCATCGACCCCGCCGAGATCCTCGCGTTCTCGCACGGACGCCAGGCGATCGACACCGTCCAGCGCTTCCTGCCCGACCTGCCCCTCGACGAGCAGCAGCGCATCGCCGCCGCCCTCGTCGCCGAGGAGAGCGCGAGCTCCGAGGGCATCGTCGAGATCGCCGGCGCCGCGGCGTTCGTCGAGCGGCTCCTCGACGCAGGCGTCCCCGTCGCACTCGTCACGAGCGCGCCGCGGGACCTCGCGGTCGGTCGGATGGCGGCGGCCGGGGTGTCCCTGCCCGCGGCGTTCGTGCCGTCCGAGGACGCCCCGCGCGGCAAGCCCCACCCCGACGGGTACCTCCGCGGCGCAGCGCTGCTCGGGGTCCCGGTCGAGGAGTGCGTGGCGTTCGAGGACGCGCCGGCCGGGCTCGAGGCCGCGGTCTCCTCCGGGGCCACCACGGTCGTCGTCGGCGGGCTGGACCACCCGGTGACGGCCGGACTGCAGCGGGTCGTCGGCTTCGACGGGGTCGAGGTCGCGCGCGAGGGTTCCGCGTTCCGCATCCGGGGCTGAACGGTCTGCGAACGCACCCAGGCCGTCGCGACGAGCCTGGGACCCGCGGCCGGAAGGACCGGGCCGCGGAAGGAGCGACCATGGCATCCCTCGACGGCAAGAACGTCCTCGTCATCGCGACCAACTACGGCGTGGAGCAGGACGAGATCGTCGTCCCCGTCGACCAGCTCCGCGAACGCGGTGCGTCCGTGACGGTGGCGGCGCAGGAGACCGGTTCGATCCAGACCCTCGTCGGTGACAAGGACCCGGGCAAGAGCGTCGACGTCGACACCACCATCGACGGTGTCTCGCTCGACGGCTTCGACGCGCTCGTCGTCCCCGGCGGCACGATCAACGCGGACACCCTCCGCACCGACCAGCAGGCGGTGGCGCTCGTCAAGGCGTTCGTGGAGTCGGGCAAGCCCGTCGCCGCGATCTGCCACGGCCCGTGGACCCTCGTCGAGGCGGGGGTGCTGACGGACCGGACCATCACGTCCTACCCGTCCCTGCAGACCGACGTGCGCAACGCCGGTGCCGGGTGGGTCGACCGCGAGGTCCAGGTCGACGGCGGCCTGATCACCTCGCGCAACCCGGGCGACCTGCCCGCGTTCGTCGACGCCCTCGACCACGCGCTCAGCGCCTGACCCGACCCGAGAGCTCCCGTCGTGCGCTGATCAGGGCACGGGCACGGGGCGGGCCGTGCGCAGCACCGCGGGACCGAGGGCGAGCACACCGTCGGACTCCGGGTCGCACCGCACCCCGCCCCGTCCGCGCATCGCGCGGAACGCTCCCGGTGCCACCTGGTGGTCCATCCACGCGCAGGGGTTCGCGGGCCGGTACCCGCGGAACCGGACGGTGTCGGACCCGGCGGTCGTGTTCGTCAACGAGAACGGCTCGCCCCGGAGCGCCTCGACGTCGACGCCGCGGAGGTACACGTTGCGTCGTGTGGCCGCCGGGTCCACGACCACGCCGAGCTCGGCCCCGACGGCCTCGAGCCCCTCCAGCCCGATGACCGTCACCGACGCGTGCACGTGCGCGCGTGCGGCGAAGTAGCGGTCGCCGACGATCCCGAGCCCGGCGCGGAGCTCGACGGTCCCGCGCAGCTCCGGTCCGTCCGCCGGCAGCGCTCCGTCCGCCGGGCGCCCCTCGTAGCGGTGCCGTGGGGACACCAGCAGCACCGCGATCTCGACGTCGGTACGGAAGGGCAGGTCGCCGAGGTCGACCACGTCGTGGACGGAGGTCACGCGACCACGCTAGCCGCGCCTCCCGAGCCGTCACTGCGGTGTCCGATTCCCGCCAGTCGATGTCGGGGCCGCGTGTCAGGCTGGTGCCATGTCCACCCCACCCGACGCGCTGCACGCCGAGCGGTACCGCGTCGTCGCCTCACGCGACGCCCGCTTCGACGGCCAGTTCGTCACCGCCGTGCACTCCACGGGCATCTACTGCCGGCCATCGTGTCCCGCGCGCACGCCGCGCGAGTCGGGCGTGACCTTCTACCGCACGAGCGCCGCCGCCCACCTCGCGGGCTTCCGGGCGTGCAAGCGGTGCCTGCCCGAGGCGACGCCCGGCAGTCCGGAGTGGGACCTCCGTGAGGACGTCGCCGGTCGCGCCATGCGCCTCGTCCTCGACGGGGTGGTGGAACGCGACGGTGTCCCCGGGCTCGCGGCGCGCCTCGGGTACTCCGAGCGGCAGCTCAACCGCATCGTGACCGCGGAGCTCGGTGCCGGTCCGAAGGCGCTCAGCCGCGCACACCGTGCGCAGACGGCGCGCACCCTGCTGACGTCGTCCGACCTGCCGATCGCGGACGTCGCGTTCGCCGCCGGGTTCGCGAGCGTCCGCCAGTTCAACGACACCGTGCGCGAGGTCTTCGCGGTCACCCCGACCGAGCTCCGCGACCGGCGCGCGCCGCGGCCCACCACGGACGGCGCGCTGCACGTACACCTCCCGGCACGGGCGCCCTTCGACGCGCAGGGACTGCTGGAGTGGCACGCGCTGCACGCCCTGCCGGGCACCGAACACGTCGGGTTCGACGACACGGGTCGGGTCGCCTCGTACGGACGGTTGCTGGACCTGCCGGGAGGCGCGGCCCGCTTCACCGCGACGGCCGCGGTCCCGGACGCGGCCGGTCGGGGGACCGGGATCGACCTGCAGGTCCGCGTCACCGACCTGTCCGACCTGCCGACCCTCGTCGCGCGCGTGCGGTCGTCGTTCGACCTCGACGCCGACCCGGTGGCCGTCGACGCCGTCCTGGGTGCCGTCCCGGAGCTCGCCGACGCCGTCGCCCGGGTCCCCGGGATCCGGCTGCCCGGCGCCGTCGACCCGCACGAGGTCGTCTTCCGCACCCTCATCGGCCAGCAGGTGTCCGTGGCAGCGGCCCGCACGGCGCAGACCCGGTTGGTCGCCGCGCTCGGTTCGCCCGTGGACCCGGCGATCGCACCCGACGGTCGGCTGTTCCCCGCCGCCGAGGTCATCGCGGCCCGGGGGCGGGAGGTCCTGCGCGGACCCGCCGCGCGGATCGACACCATCCTGCGCGTGGCCGAAGCGCTCGCCGACGGATCGCTCGTCGTCGACGGCGGCCAGTCGCTCGACGAGCTCCGCGCCGGGCTGCTGGCCGTGAAGGGCATCGGACCGTGGACCGCTGACTACGTCGCGCTCCGGGTGCGCCACCACCCTGACGTGTTCCTCCACAGCGACCTCGCCGTGCGCAACGGTGCACAGGAACTCGGGCTGCCCGGTGCGGCGCGCGAGCTCTCCCTATGGTCGGAACGGGTGGCGCCGTGGCGGAGCTACCTGACGATGCACTGCTGGCGTCCGGTCGTCGACCGGGCCGTCGCGGCAGGTGTGCGGACGCGCCGTGCACACGATGACCCCCGGAAGGACGAACGATGACCGACGCAACCATCCAGACCCTGGACACCCCCGACGGGCCCTTCACCGTGCTCGAGGACGCCGAAGGCCGCGTCCTCGCCTCGGGGTGGACGGACGCCGTCGACCGGATCCTCGGACGGCTGGCCGACCGACACCGGCCCGAGCGTGTCACGGACGGCAGGGTCGCCGCGGCGGACGCCGTCGACGCGTTCTACGCGGGAGAGGTCGAGCACGCCATGCAGGTGCCCGTCCGGCAGTTCGGCACCGAGCTCTTCGCCGAGGGGTGGCGGCAACTCCGGCTCGTCCCCGCCGGCACGGTGCTCACCTACACCGAGTTCGCCGCCGCGATGGGCCGCCCCGACGCCGTCCGCGCCGCCGCCAGCGTCTGCGCCCGGAACGCCCCGGCGCTGTTCGTGCCGTGCCACCGCGTGCTGCGGACCGACGGCACGCTCGGGGGGTTCGCGTGGGGGCTCGACGTGAAGCGGGCGCTGCTCGAGCGCGAGTCGGTGGGCGTCACGGCCCTCGTCTGACCCTGGGCGAACCGGTGTTCTCCCCCTGGTTGCGGGTGTCGACGTGGAGCGCTCCTGCTGCCATGCTCGACACACGACCCCGCCCGGCCCGCTCCCGAAGGACCCGACGCAGCCCGCGACGCAGTGGTCGACCAGCCACGAGGACCCCATGGACCAGCACGTCGACCGCACGGTCGTCTCCGCCGACGGAACGGTGATCGCCGTGTCCGACGCGGGCTCAGGGCCGGCCCTGGTCGTCGTCGGCGGTGCGTTCGACCACCACGGCACCCCGTTCCTGACCGGGCTCGCCAGGGCGCTGCGGGACCGCTACCGGGTCGTCACGTACGACCGGCGTGGGCGCGGCGCGAGCGGCGACACGCTCCCGTGGTCGATCCAGCGCGAGGTCGAGGACCTCGCCGCGGTCGTCGCCAGCATCGAGGGCCCGGTCACGGCGTTGGGGCTGTGCGTCGGGGCCGGCGTCGTCCTCCGGGGCCTCGCGGGCGGAGTGCCGCTCGCGGCCGCCGTGCTGTGGGAGCCGCCCTACCGCGCCTCGGTCGACCCGCACGCCGACGACGTCCTGTTCGCGGACGTCCTCGACGAGCACATCGCGGCCGGTCGACGCGCGCAGGCCGTCCGCGCGTTCCTCGCGCAGGTGCTCGGCGTCCCGATGGGGCAGATCACGGCGTTGCGGTTGAAGGGCGCGCTCTGGCGTTCCCTCCTCACCGACGCGCAGGTCCTCAGCCGGGACGTCCGTGTGCTGAACGGCCTCGCGATCCCCGAACGGGTCGCGGCAGCCGTCGGCGTCCCGGTGCTCGTCGCGGCCGGCGGCGACGGGCTCGAGTGGATGCGGCAGGCAGCCCGGGCCGTCGTCGAGGCCGTTCCCGGGTCCGTGTACCGCGAGGTGCCGGGGCAGGGCCACGTCCCCGATCCCGCCGTCGTCGGCCAGCTGCTCGACCGGTTCCGCGACCGGGTCGCCGCACGGCGCTGATCGACGCTCGTCTCCGCCGGGGCGCCGTGACGCCGACGGACTGCGAGAGGATGGTCCGCGTGACAGCACCACGCCTCGGACTCCTGCTCGACGTCGACGGCCCCATCGCCAGCCCCGTCTCCCGCACCATCGCGATCCCGAGCATCGTGGAGGACCTCGTGGCGCTCGCCGCCGAGGGCATCCCCGTCGTGTTCAACACCGGGCGCAGCGACGCGTTCATCCGCCAGGAGGTCGTCGCGCCGCTGCTCGCCGGGGGACTCGCCGCGGGTGGCCGGGTGCACGCGGTCTGCGAGAAGGGTGCCGTGTGGTGCTCGATCGGCCCGCAGTACGAGGGCGGCATGGGCGAGCTCACCGTGGCGGAGGACCTCGCCCTGCCTCGCGACTACGCCGACGAGATGCGCGAGCTCGTCCGCAGCGAGTACGCCGACCTGGTCTTCTACGACGAGACGAAGCGCGCGATGGTCTCGATCGAGCAGCGGGTCGAGGTGCCGAACGCCACGTACCTCGCTCGTCAGCCGGAGTTCGACGCGAAGGCGATGGCCGCACTCGAACGCCGCGGACTCGGTGTCCGGCGGCTCGACGACGTCCGCCCGGACGCAGACGGTGCGGTGCAGTGGCGGGTCGACCCGACGATCATCTCCACCGACGTCGAGTCCGACCGCAGCGGCAAGGACATGGGGGCGGAGCGTTCGCTCGAGCTCCTCGCGCAGGACGGCGAGCTGCCGGTGGCGTGGCGCACGATGGGCGACTCGCGGAGCGACTACGCCATGGCGGACTGGCTGCACGCGCACGGTCACGACGTCGCCCACGTTGACGTCCGCCCCGCCGACGGGGTCCCCGAGACGCCGTACCCGGTGCTCACCGCACCGGACGGCGTGATCCACGACGAGGCGGGCGCGCGGTTCCTCGCCGACTGGCGCCGCGGGGCCTGACCGGCACCGCGCCTGAGGCGTGGTGGGGGCCGGAGCTGCGCCGCGCCTCCCGTCCGGTCCGCGGTATACCGGCATTTGCGTGACGGACTGGTACACCAGTAACCTCGCGGGGTCCGCCGCCAGCCGATGACGGGAACCACCCCATGGCACCACAGCTCCGCATCAAGTCCATCGAGGCCTCCCTCGCCGACTCCGAGGAGAAGGGGCGGTCGCTCAAGCGCTCGCTGCGCACGTTCGACATCGCCGCCATGGGGATCGCGGTGGCCGTCGGCGCGGGCATCTTCTCGGTCGGGGCGAACGCCGCCGCGAACTTCGCCGGACCCGGCGTCGTCATCTCGTTCCTGCTCGCCGCCGTCACCTGCGGTCTGGCGATCATGTGCTACGCCGAGTTCGCGTCGACGATCCCCGTCGCCGGCTCCGCCTACACGTTCACCTACGCGACCATGGGTGAGCTGCTCGCGTGGGTCGTCGGGTGGGACCTCGTCCTCGAGACGCTGACCGCGAGCGCCGTCATCGCGAAGTACTGGGGGATCTACCTCAGCACCGCGCTCGGCGTGTTCGGCATCGACGTGCCCGACACCATCGACGTCGCCGGCATCGGGTTCACGTGGGGCCCGGTCCTCATCGTCGGGGTGTTCACCGTCCTGCTGGTGTTCGGGACGCGCCTGTCCTCGCGGGTGTCCGCGGTCATCACGATCATCAAGGTCGCGATCGTCGTGTTCGTCATCGTCGTCGGCGCGTTCTTCGTGAAGGCATCGAACTTCTCGCCCTTCATCCCCCCGGCGGAGCCGTCGAAGGGATCCGAGGGCAGCGTGTGGACGCAGTCCCTCGTCTCCTGGTTCACCGGTTCCGAACCCGCCCAGTACGGGGTGTTCGGTCTGCTCGCCGCCGCCTCGCTCGTGTTCTTCGCCTTCATCGGCTTCGACGTCGTGGCGACGAGCGCCGAGGAGACCGAGAACCCGCAGAAGACCCTGCCGCGCGGGATCTTCATCGGTCTCGGCATCGTGACGCTGCTGTACGTCGGCGTCAGCGTCGTCATCACCGGGATGGTCTCCTACCAGCGTCTCGCCGACGTGGACAGCCCGTCGCTGACCTCGGCCTTCCAGCTCGTCGGTCTGCCGTGGGCCGCCGGGATCATCGCCGTCGGGTCGCTCATCGGCCTCACCACCGTCGTCATGGTGCTGCTGCTCGGACTGTCGCGCATCGTGTTCTCGATGAGCCGTGACGGCCTGCTGCCCCGCTGGTTCTCGAAGACGAACCCGAAGACGCAGACCCCCGTCCGGGTCCAGGTCGTCGCCGGTGTCGTGGTCGCGTTCCTCGCCGGCTTCACCCCGGTCGAGAAGCTCGAGGGCATGATCAACATCGGGACGCTCTCGGCGTTCGTGCTCGTCTCGGTCGGGATCGTCGTGCTCCGTCGCACCCGGCCGGACGCACCCCGCGCCTTCCGGGTGCCGTGGTCGCCCGTGGTCCCGATCCTGTCGGCGGTGCTGTGCTTCTGGCTGATGCTCAACCTCGAGGTCGAGACCTGGCTCCGGTTCGTCATCTGGCTCGTCATCGGCTTCGCGATCTACTTCGGGTACAGCCGACGCAACAGCCGTGTGGGGAAGGGTCTGCGGGAGGGCGAGGGCACCGCGATCCGCTGACCCTCGGGCGCTGACGCGGCGCTTGCTCCCGTCAGACGCCGAGGGCGAGTGCGGCCCCGAAGCCGAGCATCACGAGGGCGACGAGACCGTCGAAGACCCGCCACGTGAGTGGCCGCGCGAACAACGGTCGGAGCAGTCGTCCGCCGAAGCCGAGCGCGCCGAACCACACGCAGCTCGCGAGGACCGCCCCCGCCGTCCACCACCACCGGTCCTGCACACCCTGCTGGTTCGCGACGGAGCCCAGGAACACGAGCGTGTCGAGGTACACGTGCGGGTTCGCCCACGTGAAGACGAGCATGGTCACGACCGCCGTCCGCAGCGTGGCCGCGTGGCCGGTCCGTGCGCGTGCGGGGCCGGGAGGCGCGGTGCGGGTCCGCCCCGCAGCTCCGGCGCCGTGGGCGGTCGCGCTCGGTACCCCCGGCCCACCCGACGCACTCGGCCCGCCCGGTGTCTGGGCTCCGTCGTCGTCGAGCCGGAGTGCGTCGCCGGACGGACGGAACACCCGCCGCGCCGCCAACACCCCGTACGTCAGGAGGAACGCGGCCCCGACGAACCGGATCACCACGAACGCGACCGGGAACCGCTCGACCACCGCTCCGACCCCGAGCACACCCGCGAGGATGAGCACCGCATCCGACCCCGCACACACCACCACGGCAGCCGCGACCACCCGGGCGCTCGAGGTCACCGCGAGCCGCAGCAGGTACGCGTTCTGCACACCGATCGCCACGATCAGCGCGAGTCCGGTGCCGAGTCCGGCGAGCAGGGGGAGGAGAGCGGTCACACGACGACGGTACGGCCGCCCATGTCTGCAGTACAGCTCAGGTTCCTGTTGCTGCGTAAGATGCGCTTCATGCCACGACTGCAGCGCGAACACCTCGAGACCCTCCTCGCCGCGATCGACCACGGCACCCTCGACGCTGCCGCCCGTGCGCTGTCGATCACGCCATCGGCCGTGTCGCAGCGGATCAAGTCGATGGAACAGCAGGTCGGTCGCGTGCTCCTGCAACGCACGACTCCGGTGCGGCCCACAGCCGACGGCGAGGTCGTCCTCCGGCACGCCCGCCAGGCGCAGCTCCTCGACGAGGAGACGGCGCGCGCGCTCGGCGGCGGCGACTCCGTGGTGCCGTCGATCCCGCTCGCCGTGAACGCCGATTCGCTGAGCACGTGGTTCCTCGATGCGCTCGCCGTCGTCCGCGCGGAGACCGAGGTGGTGTTCGACCTCCACCGCGAGGACCAGGACCGTACCGCCGAGCTCCTCCGCGCCGGGACGGTCATGGCAGCGGTCACCGCCGAGGCGGACCCGGTGCAGGGGTGCTCGTCCGTCCCGCTCGGCATCGACCGGTACCGGGCGGTGGCGTCACCGGCGTTCGTGGACCGGTACCTGTCCGGGGTCGACACCGAGCGGCGGATGCTCGGACGTCTCGACCGGGTGCCGCTCGTGGACTACGACCGCGACGACGACCTGCAGCAGGGCTACCTCCGGCGGGTGCTCGGGCACGCTCCCTCGGGTCCGCGGCACTTCGTCCCGACCTCCGCCGACTTCGCCCGGGCGGTGTCGCTCGGCTTCGGGTGGGGGATGTTGCCCGAGGCGCAGTGCCTCGGGGCACTCGAGCGGGGTGAACTCGTCGAGCTCACCCCTGGGCGCCGGGCCGACGTGGCGCTGTGGTGGCAGCGGTGGAACCTGGCCTCACCGTTGCTCGAACGGGTGACCGAAGCGGTCCGCGCGACGGCGGCCGCGCGCCTGCACCAGACCCCGGGCGCTCAGGCCGTGGCGCGGTAGCGGAGTCCGTCGACCAGCAGCCCCACCAGCACCTGACTCTGCTCCGCGGACGGTGCGCCGTGGCAGAGGTTCGCCACGGCGTGCAGGAGCTGTGGCGCGTCCACGTCGGGCCGGATCGTGCCCGCGGCCGCCGCTGCGTCGAGCAATCCGGACAGTGCTCCGCCGAGGCGGCCCAGGAAGTACGCCGGCAGCGCCTCGAACGCGGGGTCTCCGGAGTGCAGCGCGGCAGCGAGCCCGCGCTTCGTCGCGACGAACTCGGTGAACCGCTGCAGCCAGCGTGCGAGCGCCTCGTCAGGTGCATGGGCAGCGGCGAGTTCTGCGGCTGCGGCCTCGGTGGCGTCGACGGCGCGCTGGAAGACGGCGACCACGAGGTCGGAACGCTGCGGGAAGTGCCGGTAGAGCGTGCCCACACCGACGCCGGCCCGGTCGGCGATGGCCTTGGCGGGGACGTCGACGCCGTCGGTCGCGAACAGCGCCTTCGCGGCGTCGGTCAGGGCGTCGGCGTTGCGTCGTGCATCGGCGCGCACGGATCCTCCTCGGGGAGCCTCTTGCATAAACGGAAAGCCGTTCCGTATAGTTCCGGAAGAGCGTTCCACTTCGAGCCAGGATACGGCACGGACCGAGGGGACGCCATCGACAGGAGGAACCGACATGCAGTACCGCACCCTCGGCAGGACCGGCATCCAGGTCAGCCCGTTCGCTCTCGGCGCCATGATGCTCGGCACCGACGGCCGCATCGGCAACGGCGACGAGCAGGACTCCATCCGCATCGTGCACCGAGCACTCGACGCCGGCATCAACTTCATCGACACCGCCGACCGGTACTCGCAGGGCGGGTCGGAGGAACTCGTCGGCAAGGCGATCGCGGGTCGACGCGACGACGTCGTCATCGCCACGAAGTTCAACGGCCCGATGGGGGACGATCCGAACCGCCGCGGCAACTCTCGGCGTTGGATCATGCAGGCGGTCGAGGGGTCGCTGCGCCGCCTCGGGACCGACCACATCGACCTGTACCAGGCCCACCGCCCTGACGACACCGTCGACCTCGAGGAGACGCTCTCCGCCCTGACCGACCTCGTCCGGAGCGGCAAGGTCCGCGCGATCGGCAGCTCGGACTTCCCCGCCTCGATGCAGGTGGAAGCGCAGTGGACCTCCGAGCGTCGTGGTCTCGAACGCTTCCGGACCGAGCAGCCCACCTACTCGATCCTGAACCGGGGCATCGAGCGAGAGGTCCTGCCGGTCGTGCAGCGGTACGGCATGGGCGCGCTCGTCTGGAGTCCGCTCGCCGGCGGCATGCTGACCGGTCGGTTCCGCAAGGGCCAGGAGACCGACCTGGCGCGGGCGACCATGTTCCGGCACAACCAGGACGAACGGCGGATCGACGCCGTGGAGCAGGTGGTCGCCCTCGCGGAGGAGACCGGCATCCGGATGACCCACCTGGCGATGGCGTTCGCGATCGCCCACCCCGGCGTGACGAGCGCGCTCATCGGCCCGCGGTCCATGGAACAGCTCGACGACCTGCTCGCCGGGGTCGACGTGGCGCTGACGGACGAGGTGCTGGACCGCATCGACGGCATCGTCCCGCCGGGCACCGACGTCGGACGGCTCGACCAGCAGTACAACCCGCCGGCCGTCCTCGACGCCGGGCTCCGCCGTCGTCCGTTGTCCGGTCGCGCCGCAGCCTGACCCGCGCCCCCGGCCCCGCCTCCACCGGGCGGAGGCCGGGGCGCGACCTGCCGACACGCCTGCCGGGCAGCCGCGCCTCCTGGCGACCAGCCTGCCCGGCCAACCCGCGCCTCCTGGACGTCCTGGGTCCACCCCCACCGGAGGCCGCCTACCGTCCGGTCCATGTCCAAGCGAGCCACGACCGCCTCGGCCCTCCTCGGCGCCGCCACCATCGCCTTCCTGCTCACCGCCTGCGACCCGGGCGGCGCGCAGAACCCGAACCCCGTCGGCAAGGTGCCCGGGTCGGAGGAGAAGTCGCAGTCCGCGCAGTGCGACATCGCCTCGAGCGCCACGGTCGACGCGATCGACAAGGCCGTGGGGAAGCACGACACGACCGAGTTCGCGAACATCCAGAAGGGCGACGGCGGCTGGTACCTCGGCGCCACGATCGTCCCGGCGGACAGCAACGACCCGAACGACGACGACATCACGGTCTGGGCGACCACGAAGGACCCGAAGTCGGATGACTTCGACGGCCCGCTCTACGCCGTGAACCAGGCCGCGAAGAACTCGGTCTCGGACCAGTCCGCCTCGGCGTCCCCGGCACCGAGCTCCTTCAGCGCCGACTCCAAGCTCGCGAAGCAGGTCGAGAGCTGCGTGGCCGACGCCTCCGACCGCTGACCGTCACACCTCCCACCCGGACCGGTAGGTCCGTCCGGCGAGCAGTCCGGCGAGTTCGGCGTGCACCGACATCGAACGGGCCAGCCGTTCCGCCCGGTCCGGGACGAGCTCGCCGGGCGAGGTCCAGTCCCGCTCCGTGACGTACGCGCTGTGCGGGTTGATGACGCACTTGAAGTCGAGCATCAACGACTGTGCGAGCGACCCGGTCGCCATCGCGCTGTGGGGCAGGCCTGCGGAGCACACGAAGGTGACGAGCTTGTCGAACCAGGCAGCCTCCCTGCCCTGCTGCCCAGTCGCGCCCGTGGCCTCGACGAGTGACTTGACCGTCGCCGGCGGCGACCAGTTGTAGATCGGCATCGCGAGGACCACCCCATCGGCGGACGCGATCAGCTCGTGGAGCTCCGCGAACACCGGGTGCTCGAACACACGGTCGTTGTCGAACGCCGGGAGCCGGCTCGTGGCCAGGTCGACGACGACCGCATCGTGCCCGCCGCCGCACAGCAGGTCGACCGACATCCGCGCGAGCGTACGGCTCCTGCTCGTCGGGTCGAGACTGCAGGAGATCACGGGGAGGCGCAACGACACTCGGCCACGCTACCCACCAGCCGTCAGGTCTGGCAGCGCGGGCACCAGTACGTGTCCCGCAGCGTCAGCTCGGACTCGCCCAGCTCGCCGGAGCGGATCGGCGTGCCGCACCGGAGGCACGGCTTCCCCGCCCGGCCGTAGACCCAGAAGCGCCGCCCGGGACGGTCGACACCCGTGGTGACGCGGGCACTGCGGTCGCGGTTGGCGATGATGAGCCGGCTCGCGAGCGCGATCATCCGAGCCGGGTCGTGCACCTCGCCCACCGGCCGGGTCGGGAGGACCCCGCGGAGGAAGCAGAGCTCGTTCCGGTAGACGTTCCCGAGGCCGGCGAGCACGCGCTGGTCGAGGAGCGCCAGGCCGACCGGCCGTTCCGGGTCGCGCACCAGGTTCGCCAGGGCGAGTTCGGCGTCCCAGTCGGGCCCGAGCAGGTCCGGGCCCAGGTACCCCACGATCTCGTCTTCCTGGTCGCGGGGGACGACCTCGAGGACCCCGAGGGCGAACCCGACGGTCGACACGTCGGCCGCGTCGAGGATCGCCCGAGCCTGGTGCGCGGGCCGACGCCACCGCTCGCCCGGGGCGTAGACGTCCCACCGACCCTCCATCTTGAGGTGCGAGTGCACGGTGAGGTCGCCGATCCGGTGCAGCAGGTGCTTCCCACGCGGGACGACCTCGTCGACGGTGCGGCCGACGAGGTCCAGGGTGGCGAACGCCGGGACGCGGAAGTCGCTCCGGGTGAGCGTCTTGCCCGCGAGTGCTTCGTGCAGCCGTCGCGCAGCCCGGAACACGGTGTCGCCCTCAGGCACGGGTCACCCCCGTCTCGTCGTCGTGGTGCGGACGGGAGGCGCGGATCGCCCCGGTCGGACTCGCTCGCCCCGGCAGGACGGCCGGGCCGGCCGCTTCGGCGACGCGGTCACACACGGAGCCGGAGTCCCTGCGGTGTCGCGGTGAACCCGGCTTCCCGGAGGGCCCTGCCGAGCGGCGTCTCGAGCACGAAGTCGCCGTCGACGCGCTCGACCGCGAGCTTCCCGAGCCCGCCGCGGACGGTCGCTGCGATGGAACGCGCGGCCGCCTGGAGGTCGGCTGGGTCGTCCGTGAACGTTAGGACCGACTTGCCCCCGCGCTCGACGTACACCGCGAGGGTGCCGTCGACGATCGTGACGAGCGCGCCGGCTTTCCGTCCCGGACGGTGCCCCCGGCCCTTCGTGGTGCCGGCCGCGGACCCGTCGTCGTCCGGTGTCCCATCGCCGGAGGTGTCGGTCGGCCAGGGCAGCGATGCGCCGTACGCGTTGGCGGGGTCGGTCGCGGCGAGGGTCAGTGCCTCGCGCTTCCGGTCCGGGTCGTCGCGCTCGGTGTCGTCGAGGTCACGTGCGTACGTCCGGAGCCGGTCGACGGTCGGACCGGTCGCGAACTGCGCGGCCCCGAGTCCCTCGACGAAGTACCCCCGTCGAGCGCGCCCGGACTCCTCGAACCGAGACAGCACCCGGTACACCCCGGCGAAGCCGCCGCGCACGCCCTCGACCTGCACCGCCCCGCGCGTGACGACCCCGTACCGTTCCAGCAGCTGTTCCGCCGTCGCGGCCGCGCGCACGGTGGAGTCGGACTCCGCGAGCGGGAGCAACGACCACCGTCCGCCGACGGAGGGCGGACCGGACTGCGTCGGCATCGTCGGCCGTCGACGACCCCGGTACGCCCGCGCACGCGGGGCGGTCGAGCTCTTGGCCTTCCCACCGAGCATCGCTCGGAGCGGCGCGAACGTGTCGTTCGTGATCTGTCCGGCCCAGACGAGGTCCCACAGCGCGGTCGACAGCGCCTGGTCGTCCGTGCTGCCGACGGCCTGGCCGAGCTGCCGGAAGAAGTACGCGCCACCGCCGGCGAGGGCCCCGAGGACGTCCCGCTGGAGTTCGGTGGTCTCGTCGCCGGCCGGCTCCGCGAGGGTCGTCCGCGCGGTGTCGGCGAGGTGCAGCCGGACCCACCCGTCGTTCCCGGGCAGCGTGCCACCACCGGACCAGAGCACTTCGCCCGTCGCGGTCAGTTCGTCGAGCATGCTCGGCGCGTAGTCGGTGACACGTGCCGGCAGGACCAGGGTCTCCCAGGCGCTCGCGGGCAGCGCGACGCCGGCGAGCTGGTCGATCACCTGCAGCACGCCGTCCACACCGCGCAGTCCGCCGCGCGTGCCCGGCGTGTGCACGTGCTGCCAGGCGGGGAGGAACCGGGCGAGGGTGTCCGGCGACACTGGCTCGACCTCGTGCCGGAGCGCCGCGAGCGACTTCGTGCGGATGCGGCGGAGCACCTCGCTGTCGCACCACTCCGCGCCCTGACGATCGGGACGGAACTCGCCCTCGACCATGCGGCGGTCCGCCACCAGCCGCCGGAGGGTGTCCTGCACGACGGCGATCCCGAGGCCGAGGCGGCCGGCCGCGTCCTGCGCCGAGAACGGCCCGTGCGACCGGGCGTACCGGCCGACGAGGTCCCCGAGGGGATCCGCCACGGGCTCCACGAACGCCGTCGGGACGCCGATCGGCAGCGGGACACCGAGGGCGTCGCGCAGCCGGGAGGCGTCCTCGATCACGGCCCACCTGGTGGTACCGGCGTGCGAGAAGGACAGCACCCGGCGGTCGCGTTCGAGGGCCTCGAGCGTCGTCCGGACGGTCGCTCGCGCCGCGGCCTGGTCGTCGTCGGCGGCCAGCCAGCTGCGCTCGACCACCTCGTCCAGGTCGAGCGCGCCCACGAGCCGCAGCACGTCGACGATGCCCTCGGCGTCCCGCGCGCGGCGGTCGGGTGAGAGCCGCTGGAGGTCGCGCTCGACCGACGCGATGACCGCGGGGTCGAGGAGTTCCCGGAGCTCAGCTCGACCGAGCAGCTCGCCGAGGAGCGTCGAGTCGAGCGACAGCGCTGCCGCTCGACGTTCGGCGAGCGGGGAGTCCCCCTCGTACATGAAGGCCGCGACGTACCCGAACAGCAGCGACCGGGCGAACGGTGACGGCTGTTCCGTCTCGGTCTCGACGATCCGGATGCGTCGTCCGGCCAGGTCGTCGGCGATGCCGAGCAGCGCCGGGACGTCGTACACGTCCTGCAGGACTTCCCGCACGGTCTCGAGCACGATCGGGAACGACGGGTACTTCTGGGCGACCTCGAGCAGCTGGGACGCGCGCTGTCGTTGCTGCCAGAGCGGCGATCGCTGCCCGGGGTTGCGGCGGGGCAGCAGGAGCGCTCGCGCTGCGCATTCCCGGAAGCGGGCGGCGAACAGCGCGGACGCTCCGACCTCGTCGGTCACGAGGGCATCGAGGTCGTCGCGCTCGAACACGAACAGGTCGGCGCCGGGCGGTTCGGCATCGGTCTCGGGGATGCGCACGACGATCCCGTCGTCGGCGGCCATCGCGTCGCCGTCGATCCCGTGCCGCTCCCGCAGCCGGGCTCCGACCGCCAGGGCCCACGGCGCGTGCACCTGCACGCCGTACGGCGAGTGCAGGATCAGCCGCCAGTCCCCGAGCTCGTCGCGGAACCGTTCGACGACCAGCGTCGTGTCGTTCGGCACGTACCCGGTCGCCTGTCGCTGGTCGCGCAGGAAGGTGAGGAGGTTCGTCACGGCGCGTTCGTCGAGGCCACCGGCTGCGACGCGAGCGCGGGCGTCTTCGTCGGAGGCGCCCTCGACCTCACGCACGAACGCGCCGGTGGCGCGGCCGAGCTCGGCGGGGCGACCGATGCCGTCGCCCTTCCAGAACGGCACCCGCCCGGGCTGCCCGAACGCCGGGCTGACGATCACCCGGTCGTGCGTGATCTCCTCGATGCGCCAGCTCGTCGCACCGAGGGCGAAGACGTCGCCGACGCGGGACTCGTAGACCATCTCCTCGTCGAGCTCCCCGACGCGCGACGCCTTCTCACCCACCATGAAGACGCCGAACATCCCGCGGTCGGGGATGGTGCCGCCGCTCGTCACCGCGAGTCGCTGGGCGCCGGGACGACCGGTCAGGGTGCCGTGCACCCGGTCCCACACGAGCCGCGGACGCAGCTCGGCGAACTCGTCGCTCGGGTAGCGACCCGTCACGAGGTCGAGCGTGGCCTCGAACGCGGAGCGCGGCAGGCTGCTGAACGGGGCGCTCCGCCGGACGAGTTCGAACCAGTGCTCGACGTCGACGGTGTCGATCGCACCCGCGGCGACGGTGTGCTGCGCGAGGACGTCGAGCGGGTTCGCCGGGACGGAGATCGACTCGATCTGGCCGGAGACCATGCGCTCGACGGTGACGGCGCTGTTGACGAGGTCGGCGCGGTGCTTCGGGAACAGGACGCCCCGGGAGATCTCGCCCACCTGGTGCCCGGCACGCCCCACGCGCTGCAGCCCGCTCGCGACCGACGGCGGCGCTTCGACCTGGACGACGAGGTCCACCTCGCCCATGTCGATGCCGAGCTCGAGCGAACTCGTCGCGACGACGCAGCGGAGGCGGCCGGACTTCAGGTCGTCCTCGATGACGGCGCGCTGGTCCTTCGACACCGAGCCGTGGTGGGCACGGGCGAGGACGGGGACGGACCCTTCCGACCCGCCACCACCGGTCTGCCCCGACCCGCCCATGAGCTGCGCCGGCGGTCGCTTCGGCACCACGACCGGTGCGTGCGCGGAGGCGCGCCCGGGGGACTGACCGATCGGACGGGCAGCGGGGAGTCCGTCGTCGGCGGGGACCACCCCGGCGGGCACCAGCGCACCGTCACCGACGGAGCCGGCAGCCGCGAGCACGCGTTCCTCGTGGATCTCGTTGAGTCGCGCGGTCAGTCGTTCGGCCAGCCGCCGCGAGTTGGCGAACACGATCGTCGAGCGGTGCTCCTCGATGAGGTCGACCACGCGTTCCTCGACGTGGGGCCAGATCGAGCCGTTCGTCGGTGACTCCGTCGCGTCGGCGCCCACCGGGGGAGCGCCCAGTTCCGCCATGTCGTCGACCGGGACGACGACGCGCAGGTCGAACGTCTTCTGCGCCGGCGGAGCGATGATCGACACCGGTGCGCGGCCGCCGAGGAACCGTGCCACCTCTTCCGGCGGGCGCACGGTGGCGGAGAGGCCGATGCGCTGGACGGGAGTGTCGAGCAGGTCGTCGAGCCGTTCGAGCGACACGGCCAGGTGGGCCCCGCGCTTCGTCGATGCGACCGCGTGCACCTCGTCCACGATGACGGTGTCGACGTTCACCAGGGTCTCGCGCGCCTGTGACGTCAGCATGAGGTAGAGCGACTCAGGTGTCGTGATGAGGATGTCCGGCGGCTGCCGCAGCAGCTTCTGCCGGTCGGAGGAAGGGGTGTCGCCGCTCCGGACCCCGACCGTGATGTCCGGTGGTTCGAGCCCGAGGCGCCTGGCGGTCTGGGTGATGCCGACGAGCGGGCTGCGGAGGTTCCGTTCGACGTCCACGCCGAGCGCCTTGAGGGGTGAGACGTAGAGCACCCGGGTGCGCTGCTTCGCGGGCGGGCGGTCGGTCGCGCTGATCAGCCGGTCGATCGACCAGAGGAACGACGCGAGGGTCTTGCCGGAGCCCGTCGGCGCGATCACGAGTGCGTGCTGGCCGGTCGAGACGGCGTCCCACGCGCCGGCCTGCGCCGCCGTCGGAGCGTCGAAGGCGCCACGGAACCACTCCGCGGTGGCGGGGGAGAAGCGCTCGAGGACGTCCGTCATGGTCCGTCCCATCCTGCCCGGGACCACCGACAGCGAGCCGAGCGTGCGGTACCCCTTGACACACCGATAGTTACCGATCTATCGTAAACACATCGCGATACGACGAAGACTGTTGGGTCAGACCGTTCGCGAGCAGACGCAACACGCAAGGAAGGAGTCGACATGCGCACCATGCACGACGACGACAGCAACACGTTCGGCCGCGATCACCGCGGCCCCGGTCCGCGCGGACCCCGCTTCGGCGGCGCGCGGCAGCACCACGGCGCCGGCTTCCCCGGTCGCGACCGCGGTGACCACGACCACGGCGGCCGGGGCTTCGGTCCTGGCTTCGGAGGCCCCGGCTTCGGTGGCCGCGGTGGGTTCGGCCCGGGGATGGGCGTCGGACCAGGCTTCGGCGGACCCGGCTTCGGTCGGGAGCGCCGGCGCCGCGGCGACGTCCGACTCGCGATCCTCGGTCTGTTGGCCGAGGGTCCGCAGAACGGGTACGCCGTGATCAAGACGATCGCCGAGCGGACCGGCGGCGCCTGGAAGCCGAGCCCCGGTTCGGTCTACCCGACGCTCCAGCAGCTCGTCGACGAGGACCTCGTGGTCTCGACGGGCGACGGACGCAAGACGCTCTTCGAGCTCACCGACGCCGGCAAGGCCGAGGCCGAGGCCAAGGCCGACGAGATCGCCGCGGCGTTCGACGCGCCGGGGCTGCCCGACGCGCAGCGCGAGTTCGTGGAGACGCTCCGCAAGACCATGGGCGTCCTCCACATGTACCGCACGAGCGCGACGGAGGAGCAGGCGAAGGCGGCCACCGCCAAGATCGACCAGCTCCGCAAGGACCTCCTCCAGATCCTCGCCGACTGACGGTCCACCGGCGGACGGGAGGCNGCACCGCGCCTCCCGTCCGTCCCTGCTCGCCCGAGTCTCGCGCCCGCCGACACTCCTCGCGTCTCCGAGCCCGAGGAGTGTCGATCAGCGCGAGACTCGCCCCCGCGGCCGCACCGGGCGCGCGCGGCCGCGCTCAGGAGGCCGCGATGAACGCGGCCACGTCCGCCAGCTCCGCCGCGGAAACCGCGTGCGGCAGCCCCGCGTACTCCCGATCCGTGACGTCGGTGTTCGCGGCCGCCCACGCCTGCGTCCGCGCGGTGGCCTCCGCCGGGATCACCGGGTCGAGGTCGCCGTGCCCGAGGAACACCCGGGGGCGGACGGCTGCGACCTGGTCGTCTCGGCCATCACGCACGCCCGGGACGACGAACCCAGACAGTGACACGGCGAACGCGAACGCCGACGGCCGTGCACGCAGGAGCTGCAAGGCCATCGAGCCGCCCTGCGAGAACCCGAGCAACCCCACCGTCGAGTGGTCGGCGGACACCGAGTCGATCCACGCGAGCACCTCCGCCGTGGTGCGGTCGACGTCCTCGATCGCGGGCGAGCCCGGCGTGCCGAGCGGGTACCAGCTGAACCCCTGCCCCCAGGGCATCGGCGCCCGCAACGACGCGATCGTCCACTCGGGTGGGAGTGCCGGCGCGAGCCCGAGCAGGTCACGCTCGTCCGACCCCACCCCGTGCATGGCGACGAGCAGCGGCGTGCCCACCCGTTCCGAGGGGCTGCGGGTCCACTGCACGGCGTCGCGATCGATCATGGCCACGACAGTAGTTGACGCATCAACCAATCCCAACCCCCGCGCCTTCCGTCGAACTCGCCGGAGCGACTGGTAGACACGGTGCATGGCCTCGCTGCGCACTCCCGACCCCGACTCCGGCTGGCTGTCCGACGAGGAACTCGCGAACGTCCGTCGTCGACTGCCCATCTGCTACGTCGAGGCGATCCCGGTCCGCACCGACGGCCTGGGCGTCGTCACCGAGGTGGGCGTGCTGCTCCGCGTCGCCCCGAGCGGCTCCATCGCCCGCACCCTGGTCTCGGGCCGGGTGATGTTCGGCGAGTCGATCCGCACGGCGCTGTTCCGCCACCTCGAGAAGGACCTCGGGCCGATGGCGTTCCCGCAGCTGCCCTCGAGCCCGACTCCCTTCACGGTGGCCGAGTACTTCCCGCTGCCCGGCGCCTCGGTCTACACCGACGAGCGACAGCACGCGATCTCGCTGGCGTACGTCGTCCCGGTCACCGGCACCTGCGAGCCCCGGCAGGACGCCCTCGAACTCACCTGGATGAGCCCGATGGAAGCGGCGTCGGACGCCGTCGCCGAGGAGATGGAGGGCGGCCGGGGAGCACTCCTCCGCGCGGGGCTCGCGTCCGTCGGCGCGCTGATGTAGCGCTCGCACCGCGTGCACGACGAAGCCCCCGGGTCCGAATCGGACCCGGGGGCTTCGCAGCTCGGTACTGGACCGGCTTACTTGTCGTCGTTCCTGAGGCTGTCGGCGACGCCGGTCGCGGCGTCCTTGACGTTCGTGCCCGCCTGCTTGGCGTCGGCCTTGACCTGGTCGGTCTTGCCCTCGGCCTTGAGGTGGTCGTTGCCGGTCACGTTGCCGACGCCTTCCTTGGCCTTGCCGGCCGCCTTCTCAGCGGCGTTCTTGATGTCGTCGATGCCAGCCATAGGCACTCCTTCCAACAGCGGACGGTTCCCCGTCAGCCGCTCGCGCGGCCTCCGGTGACACAGAACGTACGCCGGGGACGGGCCGGGCCTCGGAGGTCACGTGGAGGTTGTCCCCCGCCACCGTCCGAGCCGGACCGAGTGCGCGGCGCGACGGTCAGTGCGCGGAGCCCGCCGGACGGGAGGCGCGGCGCGACCCACGACGACGGCTGCCGCCCGACTCGTTGCCGGTTCCCCGGCCCGCTGCGTACCCGCCGTCGGACGACCAGACCGTCGCCGATCCGCCGCGCACGACGTCGCTGGACGCGCGACGGTTGCCGCCGGAACGGCGCTGGCCGCCGCCCGCGCCCGCACCGGCGCCCTGCGCGCCGCCGCGGCGCTGCTCGCCGCCGGCCTGCTCGGAGCGGCCACCGCGGCGTCCACCGGCGGACCCGGTCGACCCGTTCGACCCGGCGGCGGAAGCTGCCTGCGGGGCCTGCGCCGCGCCTCCCGAACGACCGCCGCGACCACGACGACGGCCGCCGCCCGTGCTCTCGGAGCCGTTCGTGCGCTGCTTGGGCTGGCGCTGCTGCTGTGCCGGCTGCTCGGGCGCCAGGTGGCGGACCGGAGCGACCTCGCCGACGAGGGTGGTGACCGCGGGTGAGGCCGCGGTGACCTGCTGCGGGGTGACCTTGATCGCGGCGGCGCGCATCATCTGCGCCACGTCACGACGCTCGGCGGGGAGCGTCACCGTGACGACGTCACCGGACGAACCGGCGCGGGCGGTGCGGCCCGAGCGGTGCAGGTACGCCTTGTGCTCGATCGGCGGGTCGACGTGGACGACGAGCTCGACGTGGTCGACGTGCACACCACGGGCGGCGACGTCGGTCGCGACCAGGACGAGCGCCTCGCCGGACGAGAACTTCGCGAGGTTCCGCTCACGGGCGCCCTGCGAGAGGTTGCCCTGCAGGTCGACGGCCGGGATGCCCTGGCTGGTCAGCTGCTTCGCCAGGCGCTTCGCGTGGTGCTTCGTGCGCATGAACAGGATGCGGCGACCGGTGCCCGAGGCCAGCGTGCGGACGAGGTCCTTCTTCGCGTCGGCGTCGGCGACCTCGAACAGGTGGTGGGTCATCGCCTCGACCGGGCTGGTCTCGTCGTCGACGGAGTGCATCACCGGGTCGTGCAGGAACTTCTTGACGAGCTTGTCCACGCCGTTGTCGAGCGTGGCGGAGAACAGCAGCCGCTGTCCCTGCTCGGGCGTCGCCTGCATGATCTTCGTCACGCCGGGCAGGAAGCCCATGTCGGCCATGTGGTCGGCCTCGTCGAGGACGGTGACCTCGATGCCGTCGAGGCGCACGTGGCCCTGCTGCATGAGGTCCGCGAGGCGACCCGGGCAGGCGACGACCACGTCGACACCGCCGCGCAGTGCGTCCACCTGACGGCCCTGCGAGACGCCGCCGAAGATCGTCGTGGTGTTGAGGCCCATCGCCTTCGCCAGGGGCGCCAGCGTCGCGTCGATCTGGGTCGCGAGCTCGCGGGTCGGGGCGAGCACGAGCGCCCGGGGGCGACCGGCGCGGCGCGGACGGGGGTTCGCGGCCAGGCGGGCGGCGAGCGGGATCGCGAAGGCGATGGTCTTGCCGGAGCCGGTGCGGCCACGGCCGAGCACGTCCTTGCCCTTGAGCGAGTCGGGGAGCGTGTCGGCCTGGATCGGGAACGCGGTCTCCTTGCCCTGACGGGCGAGGACGTCGACCATCGGCGCGGGGACGCCGAGGTCGGAGAAACGGGTGTCGGGAGTGTTGTCGGTCATCGTGACCTTTCGAGCCGGCGCGAGCCGGCCGTGGGCGCGCTCTGAGGCAGCGCGCGGGCGGGATGCGCGCCAACGGGTGTGGCTGGCGCAGTCGCCGCAGCAGAGAAGCCTGGCACCTGTGAACGGTGCTCGATCATCGACCGCGATCGTGGTGACACGTGGTCGGGAGTTCGGGGGCGTCCGTACGACGCACGAGGCGATCGGCGCCTCGAGTACGTCCATCATAGCGTGCGAGGATTCCGGCGTGCGAGTACGGACCGGGATGCTGACCGTCGCGATGACCGTGGTGGCGGTGGTCGCGCTCGCCGGGTGCGCGGCGACACCGGGCGACGGTGGCGGCACGGGTCCCGGCGACACGACGGCCCGGACGTCGGGGTCGGGGTTCACGAACCTGCCGACCTCCGGGATCCCGGACTACCAGCTCGGCGGGTCCTACACGCCCCCGTCCGGCGTGACGATCGTGGAGCGGGACAGCACCGACCGGCCGGCGGCGGGCACGTACTCCATCTGCTACGTCAACGGGTTCCAGACGCAGCCCGGGGACGCGCGGATGTGGCTCCGGGACCACCCGTCCGCGGTCCTGCGCAGCGCCGACGGGAAACCCGTGTCCGACCCGGGGTGGCCGGACGAGATGCTCCTCGACACGACCACCGCGGCGAAGCGCTCCGAGATCGTCGACGTCCTGACGACGTCCATCGCCCGGTGTGCCGACCGGGGGTTCGACGCCGTGGAGTTCGACAACCTCGACTCGTGGACCCGCTCCCACGGCGCACTGACCCGGGCGGGCAACCTCGCGCTCGCGGCGGCGTTCGTCCGCGCCGGCCACGACCACGGCCTGGCCGTCGGGCAGAAGAACACGCCGCAGCTCGGTGCCTCCGGGAGGAAGACGACCGGGTTCGACTTCGTCGTGTCCGAGGAGTGTGTGAAGTACCAGGAGTGCTTCGCCTACACGAAGGCCTACGGGGAACACGTCATCGACATCGAGTACTCGGACAACATCGGACGCTCGTGGTCGTCGGTGTGCTCGGACGACGACCGTCCGGCGATGACGATCCTGCGCGACCGGGACCTCGTGACGCCGTCGAGCGACGACTACGTCTACGAGCACTGCTGACGCCGGGTCTCGGACGGCGCGACGGCGCGACGGCGTCAGGCGGGCCACTCCGCACGGAGGGCGGCGGCGGCCTGGTCGGCGGACAGACCGGCCTCACGCGCCGCGAGCACCAGGGCCCGTGCCGCTCCGGTGACCGCCGGCGGCACCTCCGCCGGCCGGATCACCCGGGTGCCGGCACCGCGCGCGGTCTGGACGAGCCCCGCCTCCTCGAGGAGCTGGTACGCCCGCGCGACCGTGCCCGCCGCCAGCCCGAGCTCGTCCGCGAGCCCACGGACACTCGGCAGCCGCTCACCGTCGACCAGGTACCCGGCCGTGATCTGGGCGGCGATCTGCGACCGCACCTGCTCGAACGGCGGGACACGCCCTCCGGCGTCGATCGCGACGAGACCCGACATGCGCTCCACCCTAGAAGTCGTACTGCTCGCCGACGGGGATCGGGACCGCGACGGTGTTGCCGGGCGGTGCGAGCGGGCACGCCCATGCGGGGTCGTACGCGCACGACGGGTTGTAGGCGAAGTTGAAGTCGAGCACGATCTCGCCGTCGTCGCCGCCCAGGTCCGCGCCCTTGATCGTGTCGACGAGGTACCGCCCACCGCCGTACGTCCCGCGTGCCTTGCCCGCGCTGGCGTCCTTGACGGGGATGAACACCCCGCCCGCGTAGCCGCCGTGCGACCACACGTCGAGCGTTCCGACCCCGTCGAGCGTCACCACGCCGAGCCGGTCGAAGTGCACGATGCCGTCGGTCCCGGTCTCGACGTCCATCGCGAGCGGTGCCGCGGGTTCGACACGTGCGCGGAACCGCCACGAGGGGTCGTAGTCCGGGACGGGCAGCGACTCGAAGTCCCGGGCGTCCTCGTCGAGGAGCGGGCTCGCGGGGTGCTCGCCGAACATGGCGTCGCGGGTCTCGCGCCACATCGCGTGGGCGGTCTCCGGGTCGCTCGTCGCCCGGACCCGGCGGTAGAGGTCGAACGTCATCCGCCGCCAGTCCACGGTGGCGAGCGTGCTGTGCACGCGATCGACGGTCACCGGCTCCTGCGTCTGGCTCACACCGCGAGCGTACGCCCGGCTCGTCGGCGAGCGCCAGCGGCGTGGCGCGCAGTGGCATGGCGGTCGTGCCGGGAGGGACGGCGACGGTCCGCCTCAGACCGCGGCTCGTGCGGGGCGCCGCCAGCCGGGCGCGAGGGCGCGCATCCGGAACCCACGCCACTGCCAGATCACCCACATCCCCGGCCAGAGCAGGGCACCGAGCACCCGGGGGCGCATCCGGTAGCTCAGGCGGTCCACGAGCAGGGTCCGACCGTCCGGGGTCGGCCGAACGGCCATCCGGTGCTGCATGGTCATCCGGGCGAAGAGGCCGCTCGTGCCACCGCCGACGTCGCGCTGGACGGGGACGCCGTCGACCTCGTACAGCTCGAGGTGCACGTGGGTGTCCCCGCTCGGGAGCACCCCGAACGCCCGGGCCGTGATCGGGTGTGGCCGCCCGGGTGTCCAGCGGACCGGGAACCCCTGCGGGTCACGCGACCGGTAGACGAGGAACGGCTTCGTGACGGCGACCATCACCGCCGGGGACAGCAGGGCGTCGCGCACGGCGTCCACCGGCGCGTCGAGGGTGATCCGGAGGCCGACGTGCACGCCCCGGACGCTACTCGTCGGGGTGCGAGCCCGGCGCGGATCCCGTGGGTCAGGCGTGGCGGGCGGAACGGCGGCGGGAGCCCTCGGCGCGGTCGTGCCGACGCAGCCGTTCGGCGAGGGACAGCCGGACGGTCGGCCACTCCGAGGCGATGATCGAGAACACCACGGTGTCGCGGAGGGTGCCGTCGCGGCCGATCGCGTGGTTCCGGAGCACGCCGTCCTGCTTGGCACCGAGCGCCGCGATCGCCGCACGCGACTGCGTGTTGTGCCAGTGCGTCCGGAACTCGACCGCGATGCACTGCCAGACGTCGAACGCGTGCGAGAGCATGAGGAGCTTCGCCTCGGTGTTGATGCCCGACCGCTGCGCCGACCGGGCCAGGAACGTCGCACCGATCTCCACGCGGCGGTTCGCCGTGTCGAGGTTGAGGAAGGTCGTCGACCCGACCACCCGGCCGGTCGGGCGGTCACGCACGGCGAAGGGCACCATGCGGCCGGCCTCGTGCTCGGCGAGACGACGGTCGATCTCGTCGGCGACCTGCGCCGGGGCGGGGATCGACGTGTACCAGGTCCGCCAGAGATCGCCGTCCGCGACCGCCGCCCGGAGGTCGTCGGCGTGCTCCGCACCGAGGGGTTCGAGCGTCACGCGGTCGCCGGTCAGGGTGGGTGCGGGGGCGATCTCCATGACACCCGATCCTACGGTCGCCGACCAGGACGGACCCCGGGCGCCGACGTCACCTGTGGAGAAGATCAGGTGGTTCCCGGCGGCTATCGTGACCGGGTGGCAGCACACACGCAGCAGCGGTACCAGGTCCGGTTCGGATGGGGTGCGGCCGGGGCAGCGCGCATCGCCCCCGGCACGCACCTGCTCGTCTGGATCGACGTCCTCCCGGACGCCGGCGCCCGTGACGCCGGAGCGCGGCAACGGGCGCTGCGGTCCCTCGCCGCCCGGCTGCCGGAGGGACCGGAGGTTGTGCTCGGCCACCTCGGCAACGCGGCGGCGGTCGCGGAACGCGTGTCGCGCCTCCAGGCCGGACGCGGCGACCGCTGTGTCGTCGCGATCGTCGCAGCCGGGCACCACCACGCACCGGGTGACGACGCTGCGGAGGACGCGGGCGAGACGGCCGACGTGCCGGAGGCACCGGACTTCGCGGTCGAGGACCTCCTCGCTGCCGGGGCCGTGGTCGACGCGCTCGCCGAGGTCGGCATCGACCACACGTCCCCCGAGGCGGCCGCCGCCTGCGCCGCGTACACCGGGCTGCGGCGGGCGGTGAAGCACCTGGTCAGCGCCTCGGAAGCCGCTGCCGCGCTCGCGCCGGCCGAGGTCCACGCGGCGCTCGCCGTGGACGGAGCGCTGACGACCCTGCGGGAATCGAGTCCGCGCGCGTAGCGTTCGCTCCGACATCGGGTACCGCGCAGCGCGCGGTGCCACACCGAGCGAAGGAGCGTGCCGTGAAGGCAGTCGTCGGAGACACCGTGATCGCCGAGGCCCCGCAGGAGGACCTCATCCAGATCGAGGGCAACTGGTACTTCCCGCCGTCGAGCGTGAAGACCGAGCTGTTCACCGAGAGCGACACCCAGTACCACTGCCCGTGGAAGGGCGACACGCAGTACTACACCGTCCACGTCGACGGGCAGGCACTGCAGGACAACGCGTGGTCGTACCCGACCCCGATCCCCTCGTCCTTCGACCGCGTGGGGAAGGACTACTCCGGCTACGTGGCGTTCTGGAAGGGCGTCCGCGTCGTCGACTAGCCGGCCAGCGTGAGCGCGACGAGCGCCACGTTCAGCGCCACGATCACCAGCGCGATGACCCCCGCGACCACGCGGGTGGTCATCGCGTTGACGTCTGCGCCCATCACGCTCCGACGTGAGGTGTAGACCACCAGCGGCACGATCGCGAAGGCGATCCCGAAGCTCAGCACGACCTGGCTGACGACGAGGAGCATCGTCGCGTCCGCGTGCACGGCGAGCAGGACGATCGCCGGGACGAGCGTCACCAACCGTCGCACCACGAGCGGGACGCGCACGTGCAGCAGTCCCTTCATGATCTCGGCACCGGCCATGCACCCCACCGAGGTGGAGGCCAGCCCGGACGCGAGCAGGCCCACCGCGAACAGCACCCCCACCACTGGGCCGACGTGCTCGGCGATGGCGCGCTGCGCCCCGGGGATGGAGTCGGTCCCGCCGACCCCGGGCAGCGTCGCGGCCGCGAGCACGAGCATGCACACGTTCACGCCGCCGGCCACGACGAGCGCCAGGGCGACGTCCCACCGGGTGGCCACGAGCACCCGCCGACGCTCCGGGCCGGCGCGGACGTCGCCGTGCCGGTCACGGGCGAGTGCCGAGTGGAGGTACACCGCGTGCGGCATCACCGTCGCCCCGAGCATCGAGGCCGCGAGCATCACGGACTCGGAGCCCTCGAACCGCGGGACGAGCCCCGACACGAGTTCGCCGGGGGAGACCTGCGCGAACAGCAGTCCGGCGCAGAAGCCGATCGTGAGGACCGCCAGCATCGCGGTGACGACGGCTTCGAAGGTGCGCGTGCCGCGGCGGCTGTGCAGCGCGAGGACCACCATCGACACGATGCCCGTGACGACGCCGCCGACGACCAGCGGCAGCCCGAACAGCAGATGGAGGGCGAGCGCGCCGCCGATCACCTCGGCGATGTCGGTCGCCGCCGCGACGATCTCGGCCTGGGCCCAGAACAGCAGCCGTGGTGTGCGGCGCATCCGCAGCCCGAGGTGCTCGGGCAGGGACTTGCCGGTGACGACACCGAGCTTCGCGGAGAGGTACTGCACGAGGACCGCGCTCGCGTTCGCGGCGACGAGGACCCAGAGCAGCAGGTAGCCGTACTTCGCCCCGGCCGTGAGGTTCGCCGCGACGTTGCCGGGGTCGACGTACGCGATGGCCGCGACGAACGCCGGACCGAGCAGGGTGAGGCCCGCGGCGCGGCGGCGCGGCGGGTCCGTCTCGGTGCGTCGCGTCACGGTGTCGGTCATCACACCAGTGTGCCAGAGGATTCGGTGTGCCGAATCCTTGCTTTCGGAATGGTTCAGACCGCGGCGCGTCGCGCGCGGTGCGCCCGCACCTTCGCGCGGTTCCCGCAGCGCTGCATCGAGCACCACCGCCGGGTGCCGCCCCGCGACGAGTCGTAGAACACCAGCCCGCAGTCCTCGGCGGAGCACCGGCTCAGCCGGGTGGGCTGGCCGTCCGCGGCGACGTCGTCGAAGCCGACCTCGGTGAACAGTGCGACGGCGTCACGGGCGACGCTCGAGAGCGCCTGGGCGAGCCGGACACGGTTCGCTCCCGCCCGGCGGCGGCCACCCGGGAGGCTCGGCGGCACGTCCGGCAGGGCAGCGAACAGGTTGACGGTGTCGATGTCGTCGGGCGCGGGGCGCGTGCGGCCGGTCCCGGCGCGCAGGCCCGCCGCCACCGCCGTCCGGTCCGCCGCGGTCGAGGCCGGACCGGGAGCCGCGGCGACCGCGAGCCGGGCGATCGCCGCGCGGAGGGCGCGGGCGTCCTGGAGCTCGCGCGCGGTCGCTCCGACGTCGATCGGCTCGGTGTGGTCGCTCAGCCACTCGTCGAGGTCCGCCGGGGTCGCGAGCAGCTCACCGAGCTGCGCGCGCGGGCGTCGACCGTCGGGGTCGTCGGCGAACCCACCGGTGTGCGCGAAGTCGAGGGCGATCCGTCCGGCGTCGAAGAACCACGTGGAACCGGTGTCCGTGCGGATGTGCTGCCCCGTGTGCATCCGCCCAGGCTAACGGGTCACCGGCGCGCCTCCGAGCGCGCGGGCCGTCATGCGCTAGCGCGAGGCGCGGCAGCGGGGCGACGGTCCCACGTGATGACGTTCCGGGCGTCGAACCGCCTGGAGCACACCGCACACGCGAGCGGCCGGGTCGGCGTGCGGTACCGGAAGTGCTCGTGGCCCGCCGGGCAGGTGCCGATCCACGGTGCGAGTTCGCTCGCGACGGGGCCGTCGTACAACCGCGAGCCGGTGTACCCGATGCCCGCTGCCGTGCGGCGCCAGGCCGGACCGTGCCCCGCTCGGGGTCCGGCGAGTGCGTGTGCGATCTCGTGCAGGAGCACCTGGTCGACGTCGTCGTCCGAGATGCGCACGGCCAGGTGCCGACTCACGGTGATGCGCCGACGTGCGAAGTCGCACTGCCCCGCCCGGGTCTTGGCGTGGTCGAAGCCGAACGACCACGCGGGATCGGCCAGGTGGGCGGCCATGAGGTGCTCGGCCCGCGCGCGGACCGCCTCGAGCGAGGTCACTGCTCGTCGTCGCCCGGTTCGTCCCGTCCGGCCTGGCCCTTCCGGGCAGCACGCGTGGCGATGCGACCCCAGAGGTCGTCGGCCTCGGTGCGGGCGGCGTCCGGTGCACCGAGCACGCGCCGGCGTCGCGGGGGCGTCTGCGTCGCCGGCTCCGGGGCACGCTCCACCGGCTCGTCCTCCGTGGCGCGTCGGGCGGCGATCTCCCGCGCAGTGCGGGGCTTCTCCTCTGCCTTCGGCTGCGCGACCGAGGCGCGGAGGGCGGCCTCGACGGCGGTGCTGAGCGCCTCGGTGCGTTCCGACGGTGCTCCGGCCTTCCGGAACGCCTGGTAGGCACGGGACAGCGCCGACCGTGCCTCGTCGAACCGGGAGAGCTCGAACAGCGACCAGCCCTCCAGCTCGGCGGCAGCGCCCTCGAGCTCCGGCCACTCCTCGGTCCGGGCGGTGTCGCGGGCGAGACCGGCCTCGGTGGCGGCGCGCTCGTACCGGCCGAGGTCGTGCAGGACGTGGGCGCGGCGGATGCGCGCCGCGACCTTGTCCGAACGCTCACCCGTGAACATCGTCAGCCGGAAGACCTCCTCTGCGATCACGAGCGACTCGTCCAACCGCCCGAGCAGGCGGAGGAGTTCGGCGCGTTCCGCGAGGGCGTCGGTGCTGCGGCTCTGCCCGAGGTCGCGGAGGCGCTGCTGCACGGCCTCGGCGTCGACCGCGGGACGCAGACTGATGGGCGCGAACGTGCTGCCGGGGCTCACACCGGCGGTCACGGGCGCCGCATGACGGGGCTCCCGGCCACGGTCGGTGCGGTCGGGCTGCTGGCGGTCGTCGGGCGGGAGGGACATCGGTTCGAGGGTAACCGCGTCGACCCGGGAGCGAGCGGTGCCACGCGCACGGGGGTCAGTGCGTCCCGCTCGCGGCTCCCGCGACGGCGACACCGGTGTAGGTGACGAAGGTGGCGATCGTGGCGACCACGGCGAGGACGATCGCGAAGACGCCCCACCCGCGGCCGCGCTTCGTCGCGATCGCGATGATGCCCTGCACGATCGCCCACAGCCCGAGGATCGCGGCGATGCCGACCACGAGGGCGCCGGTACCGACCTTCGACATCGCCGCCGGGTCCTCCATCAGCTGCCGTTGCAGTTCCTGCTGGTCCGGGGTGGCGGTGCTGCCGCCCTGCACCAGGCCGTCGAGCGCACCGCTGCCCGCGAGCGCCGAGCCGATGAGGTAGCCACCGACGACACCGACCACGAGCGAGAGGACACCGAGGACGAACGCGATCACCCCGAGGGTCTTCTTCCGCGCCGGCGGTTCCTGGTAGCCCTGCCACGTCGGAGCACCGGCACCGGCGGGCGCCGCTGCCGCCGCGTACGGGTGCCGCGTCGGTCGCTGCTCCCCCCAGGACGGTGCGCCGTGCTCGCCCCACGACGGTGCCGCGTGCTCGCCGTACTGCGGCGTCGAGGTCGGCGCCGGGTCCACCCGCTCCCCGTAACGGGGCTCGTCCGCAGCGGGGGCCTGCTGCTGCGGCGCCTCGCCCCACTCCGGCACCCGGCCGTCGCCGGTCCGGTCCTCGTTGCTCCGGTCGTCGTTCGTCATCAGGGGATCCCCTCGTTCGATCGCGCAGCGGTCCTGCAGCGCCCATCCTGGCAGGCGGTCCGGCTGCGCGCACGGGACGGGCGGACGCCGCCGGTGCGGGATCAGCCGCCGAAGACGCTCCGGTTCGGCTCCGGTGACGCCACCGCCGTCTGGTCCGTGACGATCGGTGCGCCAGCGATGAACGCCCGGAGCTCGGCCCCGTGCACGACCTTCGCCGGCATCGGGTCCGACGAGTACCGCCGGGGCATGTCCGCCACGGGCAGGTCCGTCGGGGAGCCCAGCAGCACGATGTTCCCGAACCGCCGACCCTTGAGCATCCCGGTGTCCGCGACCGCCGCCACCGACGGCAGCACGGCCTGCAGGGTCGCCGCCTGGCCGCGCGCGAACGCCAGCCCGGCCCCGTCCGCGACGTTCACCGCGACGATGCCGGTCGGCGACAGGAAGGACGCCACCGACCGGTAGAACTCGATGCTCGTCACGTGCGCCGGGATCTGTGATCCGCCGAACACGTCGACGACGGCGAGGTCGACCGTCCCGCGGAGTCCGGCGGGCAACTTCTCGAGCACGGCACGGGCGTCCCCGTACCGCACCCGGATCGAGGCGCCGCGGGGGAACGGCAGTGCGTCCCGGACGTGGTCGACGAGGTCTCGTTCCAGCTCGATCACCTGTTGCCGTGACCCGGGCCGCGTCACGGCGACGTAGCGGGGGAGCGTCAGGGCCCCGGCGCCGAGGTGCAGCGCCGTCACGGGCCCGGGCGGCAGCAGATCGATGGCGTGGCCGATGCGACGGATGTACTCGAACGCCAGGTGCGTCGGGTCGTCGAGGTCGACGTGCGACTGCGGCGTGCCGTCCACCACGAGCGTGTACGACCCCGGCCGGTGCCGGTCCGGCTCCACGACCGCGTAGCCCGCACCGATCCGGAACCCGTCGAACGCATCTGCCATGGCCCCCATGGAACACCACGTGCGATCACCACCCGTGCCACCACCCGTGGTTGGTGTGCGCGCGGACGCCGTCGAACGAGGCTGGTCCCACCGGTCGGGAAGGCCCCGCCGGCCTCCTCGAAAGGCACGCACATGTCGGTCCAGCTCGTCGCGAACATCCTCATCGGCATCGCGCTCGTCGTGTTCCTCGGCTACCGCCAGGCGACCTGGCAGTACCTCGACCCGACCCGCATCTGGCGGACCCCGGTCATCATGGCGATCGTCGGCGTGGTCGTCCTCGCACAGACGGCCGCCACCATCACCACCACCGACGTCGTGTTCCTCGGCATCGAGGCGCTCATCACGATCGCCGTCGGCCTGACCATGGGGCGCATCACCCGCTTCCGGACCGTCGGCACCCCGGACAGCAAGGGCCGGACGCTCCAGTCCCGCACCGGACTGCTCGGCGCCGTGCTCTGGATCGTCCTCCTCGCCGTCCGTGTCGGACTCGACGTCCTCGGCGGCCACCTCGGCGCCCACCTGCTCACCTCGACGGGCACGATCCTGCTCGTCCTGGCGCTGAACCGTGCCGCCCGCGCCGTCGTCCTCGACCAGCGCATCCCCCGCGGCGACCGGCGGACCCGCGGCATGATGGTCCGGTGACCCTGCTGACCGGCCAGGACCCGACCGACCTCACCGGAGGTCGGTCGCGTTCGGGTGCCGCGTGGGGCCTCAACGCCCTGGGCATCGCGATCGTCGGGTTCTGGTTCGTGAAGAACGGCCTCGCGCTGCACCACCCGGCGTGGGTGTGGGTGCTCGGGGCGGTGGCGCTCGCCGCGTGGGCGGCCCGCGAGTTCGGCCGGACGACGCGCGTGCTCGTCGTCGCCGGTGTCGTGATGGTCGCCGCCGGCGCCCTGACGGTGGTCCCGACGGTCTCGCTCATGATCGTGCCCGTCATCGTCGGGATCGTCCTGATCGGCGCGAACCTGCGGGCGCCGGTGTGGGCCTCGTCGGTCGCCGCCCTCGGTGCCGTCGTGGTGATCGCCGCGTCCGCGTGGATCGACGGCGTCTCGGTGCAGTTCGTCCTCGGCACCGCCGGGGGACTGGTCATGGGCGTCCTCATCGGCTTCAGCCGTCGCCAGTTCCGGGTCGCCGCGGTGCGGGCGCGTGAGGCCGAGGAGGAGCAGCAGCGAGCCCGGCTCCTCGCCGACCGGTCCCGTGCGGCCCGCGACATCCACGACGTCCTCGCGCACTCACTCGGCGGCCTCGTGCTGCAGCTCGACGCCGTCGAGGCCCTGCTGGAGGCGGGGCGCGTCGACGAGGCACGGAAGCGCGCGGGCGACGCCCGCACCCTCGCGGCCGACGGACTCGCCGAGGCACGGCGAGCCGTGCACGCCCTACGGGACGACCCGGAGACCGACGTGCGCAGCGCGCCGGAGGTGGTCCGTCCCTCCCGTCCGTCCACCGAGCCGTCGACCGGCCTGGCGGCCCTCGTCGAAGCGCACCGCTCGTTCGGCGGCGAGATCGTGACGCAGGGGGACACCGCGCTCACCGCACTCGACGCGTCCCACCGGGACGCCGTGGTCCAGGTGGTCCGGGAGGCGCTGAGCAACGCCCGCAGGCACGCCCCGGCCGCGGGCGTGACCCTGTCCGTCATCCGGGACGGCGACGCCGTGGACGTCGTCGTCGCGAACCCGTTGTCGGGCGGCGGGCACGGCCTGCTCGGGATGCGCGAGCGCTTCGACGAACTCGGCAGCGGTGCGACGGTCGAGGCGGAGCGGTCCGACGACGAGTTCGTCGTGGCGATGCACCTGCCGGTCGATCCGGCCCACGCGGCGGAGGAGTCGTCGTGACGATCCGCGTGCTCGTCGTCGACGACCAGGCGATCGTCCGGGACGGGCTGGTCACGGTGCTCTCGCTCGTGCCGGACCTCGAGGTGGTCGGTGAGGCGTCCGACGGCGCCGAGGCGGTCGACGCGGTCGCCCGTGAAGCTCCCGACGTCGTCCTGATGGACCTCCGGATGCCCGGCGTGGACGGCCCCACCGCGACCGCGCAGATCACGGCGGCCCACCCCCGCGTCGCCGTCCTCGTGCTCACGACCTACGCGGACGACGAGTCGATCGTCACCGCCCTGCGCGCCGGGGCCCGGGGCTACCTCACGAAGGACGCCGGCCGCGGCGAGATCGCCACGGCCATCCGTGCCGTCGCCTCCGGCCAGTCCACGTTCGACGCGACCGTCGGGGCGCGGCTCGTGGCACAGCTCGCCGCCGGGCGGCCCGACGCGGCACCCGCTCCCGCCGTCGGACTGCGGGACCGGTTCCCCGACCTCACGCCGCGCGAGGCTGACGTGCTGGAGCGCATCGCCGAGGGTCGGTCGAACCCCGAGATCGCCGCCGAGCTCTTCCTGACGGTGCCGACCGTGAAGTCGTACGTGAACCAGGTGTTCACGAAGCTGGGCGTCCGTTCCCGCGCGGAGGCCGTCGCACTCGTCCTGCGCTGAACCCGGCGGGCGCTCCCGGTGGGCGCACCGGCCCGATGAATGCGTACACATGGACGACCAGCGGACGTCAAGGGTCGTCGCCTACCGTTCACCGGGTCGTCACCTCGGTGCGTCGAGTCGCGCAGTGCCCCACACCCGCGCTTCCGCACCCTGCTCGTGACCGCGGCGTGTCCGCCCGGCGACCCCGCCACCGGAGCGTGTGCGCGTCGTCGGCGTGCCCGAGTCACCCTGCTCGCCCGCGTCGCCCGTGACCGATCCTCCACGGTCATTGAACACATTGCGTGCGCTATGTAAAATATGAGTGCAGCAGACCGGACCACGAATCCGCAGGAGCCGACCACATGACCGACACGATGAGCCTCCCGACCACCCTGATCACGGCGACCCGACCCGCACCGACGACCCGCGCCTCCCGGCCGTCGAACGGCGCGGTGCCGCTGCACGCGGACGGCGAGCACGCACCGGGCTGGATGCGCGTCGTCGGCGCCGTGCTCCTGGTCGGTGGGCTCGGACTCACCGCAGCCGTGCTCGGCTGGCCGGGGAACGGACCGGAGGCGGCGTTGCTCGTGCCCGGTCTCGTCGGCGTCGCGGTCGGCGTCCTGCTCCTCGTCGCCCGGACCGGGTTCACCGTGACGGACACGCACGTCGTCCTGCACTTCCGTCCGCTCCCTCCGCGGCGCATCGCCCGTCGGTGCATCGCAGCCGTCCGTCTCGTCGAGGCGGACGCGTCGACCTACGGCGGGATCGGCCTCCGGGTCGGGCACGGCGTGCGCGCGCTGATCCTCACGCCCGGGCTGGGGATCGAGTTCACCGACGACCGCGGGCGTGTGACCTTCGTCCGGACCCGGCAGCCCGAGGAAGCGTTCCGCGCCCTGCGCTGACGCCGGGGTGCGGCGCCCCGAGCGCCGTCCGACGCGCCGTGGAAGCGGGGTCACCGGCGGGAACACCAGGTCGGTCCACGGGCTTATACACGTCACTGCCGAATTCGGTCAAGCCAGGACTGGACATCCGCGACGAGCCCGACCTATGATGGCAGTTCGCGCTCCCTGGCATCCGTGTCGTCATATTGCGGTCGACGCAACGTTCATCATGAACGAGCCCTGGTGAGGCCGGTCCCGTATATGTCGGCGGGGCCCGTCCACCCAGATCATCGCACACGTGCTCAGCTCACCGGCCGTCACGTGATCGCGTGTCCTCGAGGGGTGCGCCGAGCGATCAATCCACTCACCTACGTGCTGCTCGTCAGTACCGGCCCGACGGGGCCTACCGGAGGTCACACCCTTGGCTGCTGCGCCCAACGCATCCACCAACCCCAAGAACGGTCGCAACCACTCGCGACTCTCGTTCGCCAAGATCACGGACACCCTCACGGTTCCGGATCTGCTCGCCCTCCAGACGGAGAGCTTCGACTGGCTCGTCGGCAACGACGTCTGGAAGGCCCGCCTCGCCGAAGGACAGGAGCAGGGTCGCACCGACCTCGCGCTGCACTCCGGGCTCGAGGAGATCTTCGAGGAGATCTCCCCGATCGAGGACCTCGGCGAGACCATGCAGCTCGGCTTCACGTCGCCGGAGCTCGAGGACCCGAAGTACTCGATCGACGAGTGCAAGGAGCGTGGCAAGACCTACGCCGCCCCGCTCTACGTCAACGCCGAGTTCATGAACCACATGACCGGTGAGATCAAGACGCAGACCGTCTTCATGGGCGACTTCCCGCTCATGACCGAGCGCGGCACCTTCATCATCAACGGCACCGAGCGCGTCGTCGTCTCGCAGCTCGTCCGCTCGCCGGGCGTCTACTTCGAGCGCCAGCAGGAGAAGACGTCCGACAAGGACATCTACTCCGCCCGCGTCATCCCCTCGCGTGGTGCCTGGCTCGAGTTCGAGATCGACAAGCGCGACCAGGTGGGCGTGCGCATCGACCGCAAGCGCAAGCAGTCCGTCACGGTCTTCCTCAAGGCCCTCGGCCTGACCAGCGAGGAGATCCTCGACGAGTTCAAGGGCTTCGCCTCGATCGAGTCGACCCTCGAGAAGGACGCCATCCTCACCAAGGAAGAGGCGCTCAAGGACATCTACCGCAAGCTCCGTCCGGGCGAGCAGGTCGCTGCCGAGGCCGCGCGTGCGCTCCTCGACAACTTCTACTTCAACCCGAAGCGCTACGACCTGGCGAAGGTGGGCCGGTACAAGCTCAACCGCAAGCTCGGCATCGACGCGCCGCTGACCGACTCGGTGCTGACCGTCCAGGACATCGTCGCGACGATCAAGTACCTGGTGTCGCTGCACGCCGAGAAGACCACCATCGACGGCGTCCGCGACGGCGAGCCCGTCCAGCTCCGCCTCGACGTGGACGACATCGACCACTTCGGCAACCGTCGCATCCGCGCCGTCGGCGAGCTCATCCAGAACCAGGTCCGCACGGGTCTGTCCCGCATGGAGCGCGTCGTCCGCGAGCGCATGACCACGCAGGACATCGAGGCCATCACGCCGCAGACGCTCATCAACGTGCGTCCGGTCGTCGCCGCGATCAAGGAGTTCTTCGGGACCTCCCAGCTGTCGCAGTTCATGGACCAGAACAACCCGCTCGCGGGTCTGACGCACAAGCGTCGCCTGTCGGCCCTCGGCCCGGGTGGTCTGTCCCGTGAGCGTGCCGGCGTCGAGGTCCGCGACGTCCACCCGTCGCACTACGGCCGCATGTGCCCGATCGAGACCCCGGAAGGCCCGAACATCGGTCTGATCGGCTCGCTCGCGTCCTTCGGTCGGATCAACTCCTTCGGCTTCATCGAGACCCCGTACCGTCGCGTCGTCAACGGTCAGGTCACGACGAACATCGACTACCTCACCGCGTCGGAAGAGGACGACTTCGTCGTCGCGCAGGCGAACGCCCCGCTGACCGACGACTTCCACTTCGCGGACGACAAGGTCCTCGTCCGGAAGAAGGGCGGCGAGGTCGAGCTCGTCGGCAAGGACGAGGTCGACTACATGGACGTCTCCCCGCGCCAGATGGTGTCGGTCGCGACGTCGCTCATCCCGTTCCTCGAGCACGACGACGCGAACCGCGCCCTCATGGGTGCGAACATGCAGCGCCAGGCCGTCCCGCTCCTCCGCTCCGAGTCGCCGCTCGTCGGCACCGGCATGGAGGGCTACACGGCCATCGACGCCGGCGACGTCGTCACCGCCGACAAGGCCGGTGTGGTCTCCGAGGTCTCGGCCGACGCCGTGACCCTGCAGCTCGACGAGGGCGGCACGCAGACCTACTACCTGCGCAAGTTCGACCGCTCGAACCAGGGCACGAGCTACAACCACCGCGTGATCGTCAACGCCGGTGAGCGTGTGGAGCAGGGCGAGGTCATCGCCGACGGCCCCGCGACGGAGAACGGCGAGCTCGCGCTCGGCAAGAACCTCCTCGTCGCGTTCATGCCGTGGGAGGGCTACAACTACGAGGACGCGATGATCCTGTCGCAGAACCTCGTGAAGGACGACACGCTCTCCTCGATCCACATCGAGGAGTACGAGGTCGACGCCCGCGACACCAAGCTCGGCAAGGAGGAGATCACCCGCGACCTCCCGAACGTCAGCCCGGACCTCCTGGCCGACCTCGACGAGCGCGGCATCATCCGCATCGGCGCCGAGGTCCGCCCCGGCGACATCCTGGTCGGCAAGGTCACGCCGAAGGGCGAGACCGAGCTCTCCGCCGAGGAGCGCCTGCTCCGCGCGATCTTCAACGAGAAGTCGCGCGAGGTGCGCGACACCTCGCTCAAGGTGCCGCACGGTGAAGAGGGCACGATCATCGGCGTCAAGGTGTTCGACGCGCAGGACGGCGACGACGAGCTCGGCTCGGGCGTCAACCAGCGCGTGGTCGTCTACATCGCCCAGAAGCGCAAGATCACCGCGGGCGACAAGCTCGCCGGTCGTCACGGCAACAAGGGCGTCATCTCGACGATCCTGCCGGTCGAGGACATGCCGTTCCTCGCCGACGGCACTCCGGTCGACATCGTGCTGAACCCGCTCGGCGTCCCCGGCCGCATGAACTTCGGCCAGGTCCTCGAGATCCACCTCGGGTGGCTCGCGAAGCAGGGCTGGAACGTCGAGGGCATCCAGGAGTGGGCGTCCGCCCTCCCCGAGGCCGCCCGCCACGCGGAGCCGGGCACGAAGGTCGCCACCCCGGTGTTCGACGGTGCGTACGAGCGCGAGATCGAGGGGCTCCTCGACTCCACGCTGCCGAACCGCGACGGTGAGCGCCTGATCGGTTCGTCCGGCAAGGCGCAGCTCTTCGACGGCCGCTCGGGTGAGCCGTTCCCGGAGCCCGTCTCGGTCGGCTACATGTACATCCTCAAGCTGCACCACCTGGTTGACGACAAGATCCACGCCCGTTCGACCGGTCCGTACTCGATGATCACGCAGCAGCCGCTGGGTGGTAAGGCGCAGTTCGGTGGACAGCGCTTCGGTGAGATGGAGGTGTGGGCGCTCGAGGCGTACGGCGCCGCCTACGCCCTCCAGGAGCTCCTGACGATCAAGTCCGACGACATCCTCGGCCGTGTGAAGGTCTACGAGGCGATCGTCAAGGGCGAGAACATCCAGGAGCCGGGCATCCCGGAGTCGTTCAAGGTCCTCATGAAGGAGATGCAGTCGCTCTGCCTGAACGTCGAGGTCCTCTCGGCCGACGGCCAGGCGGTCAGCCTCCGCGACACGGACGACGAGGTCTTCCGTGCCGCCGAAGAGCTCGGCATCAACATCTCCTCGCGGTTCGAGTCGTCGTCCGTCGACGACATCTGATCCCGCCCGTACTCGTAACGAATCCAGCTAGAGAGAAGAACATTGCTCGAAGCAACTTCATTTGACGCACTGCGGATCGGTCTCGCAACGGCCGAGGACATCCGCCAGTGGTCGTACGGCGAGGTCAAGAAGCCGGAGACCATCAACTACCGCACCCTCAAGCCCGAGAAGGACGGTCTGTTCGGCGAGCAGATCTTCGGTCCGTCCCGCGACTGGGAGTGCGCCTGCGGCAAGTACAAGCGTGTCCGGTTCAAGGGCATCGTCTGCGAGCGCTGCGGCGTCGAGGTCACCAAGTCCTCGGTCCGCCGTGAGCGCATGGGCCACATCGAGCTCGCCGCGCCCGTCACGCACATCTGGTACTTCAAGGGCGTCCCGTCGCGCCTCGGTTACCTCCTCGACATGGCGCCGAAGGACCTCGAGAAGGTCATCTACTTCGCGGCGTACATGATCATCGACATCGATGAAGAGGGCCGTCACGCCGACATGCCCGGTCTCGAGAACGAGATGCGCCTCGAGATCAAGAACCTCGAGGGGCAGCGCGACTCGATCATCGCCGACCGCCTCAAGAAGCTCGAGGACGACCTCGCAGCGCTCGAGGAAGAGGGCGCCAAGGCCGACGTCAAGCGCCGCACCAAGGACACCGCCGAGAAGGAGATGTCCCAGGTCCGCAAGTCGTTCGACGAGGACATCACCCGCCTCGAGCGCGTGTGGGAGGACTTCCGCAACCTCAAGGTGGGCGACCTCAAGCCCGAGGACGCCGTCTTCCACGAGCTCCAGGACCGCTTCGGGATCTACTTCGACGCCTACATGGGCGCCGAGGCGATCAAGCTGCGTCTCGAGGCGTTCGACCTGACCGCCGAGGCCGAGGCGCTGCGCCTGCAGATCGCCGAGGGCAAGGGCCAGAAGAAGATCCGCGCGATCAAGCGTCTCCGCGTCGTCAGCTCCTTCCTCGCCACCGGCAACTCGCCGGCCGCGATGGTGCTCGACGTCGTGCCGGTCATCCCGCCGGAGCTCCGCCCGATGGTGCAGCTCGACGGTGGTCGCTTCGCCACGAGTGACCTCAACGACCTCTACCGTCGTGTGATCAACCGCAACAACCGTCTCCGCCGCCTGCTCGACCTCGGTGCCCCCGAGATCATCGTGAACAACGAGAAGCGCATGCTGCAGGAAGCGGTCGACGCGCTGTTCGACAACGGCCGTCGTGGTCGTCCGGTCACGGGTACCGGCAACCGCGCCCTGAAGTCCCTGAGCGACATGCTCAAGGGCAAGCAGGGTCGTTTCCGCCAGAACCTGCTCGGCAAGCGCGTCGACTACTCGGGCCGTTCGGTCATCATCGTCGGCCCGCAGCTGAAGCTGCACCAGTGCGGTCTGCCCAAGCAGATGGCGCTGGAGCTCTTCAAGCCGTTCGTGATCAAGCGCCTCATCGACCTGTCGCACGCGCAGAACATCAAGTCGGCCAAGCGCATGGTCGAGCGTTCGCGTCCGCAGGTGTGGGACGTGCTCGAGGAGATCATCCGCGAGCGCCCCGTGCTGCTGAACCGTGCGCCGACGCTGCACCGTCTCGGCATCCAGGCGTTCGAGCCGCAGCTCGTCGAGGGCAAGGCCATCCAGCTCCACCCGCTCGTGTGTGCTGCGTTCAACGCGGACTTCGACGGTGACCAGATGGCCGTGCACCTGCCGCTGTCGGTCGAGGCCCAGGCCGAGGCCCGCATCCTGATGCTCGCGTCGAACAACATCCTCAAGCCGTCCGACGGCCGTCCGGTGACCCTGCCCGCACAGGACATGATCATCGGTCTGCACCACCTCACGACCGTCCGCGAGGGCGCCGTGGGTGAGGGTCGTGCGTTCTCCTCCGTCGCCGAGGCCATCCTCGCGAAGGACCAGAACACGCTGCACCTCAACGCGCTCGTGAAGATCCGCATGTCCGACGTGTACTTCGCCGAGGGCGAGGCGCCGGAGGGCTACGTGCAGGGCGAGCCGGTGCTGGTCGAGACCACCCTCGGTCGCGCGCTCTTCAACGAGACCCTCCCGGCGGACTACCCGTTCGTCCAGAAGGTCGCCGACAAGGGCACGCTCTCCGCGATCGTCAACGACCTCGCCGAGCGCTACTCCAAGACCGAGACGGCCGCTGCGCTGGACCGGATCAAGGACGCGGGCTTCTACTGGGGCACGCGCTCCGGTGTGACCGTGGCGCTCTCCGACGTCGTGACGCCTCCTCGCAAGAAGGAGATCATCGCGGGCTACGAGGCGCAGGCCGCCAAGGTGCAGGGCGAGTTCGACAAGGGTCTGATCACCGACGCGGAGCGCCGCGCCGACCTGATCAAGATCTGGACCGAGGCCACGAACGAGATCGCGCAGGAGATGCGCGACAACTTCCCGGTCGACAACACCATCAACCGCATGGTCTCGTCGGGTGCTCGTGGTAACTGGCTGCAGGTGCGCAACATCGCCGGTATGCGTGGTCTGGTGAACAACCCGAAGGGTGAGATCATCGCCCGCCCGATCATCAACTCCTACCGCGAGGGCCTGACCGTGGCGGAGTACTTCATCGCCACGCACGGCGCCCGGAAGGGTCTGGCGGACACGGCCCTCCGTACCGCCGACTCGGGCTACCTGACCCGTCGTCTCGTCGACGTGTCGCAGGACGTCATCATCCGTGAGGACGACTGCGGCACGAGCCGGGGCCTCGAGCTCCCGATCGCCACGGTCGGTGCGGACGGCAAGCTCGTCCGCGACCCGCGCGTCGAGAACACCGTGTACTCCCGCACCCTGGCTACCCCGGCCGTGGACGCGCAGGGCACGGTCGTCGCCGAGGCCGGCGAGGACGTCGGTGACGTCCTCATCGACAAGCTGATCGCGGCCGCCGTCGAGAGCATCAAGGTGCGCTCGGTCCTGACCTGCGAGTCGAGCGTCGGTGTCTGCGCGAAGTGCTACGGCCGGTCGCTCGCCACGGGCAACCTCGTCGACATCGGCGAGGCGGTCGGCATCATCGCCGCCCAGTCCATCGGTGAGCCCGGTACCCAGCTGACGATGCGTACCTTCCACACGGGTGGTTCGGCGTCCGCGGACGACATCACCCAGGGTCTGCCGCGTGTCACCGAGCTGTTCGAGGCGCGCACCCCGAAGGGCGCGTCCCCGATCGCCGAGGCCCCCGGCCGCGTCACGATCGAGGACACCGACAAGGGTCGTCGCATCATCCTCACGCCGGACAACGGCGACGAGCCGTTCATCTACCCGGTGCTCAAGCGTGCGACCCTCCTCATCGAGGACGGCCAGCACGTCGAGCTCGGCGAGCAGTTCATCGCCGGCACGGTCGACCCGAAGGAGGTCCTCCGGGTCAAGGGTGTGCGCGAGGTCCAGAAGCACCTCGTCAACGGTGTGCAGGACGTGTACGGCTCGCAGGGCGTGCCGATCCACGACAAGCACATCGAGGTCATCGTGCGCCAGATGCTCCGCAAGGTCACCGTCGTCGACCACGGCGACACCGACCTGCTCCCGGGCGAGCTCGTGGACCGTTCGCGGTACAACGAGCTCAACCGTGCGGCGCTGCAGGAGGGTCGCAAGACCGCTTCCGCTCGCCAGGAGGTCATGGGCATCACCAAGGCGTCCCTCGCGACCGAGTCGTGGCTGTCCGCCGCGTCCTTCCAGGAGACCACCCGCGTCCTCACGCAGGCGGCCATGGAGGGCAAGCAGGACCACCTCGTCGGCCTCAAGGAGAACGTCATCATCGGTAAGCTCATCCCCGCCGGGACGGGCCTCAGCCGGTACCGCGACGTGGACGTGAACGCGACCGAGGAAGCGAAGGCGGAGCGGTACCCGAACCGCATCTTCGCGGACGACTCGTCGTTCTCGGACGCCGACCTGAGCTTCGTCGACTTCGACAGCTTCTCGTCGGACGACTTCACGCCGGGCACCTACAACTGAGCCTGAGCTGACGCACGAAGGGCCCCGCATCCGTCAGGATGCGGGGCCCTTCGCCGTTGCGGCGCGCGTTCGCGACGGCGAGCCGGACTGGAGGCGCGGTGCCGGCCGGCCGTGTGGGCCCAGTCGGTCAGGTGGTCACGCGGTGCGGCCCTTCTCGTCCACCAGGGAGAACAGGCTGAGCACGTTGCCGTCGGGGTCGCGGACGTCGAACCAGTCGATCGCCCCGTCGACGCATTCGACGGGGCCGATGTCGATGCCGAGTGCGCCGATGCGCGCGTGCTGCGCGGCGACGTCGTCGACGCCGAACCGGAGCGTCACCGGGTTGTCCTCGGCGTGCTCGTCCTCGTAGAGCTGGATCCAGATGCCGCCGACCTCGTACTCGGCGATGCCGTCCTCCGGCTCGAGGTCGGGTTCGGCGCGTTCGAACACGGCGCCGTACCAGAGGCAGGACGCCTCGATGTCGGTGACGGGCAGCCCCACGGTCACACTCGTGATGTCCATGACTCATCATGTCCCGGCGCAGCCCGACACGTCGAGCACTTTCCGGTGGGCGACGGCCGCGGGGACTGGCAGGCTGGTCGGATGGCGACGCTGCGCGAACGGATCACTGCCCCCGCCCACCTCGAACCGCCGACGTCCGTGGGCGGCCTGACGTTCCGGTCGGGCACGCTCGAGGACATCGAGGCAGTGCACGCCGTGGCGGTGGCGGCCGCCGCGGTGGACGATCCGCACGCTCGTCCGTCCACATCGGACTTCGAACGAACGTTGTCCACGGAAGGGCTCGACGTCGCTCGGGACACCATCGTCGGCGTCGATGCTGAGGGGCATGTGCAGGCCTACGGCATCGTCATCGACGTCCCGTCCCGGGTCACCGCCGCGCGGGCGGTGCTGGACGGGGCCGTGCACCCGGCGCTGCGCGGACGCGGCATCGGTCGCCGCGTGCTCGCGTGGCAGGTCGGTCGGGCACGACAGCGTCTGGCCACGCTCGACCTCGACCTGCCCGCGACGATCGAGGTCGGGGCACCGCGGGGTTCCGGTGCGCTCGCGCTCGCGGCGCACTCCGGGTTCGAGCCGGTGCGGAACTGGGTCGACATGGAGGTGGTCCTCGACGGCCGGACCGACGTCGTGGCGCCGGCGCTGCCCGACGGACACGTCGTGCGAGCGACGAGCGTCGACGACATCGAGGCGTTGCGCGTCGCCAAGAACGACGCCTTCCGTGACCACTGGGGGTCGCAGCCGATGGTCGCGTCCGACTGGCGTGGGTTCCTCACCGCGCCGACGAGCCGCCCGGACCTCGGCCGCGTCGTGCTCGACGCCGACGGCGAGATCGTCGCGTTCGCGATCGTCGAGGTCGACCCGGACGCCTTCGCCGCCCGCGGCCGGTCGTACGGCTACGTGCACTGGGTCGGCGTGGTGCGAGCCGCGCGCGGGCGGGGACTCGCGCCGATCGTCCTCGACGCCGCGCTGCGGGCGATCCGGGCCGCGGGGCTGTCCGCTGCGGTGCTGCACGTCGACGCGGAGAACCCGAGCGGCGCCGGGCGCATCTACGAGCGCCTCGGCTTCGTCGCCGGTCCCGTGCACGTCACCGCTTCGACGTCCCTCTGACGAGGGTCCGGACGGTCGCCGGTACCCGCGGGTACCCCTGCACTGGGGCCACGGAACACCCCGTCGCCCCCTCGTTGTGGGACTGCGGTGGCCGATCCGCGCGGACGTAGCGTGGTCGGGCGTCGAACCCCTGCGGCGCCCCACACGTTCCGCGCGCGACCCGAAGGAGGCTCCGCAGCACATGGCCACGCTGTCCGAGATCCTCATCCTCAACGGAGCACTGCCGATCGAGCACCTCGACTCGATGACCGGCGACGAGGAGATCGACGACCGGTCGATCCGGTCCCTCGTCGACCAGGGCGTCGTGAGCGAGGCGCAGTACATCACCGCACGCGCCGCGTCGAACAACTCGAAGACCGTGCCGCTGACGGACTACCCCGTCGACGGCACCGCCGTGTCGATGCTGCCCGCGGCGCTCTGCCGGCGCCACGGGGTGCTCGGCGTCGGGTTCGAGGGCGACGTGCTCGTCCTCGCGATGGTGAACCCGACGAACGTGCTGGCGATCGACGACGCCCGCACCGCCTCCGGCCGCCCCGTGAAGCCGCTGCAGGTCGAGGAGCGGGACCTCGCCGCGGCGCTCGACCGGTACCTGCGTGCCGACGACGAGCTCAACGACCTGACCTCCTCGCTCGAGGAGGAAGCCGCCGCACAGGCACAGCAGCAGGCCGACCTGACCGACGGCTCGCTCGACGACGTGCCGATCGTCCGGTTCGTGAACCTCCTGGTGTCCCAGGCGATCCAGGACCACGCGTCCGACATCCACATCGAGCCGGGCGAGCACGAGGTCCGCGTGCGCTACCGCATCGACGGCGTGCTGCACGAGATGGCACCGGCGCCGAAGAACATCCAGAACGGCGTGATCAGCCGTCTGAAGATCATGAGCGACATCGACATCGCCGAGCGTCGCAAGCCGCAGGACGGCCGCATGTCCGTGCGTCACGGCGGGCGGCAGATCGACCTCCGCGTCGCGACCCTCCCCACCGTGTGGGGCGAGAAGGTCGTCATGCGGATCCTCGACAACACGAACACGTCGATGTCGCTCAAGGACCTCAACCTCCTCGAGCAGAACTTCGAGGCGTACCAGCGCTCCTACTCGAAGCCCTACGGGATGATCCTCGTCACCGGCCCGACCGGGTCCGGCAAGTCGACGACGCTGTACACGACGCTCAACGCGGTCGCCCGTCCGGAGATCAACGTCATCACCGTCGAGGACCCGGTCGAGTACCGGATGGCCGGCATCAACCAGGTGCAGGTCAACCCGAAGGCCGGGCTCACGTTCGCCTCCGCGCTGCGCTCGATCCTCCGGTCCGACCCGGACGTCGTGCTCCTCGGCGAGATCCGTGACCACGAGACCGCGCAGATCGCGATCGAAGCCTCCCTCACCGGGCACCTCGTGCTCTCCACGCTGCACACCAACGACGCGCCATCGGCCGTGACCCGCCTGACCGAGATGGACATCGAACCGTTCCTCGTCGGGTCCGCGCTCGACTCGGTCGTCGCTCAGCGCCTCGCCCGTCGGCTCTGCGACCGCTGCAAGGCACCCGCGCAGTACTCGCCCGCGCAGCTCGCCGCACTCGGCTTCATCCCGTCCGAGGACGCCGTCGTCCCCGAGTTCTTCGGCCCGGTCGGGTGCGCGGTCTGCTCGAACACCGGGTACCGCGGCCGCATCGCCCTGCACGAGGTGATGACCGTCACCGAGGAGATCGAGCGTCTCGCCGTCTCGCGGGCGTCGAGCGCCGAGATCGGCCGTGTCGCCCAGCAGCAGGGCATGCTCACCCTCCGCCAGGACGGCTGGGAGAAGGTCCGGCTCGGCATGACGAGCATCGACGAGATCCTGCGCGTGGTCGCGTAGCCGTGGGAGTGGAACGATGACCGATTCCGTCTACGACATCTCCGTGCCCGGTGACGAGCCCGTCGCCGGGTGGCACCCGGGACGCCCCGGCAACGAGGTGGGTGGCCGCCGCGCCGCACGGCTCGCGGCCGCTGCTGCTCAGCACCCCACGTCGCCGCCCGCGGAGGCACGGAGCGCATCCGCCTCGGCCGGTCCCGTCCACGACCTGTCGGCCGACGTCGCGTGGCCGACACCGGTCGGCAGCGGTGCGTCCGTCACCGCTCCCGCGGCGACCGGGGCGGGCTGGCCGGCGCCGTCCGGCGAGCCCGTCGCCGTGCCGGTCGCGCAACCGCAGGCCGCCCCCGCGACACCGCCCGCCGCCGTCCCGCCGTCGACCGCGTCCTACGGGTACGCCGACGCCGTCACCCAGCGCGTGCCGGTCGTGCCCGCGGAGCCGACCACGATCCTCCAGTCCGTCCCCGGCACCACCCACACGGCGACCACCCGCACGCCGGCGCCCGTGGGCCACGACGAGATCAACTTCACCCGGCACGCACGCGAGGTCGCCGACCCGGACCTCGTCACCGCGCTCGCGCAGGTCGTCTACCAGGGCGCGTCCGACCTCCACCTCACGGCCGACGCCGCGCCCACCGTGCGGGTCGACGGGTCGCTCCGGCCCGCGGTTCCCGGCGGTCCCTGGGCCCGCAACAAGGTCATCGCCGCGCTCAAGACCCTGCTCACCGTCGAACAGGCCGGACAGTTCGACCACGAGCAGGAACTCGACTTCGCCTACTCGCTGTCGCCCGAGTACCGCTTCCGCGTGAACTACTACCAGCAGCGCGGCAACTGGGGTGCGGCCTTCCGCATCATCCCCACGAAGATCAAGACGCTCAAGCAGCTCGGCATCCCCGCGCACGTGGGGGAGTTCGCCAAGCTGCCCCGCGGGCTCGTGCTCGTCACCGGCCCGACCGGCTCCGGCAAGTCGACCACGCTCGCCGCGCTCATCGACCTCGTCAACGAGACCCGCGCCGACCACATCGTGACCGTCGAGGACCCGATCGAGTTCATGCACGACCACAAGAAGGCGATCATCAACCAGCGCGAGGTCGGCGCGGACACGCACTCGTTCGCGGCCGCCCTCAAGCACGTGCTCCGGCAGGACCCCGACGTCATCCTCATCGGTGAGCTCCGCGACCTCGAGACGATCTCCGTCGCCCTGACCGCCGCCGAGACCGGCCACCTCGTGTTCGCCACGCTGCACACCCAGAGCGCCCCGGGCACCATCGACCGCGTCATCGACGTCTTCCCGCCCCACCAGCAGGGACAGATCCGGACGCAGCTGGCGTCGACGCTCGAGGGTGTCGTCTGTCAGACGCTCGTGCCGAAGGCGAACGGTTCGGGGCGCGTCGTGTCCACCGAGATCATGAAGACCACGCCCGCGATCGGCAACCTCATCCGTGAGGGCAAGACCTACCAGATCACCTCCGCGATGCAGGCCGGGCGCGACCTGGGCATGCACACCATGGACCAGGACCTCGCCGAACTCGTCAACGTCGGCACCATCACCCGTCGCGCGGCGATGGAGAAGGTGCACGACCTCGAGGGGTTCGACCGGCTCGTGCAGCGCGTCGAGTCGCCGTCGGACTCGTCGGCGGATGCGATCGCCGCGTCCGAGATCGACTTCGGTGACAAGTACTCGGGAGGGCACTGATGTCGCTCGCGTTCGACTACCGGGGGCGTGACGGGGCGGGGAAGCTCGTCAAGGGACGGCTCGATGCGGCATCCGAAGGCGCTGTCGTCCAGCGGTTGCGGGGGATGGGCGTCTCACCGATCGCAATCACCGAGGCGAAGCCCGGCACCGGGCTGCAGACCGAGATCAAGATCCCCGGGTTCGAGAAGGGGGTCGGGCTCAAGGACCTGGCGATCATGTCGCGGCAGGCGTCGACGATGCTCTCGTCCGGCCTGTCGCTGCTCCGCGCGCTCACGATCCTGGCCGATCAGACCGAGAGCAAGAAGCTCAAGGAGATCCTCGGCAAGGTCCGCGACGAGGTCGAACGCGGCGTCTCCTTCTCCGACGCGGTCGCGAAGTACCCCGTCGACTTCCCGCCGATCATGATCAACATGATCCGCGCGGGAGAGACGGGCGGCTTCCTCGACAAGGCGATGGACTCGATCGCGACGAACTTCGAGAAGGAGCACAAGCTCCGGTCGACCATCAAGTCGGCGATGACGTACCCGGTCGTGGTGCTCGTGATGTCGCTCCTCGCCGTCGTGATCATGCTCGTGTTCATCGTGCCGATCTTCCAGAGCATGTTCGAGTCCCTCGGAGGCCAGCTTCCGCTGCCCACGATGATGCTCGTGTGGATGTCGCACGCGATGGTCTACATCGGGCCCGTCCTCGCCGCGGCGATCATCGTCGGATGGTTCTGGTGGCGGACGAACAAGAACTCCGACCGGGTCAGAGGGGCGATCGATCCCGTCAAGCTGCGGCTGCCCGTCTTCGGGCAGCTCAACCGGAAGATCGTGATGGCACGGTTCGCGCGGAACCTGTCGAACATGATCGGCGCCGGCGTTCCCATCCTCGAAGCGCTGCAGATCGCCGGGCAGGTGTCGAACAACATCGTCGTCGAGAACGCATTGCAGCGCGTCTCGGAATCCGTTCGGAAAGGCGAATCCATCGCGGCCGGCTTGGAACGCGAAACAGTCTTCCCGACGATGGTCTCGCAGATGATCGCAGTCGGCGAGGACGCCGGTTCGATGGAATTGATGCTGGAACGCATCGCAGTGTTCTACGACAATGAAGTGGAAGCTTCCACCGAGGCATTGACGTCATTGATCGAGCCGCTGCTGATCGGTTTCCTCGGGGTCGTGGTGGGCGGCATGATCGTGGCGCTCTACCTGCCGATCTTCCAGATCTCCTCGCTGGTCAAGTAGTCCCTCGACGCCCGGCGGCCACCCCTGCTCGGGGGTGGCTGTACCGATTTCCACCCCCGGTACTGGGGGCATTTCGCACCCCGGATCACCCCCGTTCTCGGGATTATGCCCGGAATGTGCCCTGAATACGCTTGGCAGCGGCGGCAGAGCAAGCCCCGAACACCCACCGATTACATTCCTGGAAGAATGGAACCACCATGTACTTCGCGCTCATGGGCAAGCTGAACGCTCGCCGCAAGGGTCTCGTCGAGGAAAAGGAGAAGGGCTTCACGCTCATCGAACTCCTCGTCGTCGTGATCATCATCGGCATCCTCGCCGCCATCGCCATCCCGGTGTACCTCGGTATCACGAACAACGCCAAGGACAGCTCGGCGAAGTCGGACATCACGAACTGGAAGACGGCCGTGATCGCCATTCAGTCCAACAGCGGGTCGCTTCCGGCATCGCAGACGATCACCCGGAACAGCTCCGGTGTGGCGACGACGATCCCCGCGACGCTCAAGTCGAACGGTGCGTCGATCAGCGACAACACCAGCTCGCTGACGTACACGCTCACGGGTACCTCGTTCTGCATCCAGGCGACGAGCACCGCGAACAACACGTTCCACCTCACCGACACCGAGGGTGTGTCCTCGGGAGCCTGCTGACCTGACCCGATCCGGGACGACGGGCCGTGACCGAGTCACGGCCCGTCGTCGCACCTCCTCCGTCCGCCGCGCTCCAGAGAGGCTGAGCATGCTGCTGCGCATCGTCGACCGCCTCCGCGCGGCTCGCGAGTCCGACGAGGGCTTCTCGATCATCGAGGTGATGGTCGCGATGACCGTCTTCGCCATGATCGCCGCCGGCGTCGCAGCGGGCATCGTGTCGACGATGTACCTCACGCAGGACAACCGTTCCCGTGAGGCGGCGCTGAACCTCGCGAACCAGACGCTCGACGCCGCGCGCAGCACCAAGGACGTCTTCACGCTGGACGACGACACCTCGTCCCAGCGGGTGGGCAACCAGGACTACACGATCAAGCAGACCACGAACTGGATCAACTCCGACGGCTCGGACAACTCCTGCGGTGCGGGCACCGGCGTGCTCGCCTACAAGCGGGTGTCCGTCACGGTCTCGTGGACGAACGGCACCTCACCGCAGCAGAAGAACGTCGTGCTCGACACCCTCGTCTCGCCGTCGTCTGCGGTCTCGAGCGCCAACGCGTCGACCATCGTGGTCGGGGTCCGGACGGCCACCGGCAGCCCGAACTCCGGTGTGGCCGTCACGATCACGCCTGTCTCGGGCGGCGCCACCAGCCTGTCGAACCCACCCGCGGCCACGGACGCGAACGGGTGCAGCTACGCGGTCGGTGTGACCCCGGGAACCTACACGGTGTCGATCGCGAAGGCGGGCAACATCGACAAGACCGGAGCGGCCACGCCCAGCGCGACCGTGACGACGAACGCCGGCGGTGTCGGCAACGCGAGCTTCCTCTACGACCAGGCGGTCACGGTCACCGCGGGTGGGCCGCTGAACCTGCAGGACGGGTTCTCGGCGAAGCTCCCGACGTCCCTCCCGCTGACGTACGTCCACGACGACACGGTCAAGACGGTCACCACGACGTCGACGACCCTCTTCCCGTACGCGTGGAAGGTGATCGCCGGCGCCTACACGGCGACGTGCACGGACGTCGACCCGACGGCCTGGCCGACCGCGAACAACCTCACGACCGCGCCGAGCATCTTCACCGCGACCGACGGATCGACCCCGGGCTACAACCCGACGACCGCGACAACGGCGACCGCCCGAGCGCCGATGGGCGTCTTCGACGTGAAGATGGGCGGTGCCGACACGGTGCTCGTCGCCACCGTGAAGAACACCTCGGCGGTGACCAACGGCGATCCGGGCTGCAACCCCTCGACGACCTACTCCTTCACCGGCATGTCACCGACGACCGCCACGACCATCGCCCTGCCGTTCGGCACCTGGACGCTCCGCGGCTCCACCTCCCTCGGCGGCCTCCTGAGCTCCAACTCACAGACGGTGGCGGCGAACCCGAACGTGTCGAACGTCAACGTCTCCAAGAGCGGCAACGTCGTGACGCTCGACCCCAGAACGGTGCCGACCTCGTGACCACGGCAGTCGGCAGGCTCGCCCGGAGCGCGCGCACCGACGAGCGGGGCATCACCCTGGTCGAGTTGATCGTCGCGATGAGCCTGTCCCTCATCGTGCTCACGATCGCCGGGTCGTTCCTCGTCGCGTCGCAGAAGGCGTCCGTGACCGCCAGTTCGGTGAGTCAGAACACCCGCGCGGTCTCGGTGGCGATGAACGAGATGGGACGCATGCTGCGAGCGGCGACGGACAACCCGGTGCCCACCGGCGACGACTCGCAGTTCGCCTTCCAGTACGCGAGCGCCACCTCGATCCGGTTCTTCGCCTACGTCAACCTCGATTCGACGCTGTCGCAGCCGGTCGAGGTGCAGCTGACGCTGGACCCGAACACGAAGCGGATCACGGAGACGAAGTGGAACGGGACGGCGGTGCCGGGCAACACGTCCTACTACTCGTTCCCGCTCGGCTCCGGCGCGACGCTCACGACGGCGCCGAGCTCGACCCGCACCCTCGTGTCCTCCGCTGTGAACACCTCCGCCTTCACCTTCAAGGACGGCGCCGGCAACGTGCTCGGATCGCCGACCGCGCCCGTCGCTGCGAGCGACCTCGCCAACATCCGCGCGGTGGGAGTCACCGTGACGGTCGGATCGAGCACGACCGACCAGAACGCGGTGACGTTGACGAACACCGCCAGCATGCCCAACATCGTGATGGGAGCCTCGTGATCCGTCTGCTGCGCGCGGTCCGCTCGCACGACGACGAACGGGGCATCGCCCTCGTCGCCGTCGTCGGCATCGGCACCGTGGTCATGCTGCTCGTCGCCACCATGGTGGCCATCGCGACGTCCGGTGCCCGGGTGACGACGACCGACCGCTCCTGGAACCGCGCGATCGCGGCGGCCTACGCCGGTGTGGCGGACTACCAGTCCCGACTGAACGCGGACAACACCTACGGCAACTACGGGCAGGCCAACGCGCCCTTCAGCGCGTCGACGGGGAGCACCTTCACGAAGGGCACCGGCGGCAATGCTGCCTTCAACTACCAGGCTGGCCAGCCCTGGGTGTCGGTCCCGACCGGCGACGGCACGGCGTCGGACTCGTCCTACCGGTACGCCGTCGACAACAGCAAGCTCTCCTCGCAGGGCGTGATCCGCCTGCAGTCGACGGGGCGGTCGGGAGCGACCACCCGGACCGTGGTGGCGAACGTCCGCCCCGACGGGTTCTCGAACTACCTGTACTTCACGAACTACGAGTCGGGCGACCCCACGGTGACGAACGAGAAGGCCTCCTCGTCCAGCTCGGCACCGTGCACCTCGGCGTACCGTCCGGTCGCGACCTCGACGAGCTGCGACCAGATCCAGTTCGGTTCCGGGGACGTCCTCGAGGGGCCGGTGCGGTCGAACGACCAGCTCAAGGTGTGCGGCGCGCAGTTCAAGAGCACGGTGCAGAGCGTCTACGGTGTCTCGAGCGACGGCTGCACGACCGGTCGCTACGCATCGAACCCGACGACGGCGTCCACCCTGACCCCGCCGGCCACCATCGGGGACCTCCGCGACTACACCCGGTCGGACCTGCCCTCGACGACCAACACCGTCGAGGGCACGGGGTGCTTGTACACCGGGCCGACGAAGATCACGTTCAACGGCGACGGCACCATGACGGTGCGTTCACCGATGACCATCTACACGCAGGTCACGGGTGCGACGCCCACCTCCGGCGCCCAGATCACCGGGTACAACCCGAGCCAGTCGGACGCGGACGCGAAGTGCGGCGCGCCGGCCTCGCTCCGGAGCACGGCCGGCGCTCGAGTGCCGATCCCGAAGAACAACCTCATCTTCGTCCAGAACGAGCCGAGCGCACGGGCCGGGACGGCGCAGGATCCCAACTACTGGGCCGGCAACGCGACGCTCAAGACCGTCGCGACGGCATGCGACGCGACGACGAGAGCGAGCTCGGCCACGACGCTGAAGTCGAACGGCGTGGGCTTCCCGTACGTCGGGTCGTCGTCGAGCAACTCCGAGACCGATCCGACCGCGGGCAGCGGCGTCGGGGTGACCACCCCCTACGGCTGTGACCGTGGAGACGCGTTCGTGCAGGGCACGGTGGACAAGGCGGTGACCATCGCGGCGGAGAACTACCTGTACGTGACGGGCGACATCACCTACCCCTCGACCCGCTCGCCGTCGACCGTGCTCGGCCTGATCGGGCAGCGAGCGGTCTGGGTGTGGAACCCGATCAACTCCAGCAACAGCGCCATCCTCGGGACGAACCGCGAGATCGACGCGGCCATCCTGTCGAACACCGGGACCTTCGTCGTCCAGAACTGGACGCGTGGGCCGTCGAGCGGGCGCGGCACCCTCATCGTCAAGGGGTCGATCGCGCAGAACTTCCGCGGTGCGGTCGGCCTGTCGAGCGGGCAGGGGTACACGAAGGCGTACACGTTCGACTCCAGCCTCGCGACCTACACGCCCCCGAAGTTCCCGCAACCGACCGTCACGACGTACCGCGTCGCGACCCAGGTGGAGTCCAAGACCGCGTACGACGCGAACGGAGCGCCGCTCGCATGACCTCAGCCATGCTGCCCCTCACCGGCTTCGTCGCGCTGTTCGGCATGGTGCTCGGCCTGGCGATCGGCTCGTTCCTCAACGTCGTCGTGTACCGGGTGCCCGCCGGCATGTCCGTGGTGGCACCGCCGTCGGCGTGTCCTCGGTGTGGACGGTCCATCCGCGGACGCGACAACGTGCCGGTGCTCTCCTGGATCCTCCTGCGCGGACGTTGCCGTGACTGCTCGGGGCCGATACCAGCGCGGTACCCGCTCGTCGAGACGGCGACGGCCGTGCTCTTCGTCGTCGTCGCCGTCCGGTTCCTCCCGGCGGCGGGGGCGACCGGGACGGCCCTCGCCGGACACGTCGTCCTGCTCGCCGCGCTCCTCTACCTCATGGCGGTGAGCGTCGCGCTGACCCTCATCGACGTCGACACGCACACGCTGCCGAACCGGATCGTGCTCCCCATGTACCCGGTCCTGGCCGTCCTCCTCACCGTCTCGAGCGCGTTGACGGGGGACTGGACGGCACTCCTGCGCGCGTTCGGAGGGCTCGCCGTGCTCGGCGGGGTGTACCTGCTCCTGGCGCTCGCCGTGCCGCGCGGGATGGGCTTCGGGGACGTCAAGCTCGCGGGCGCGCTCGGTCTGGTGCTCGCGTACCTCGGATGGGGACCCCTCGCTGTGGGTGCTTTCGGTGCGTTCGTCCTCGGAGGTACCTTCGGCATCGTCCTCCTCGCGGTCCGTCGGGCCGGTCGCTCGACCGGGATCCCGTTCGGCCCGTGGATGCTCCTGGGCGCGTGGGTGGGCGCGTTCTCCGGCGGATCGATCTGGGACGCCTACCTCCGAATGCTCGGCCTCGCGTGATGACCGTGCTCCCCGACGACCGACCCTGCCCACCCGGAAGGAACACGCACATGGCGAAGAACATCGTCGGCATCGACATCGGCGCCGAGGCGATCCGAGCGGTCGAGGTCGCTGATGCCGACAAACCACAGCCGACGATCGTGCGCGTCGCCGAGGTCCCGGTTCCGGAGGGTGCGACCAAGCACGGCGAGGTGCTCGAGGCGAACACCGTCGCCGGAGCCCTCCGCCAGCTCTGGTCCATCGGTCGGTTCCGGTCGAGGGACGTCGTGCTCGGGATGGGGAACCAGCGCGTGCTGTCGCGCGACCTGACGGTGCCGAAGGCTCCGCTGTCCCAGATCCGGGAGTCCCTCCCCTTCCAGGTGCAGGACATGCTGCCCGTCCCGGTCGGCGACGCGATCCTCGACTTCTACCCGATCGCTGAGGACATGGGTGAATCCGGCCCCGTCGTGCACGGCCTGCTCGTCGCGGCCATCAAGGACGCGGTGCTCGCCAACGTCCGGGCTGCAGAACTCGCGGGTCTGAACCCGGTCGGGGTGGACCTGATCCCGTTCGCGCTCACGCGGGTCCTCGCACCCCGCGTCGTCGGCGCCGGCACCGTGGCGATCGTCGACTGCGGTGGGAACACGACCTCGGTGGTCATCGCGCACGACGGTGTCCCCAAGTTCGTCCGCATCATCCCGACCGGCGGCGACGACGTCACGAAGACCATCGCGGCCCGACTCGAGATCCCCTTCGCGGAGGCGGAAGCGGTGAAGCGGCACTTCGGCCTCGTCGGGGTGACGCAGACCCCGGACGACGCCCGTGCCGTCGCCGTCACCCGCGAGACCGTCGGCGAGCTCATGACGAGCATCCGGAACACGGTCAGCTACTACGCGAACACCCGCCCGGACGACCCCGTGCGAGGGGTCGTGGTCGTCGGGGGCGGGGCAGCGCTCCCGGGCTTCCGCGAGGGCCTGGGCGACGTGTCCGGACTCCCCGTCGCCGTCGGTGACCCGTTCGTCTCCGCTCGGACAGGACGCGGGATCACCCCCGAGCTCCTGCGTGAACGATCGGCGTCGATCTCCGTCGCCTGGAGCCTGGCCGTCGGAGGGCGAGCAGCATGACCGAGACGATCGAACGCCGTCCGCTGCGCGGCAGCCGGGACTCCGCGACGGGCACTGGGCCCGCGCAGGAGCGCCACCGCCCAGGTCGGAACAACCGCATGCTCGTGGTGGGCGGACCGCCGCGCGTCGACCTGTTGCCCACCGAGGTCCACACGAACCGCAGGCAGCGTGCCACCGTCCGCCGCGCGTGGGCGGGGGTCGTCGTCGTCGCCATCGGTGTCGGCATCGTCGCGGGCTGGGCCGTCATGGAGCGGATGTCCGCCGAACAGGACCTCCTGGCTGCGCAGGGCGAGACGGCCACCCTGGCCCAGCAGCAGGGACAGTACCGCGAGGTCCGTACGACCGAAGCCGGGAGCAGCCTGCTCGAGGCGGCTCAGCAGGTGGGCGGTTCGACCGAGATCGACTGGTCGACGACGTTGCAGTCCGTCCGATCGAAGCTCCCCGCAGGAGTGCAGATCACCGGCGTCACGGTGGACTCCGCCAGCGCGACGGAGTCGTACGCACAGTCGGACGACCCGTTGCAGGGACAGCGGATCGCGACCCTCACGTTCGACGCGACGAGCACCGCCCTGCCGTCGATCCCGGACTGGCTCACGGCTGTGGGCGGTGTCGAGGGCTTCGTCGACGCGAACGCGAACTCCGTGTCGCGTTCCGACGACGGTTCCGGGTACGCCGTGAACATGACCATCCACCTCGACGAGAAGGCGTTCGACGGCAAGTACGCCGCCGCGGACGCGAAGAAGGGTTGATCCGTGTCCCGGAACCGACTCGGCCTCCTGCTCGCCGTCCTCTCCATGGCGGTCGTCGCCGTGGGGGGCTTCTTCCTCGCCGTCCAACCGCAACTGAGCCAGACCGCCGCGGCCCGCTCCCAGACCGAGACGGTCGACCGGACGAACGACGCGAGCCGGACCGAACTCGCCCGCCTGCAGGCCCAGGCGGCGGATCTCCCGAAGATGCGCCGCGAGTTGTCGACCCTGTCGGCGTCCGTACCGGACGAGGCGCGGATCTCGGAGTTCATCCGAGAACTGAACGCCGTCGCCGCGGCCTCCGGGACGCAGGTCACGTCGTTCACCGCGAGCGACGCGGTGGCGTACTCACCGGCGGTCTCGACCGGCGCGACCGGTGCGCAAGCGACGTCGACCCCGACGTCGGCTGCGACCGCCGAACCCTCGGCCAGCGCGACGGCAGCCGTCCCGCAGGCGCCCGCTGCGCCGAGCGTCGTGACGAACGCAGCGATCAACGGTCAGGACTTCTCGGTGATCCCCGTCACGGTGTCGGTCGACGGGAGCTTCGACCAGGCGCTGGCGTTCGTGAAGGGCGTGCAGGGCGGGCAGCGACTCTTCCTGATCGACTCGATCACCTCCTCGCAGAAGAGTGGCGACGACGGCGCCGCGAGCACCAGCTCGACGTGGACGTTCGGCGGCTCGATCTACGTCCTGGACCGTGCTGGCGACGCCTCCACGGCCGGTCCGGCTGCGACGCCGGCCGCTGGCTGAGACCCCGGTTCCGACACCCCACCAACTGGGGCCCACCCCGCCACGCCGAGCGCACTTCCCCGACACCCGTCGCTGTGCCTACGATGCTCCTGACGCCGCGCTCGCGGTCGCTCATCCCCCTCTCGAACGGCCGCTCCTGATGGCCGTTCCTCGTCGTGCCCGGAGTCGCGCGTGTTGGCTGGAATCGTGGAGTTCCTCGGTTGGTTCGGAGCAGTAACCGTCCTTGCTGGTTACCTGCTCTTCTCGTTGGGCAAGATCCCGAACGGCCCCGTGTACCAACTGTTCAACCTCGTCGGCGGGCTCGCCGTCGCGGTCAACGTCGCGGCCCACCACGCCGTCCCGTCGACGATCGTGAACGGCATCTGGGCGATCGTCGCGGTGGTCGTGCTCGTCCGGATGGGGAGGGCCCGCCGGGCGGCGAAGCGCGGTGCACCGGCTCCGGCGCAGCCGGCGCCGCACGCCGAGCCGCCGACGACCACCGCGGTCCTGCCGGTCATCGGTCCCGCACTGCGTGACCACGAGCAGGAGGCGACGCAGCACGCGCCGGCCGAGCCGCGCCTCCAGTCCGTCGTCCCGACGCCGACCCCGGCCACGCCGACCGCTGCTGCGCCAGCCCACGAGTCGACCGGTACCGCCCCGTCCGTCGCCGCACCGATGACGGAGTCCGTCCCGGTGATCACCGCGACGATCGCCCTCGCGCTCGTCGCCGCTGCCGAGGGGCACACGACCCAGCCGCAGCGCGCGGAGGTCACCGCGCGCTGATCGCCCGGCGCTACGATCAGCCCATGTCCCGGTGGTTGATCGCGACGATGACGTCCGTCCTCTTCATCGCGCTCGTGATCGCCGTCACGGGGTTCGAGTCGCTCCTCGCCGACGTCGAGGTGATCTCGCAGCCGGACGCCACCCCCTACCTCGGTCCGGCGATGGTGCTCGCGGGTGCCACCGTGGTGTTCCTCGCGACGGGCGTCGGTGCCCGCGAGGGCAACCCGGCGGTCACCGGCCTGGTCGCCGCGGCGACCGCGTACCTCGTGATGCTCGGGGTCGGAGCCGTCGGTTACGCGCTCATCCGTGGTGACGTCACCGAGCTCCTGGTGTTCCCGGCGGGCTACGCACTCGGGCCGTTCGTGGTGGCCTCGGTGGTCGTCGCGCTGCTCTGCGTGATCGGTGGGATCGCGGTGGCGCGGCACCAGTCGAGGTCGGCGGAGCTGCCCTCGGGCTCCGGGGATGACGGCGCCCCACGGTAGGATCCCCGGAGGGCCAGAGCACGACGGGGGACCGATGACCGACCAGCACCAGCCCGACGGGTGGGGCTCCGTCCCGACCGTCGACTCGATCAGCGGCACGCGCGCCACGTCCGGTCCGGTGCCGCCCGGCCGACCGCCTCGGAAGCTCGGCCGTCGCGCGCTCGTCGGCATCGTCGCGGGCGGTGCCGCGGTCGTCCTGCTCCTCGTGGCCGGGGTCGTGGGCTACTCCGTCGGCACGACGTCGCACTCGGCGGACCGTCCGGTGCGGGCCTTCCTCGACGACCTCACGGCGGGCAGGGCGTCCGCTGCGCTCGCGGCGGCCGGCATCGACCACGACGACGCCGACCTGCTGCTCACCGACGCGGCCTACGCGAAGGCGCGGGACCGCGTGACCGGGTACCGGATCGCGGCGACGAGGGACGACGGCGACACCGCGACGGTGACCGCCTACCTGCGCCAGGGCGGGCGGGACGTCTCGTCGACCTTCACGCTCGACAAGACCGGCACGGACTGGGGGCTCTTCCCGGTGTGGAAGCTCGAGGCGCCCCGACTGGGTGCGGTCGACGTCGCCCTGCGCGGCCCGTCGGGCACGAAGGTCTCGGTCGGCGGGCAGGCGACGACGACGTCGAAGGACGGCACGGTGACGCTGACGGCGCTGCCCGGCACCTACGACGTCGTCGCGGACGGCGGCAAGTGGTACGCGGCCGACGCCACGAAGGCGACGGTCGCGGGGTTCGGCGGCACGGCCTCCAGCCCCGTGTCGATGACGACGAAGCTGACCCCGGCGGGGGAGCAGGCGGCGAAGGCCGCGGTGGACGGCTGGGTCGACGGCTGCGTCGCGTCGACGGACGCGGCTCCGAAGGGCTGCAGCTTCTACGCCTACGGCGAGGACTCCGCGTACACGTACACGAACCAGAAGTGGACGCTCGACGCCAGGCCGACGGTCACGGTCGGCGACTGGGTGTCGAACGGCTGGCTGGTCACGACGACGACCGCCGGCCGGGCGACGTTCACGGCGGACATCGCCGGGCCCGGCGGCGTGGGCACGGCATCCGCCGGCCCGATGAACGTCAACGCGAGCGGGTACATCATCGGCTTCACCGACTCCGGCGCGACCTTCCGGTCGGCGATCGGCAACGGCTCGAGCGACACCGGCTCCTGAGACCGGGTCCGAATCCGACGGTCTCGGGAGGCGCGGCTCGGCCCCGTCCGTCGGGTGCCGCCGTCCTGCGGGCGGGTGTTCGCCCAGGGCGGTCGCCACGTGCCTCCAGGGCGACGCGCCCGGATTGATTTCGCTGTGTGACGCGGGTAGTCTCTTCCGGGTGTGCGCCCTCGGGCGCGCCCGAAAAACCGGTCCGACCGATGGTCGACCGGGATCCGTCCCCCACTCATCGCCGCCGTCAGGCGGTGCTCAGCGTGGGACGAGGAAGCCGGCGGTCCGCGCCGGCCGGAGAGCACGAGCGAAGAACCAGGAGAACAGTTGCCTACTATTCAGCAGCTGGTTCGCAAGGGTCGTACGCCGAAGGTCACCAAGACCAAGGCGCCCGCCCTGAAGGCGAACCCCCAGCAGCGTGGTGTGTGCACCCGCGTCTACACCACCACCCCGAAGAAGCCGAACTCGGCACTGCGCAAGGTCGCTCGTGTCAAGCTCTCGAACGGCACCGAGGTCACGGCCTACATCCCCGGTGAGGGCCACAACCTCCAGGAGCACTCGATGGTGCTCGTGCGTGGCGGTCGTGTGAAGGACCTCCCCGGTGTCCGCTACAAGATCATCCGCGGTGCGCTCGACACGCAGGCCGTGAAGAACCGTAAGCAGGCGCGCAGCCGCTACGGCGCGAAGAAGGGTTGAGTCAATGCCTCGTAAGGGTCCCGCTCCCAAGCGTCCCGTCGTCGCAGACCCGGTCTACGGCGCGCCGATCGTCTCGCAGCTCGTGAACAAGATCCTGCTGGACGGCAAGAAGGGCCTCGCCGAGCGCATCGTCTACGGTGCACTCGAAGGCGTCGCCGCCAAGAACCAGCAGGACGCCGTCGCGACGCTCAAGAAGGCGCTCGACAACGTCCGTCCCACGCTCGAGGTCCGCAGCCGCCGCGTCGGTGGCTCGACGTACCAGGTCCCGGTCGAGGTCAAGCCGCACCGCGCGAACACCCTCGCGCTCCGCTGGCTGACCTCGTACGCCAAGGCCCGTCGCGAGAAGACGATGACCGAGCGTCTCATGAACGAGATCCTCGACGCGTCGAACGGTCTCGGTGCCGCGGTCAAGCGCCGTGAGGACACGCACAAGATGGCCGAGTCGAACAAGGCCTTCGCCCACTACCGCTGGTAGTCCCGGTACCGATCGGGCGTCGGCGGTCATGAACCCCGGCGCCCGATCGGACGCCAACCTCTCCTACAACTCTTCCGGAGGAACCCTGTGGCACAGGACGTGCTCACCGACCTGAACAAGGTCCGCAACATCGGCATCATGGCGCACATCGATGCCGGCAAGACCACGACGACCGAGCGCATCCTGTTCTACACGGGCATCACGCACAAGATCGGTGAGGTCCACGACGGCGCCGCGACCATGGACTGGATGGCGCAGGAGCAGGAGCGCGGCATCACGATCACGTCGGCCGCGACGACCTGCTTCTGGGACAACAACCAGATCAACATCATCGACACCCCCGGTCACGTGGACTTCACGGTCGAGGTGGAGCGTTCGCTCCGCGTCCTCGACGGTGCGGTCGCCGTCTTCGACGGCAAGGAGGGCGTCGAGCCCCAGTCCGAGACCGTGTGGCGTCAGGCGGACAAGTACAACGTCCCGCGCATCTGCTTCGTCAACAAGATGGACAAGCTCGGCGCGGACTTCTACTTCACCGTCGACACGATCGTCAACCGCCTCGGTGCGGAGCCCCTCGTGCTCCAGCTCCCGATCGGTGCCGAGAACGACTTCGTCGGTGTCGTCGACCTCATCGAGATGCACGCCAAGGTGTGGCCGGGCGATGCCAAGGGTGATGTCACCATGGGCGCCCAGTACGAGGTCCAGGAGATCCCCGCGGACCTCCAGGCCCGTGCCGAGGAGTACCGCGCGAAGCTGGTCGAGCGCGTCGCCGAGTCCGACGACGCCCTCCTCGAGAAGTTCTTCGACGGCCAGGAGCTCACGAACGACGAGATCCGCGCCGGCATCCGCAAGCTGACCATCGCGTCCGAGGTCTACCCGGTCCTTTGCGGCTCGGCGTTCAAGAACCGCGGTGTCCAGCCGATGCTCGACGCCGTCATCTCGTACCTCCCGTCCCCGCTCGACGTGCCGCCGATGATCGGCCACGACGTCAAGGACGAAGAGAAGGAGATCATCCGCAAGCCGGATGCCTCCGAGCCGTTCTCCGCGCTCGCGTTCAAGGTCGCGGTGCACCCGTTCTTCGGTCGCCTCACCTACGTCCGCGTCTACTCGGGCTCGATCGAGTCGGGTGCCCAGGTCATCAACTCGACCAAGGGCAAGAAGGAGCGCATCGGGAAGATCTTCCAGATGCACTCCAACAAGGAGAACCCGGTCGACAACGTGACCGCGGGCCACATCTACGCGGTGATCGGCCTCAAGGACACCACCACCGGTGACACGCTCTGCGACCCGAACGACCAGGTCGTCCTCGAGTCGATGACGTTCCCGGAGCCGGTGATCGAGGTCGCCATCGAGCCGAACACGAAGGCCGACCAGGAGAAGCTCTCCACGGCCATCCAGAAGCTCGCCGAAGAGGACCCGACGTTCCGCGTCGAGCTCAACGCCGAGACCGGTCAGACGACGATCAAGGGCATGGGCGAGCTCCACCTCGACATCCTCGTCGACCGCATGAAGCGTGAGTTCAAGGTCGAGGCCAGCGTCGGCAAGCCGCAGGTCGCCTACCGCGAGACGCTGACCAAGCCGGTCGAGCGCTACGACTACACCCACAAGAAGCAGACCGGTGGTTCCGGTCAGTTCGCGAAGGTGCAGATCGCGCTCGAGCCGATGGAGGTCACGGCCGAGAAGGTCTACGAGTTCGAGAACGCCGTCACCGGTGGCCGCGTCCCGCGCGAGTACATCCCGTCGGTCGACGCCGGTATCCAGGACGCCATGCAGGTCGGTATCCTCGCGGGGTACCCGACCGTCGGCGTGAAGGCCATCCTCAAGGACGGTCAGTCGCACGACGTCGACTCGTCCGAGATGGCGTTCAAGATCGCCGGTTCGATGGCGTACAAGGAAGCCGCCCGAAAGGCCGGCCCCGTCATCCTCGAGCCGATCATGGCCGTCGAGGTCCGTACTCCGGAGGAGTACATGGGCGACGTCATCGGTGACCTGAACTCCCGTCGTGGCCAGATCGCTTCGATGGAGGACGCTTCGGGCGTCAAGGTGGTCCGCGCGAGCGTGCCGCTGTCCGAGATGTTCGGCTACGTCGGTGACCTTCGTTCGAAGACCTCCGGTCGTGCCGTCTACTCGATGACCTTCGAGACCTACGCACAGGTCCCGAAGAAGGTCGAAGAGGAGATCATCGAGAAGGGCAAGGGGAACTGACGCTCCCGAGCGTGTTCTCCACAGGCGGGGGCGCCCGGCGACGGGCCCCTCGCCACCAAGTAAAGTAAAGACACACACCCTGCACGCCAACGGTTCACGAACCGGGGGCTTGCTCTCCGAGTCCTGAGGAGGACCCACAGTGGCCAAGGCCAAGTTCGAGCGGACCAAGCCGCACGTCAACATCGGAACCATCGGTCACGTCGACCACGGCAAGACCACGCTCACGGCGGCGATCACCAAGGTTCTGCACGACCAGTACCCGGACCTCAACGAGGCCCGTGACTTCGCGCAGATCGACAGTGCTCCGGAAGAGCGCGACCGCGGTATCACGATCAACATCTCCCACGTCGAGTACCAGACCGACAAGCGCCACTACGCGCACGTCGACGCTCCGGGCCACGCCGACTACGTGAAGAACATGATCACGGGTGCGGCCCAGATGGACGGCGCGATCCTCGTGGTCGCCGCCACCGACGGTCCGATGCCCCAGACGCGCGAGCACGTCCTGCTCGCCCGCCAGGTCGGCGTCCCCTACATCGTCGTCGCGCTGAACAAGTCCGACATGGTGGACGACGAGGAGATCCTGGAGCTCGTCGAGCTCGAGGTCCGTGAGCTCCTCGGCTCGCAGGAGTTCGACGAGGACGCCCCCGTCGTGCAGGTCTCGGCGCTCAAGGCGCTCGAGGGCGACGAGAAGTGGGTCAAGTCCGTCCAGGACCTGATGGCCGCCGTCGACGAGAACGTCCCGGACCCGGTGCGCGCCACCGACCAGCCGTTCCTCATGCCGATCGAGGACGTCTTCACGATCACCGGTCGTGGAACGGTCGTCACCGGTCGTGTCGAGCGTGGCACGCTCGACCTCAACTCCGAGGTCGAGATCGTCGGCATCCGTCCGACGCAGAAGACCACGGTCACGGGCATCGAGATGTTCCGCAAGCTCCTCGACAAGGCTGAGGCGGGCGACAACACCGGTCTCCTCATCCGTGGCCTCAAGCGCGAGGACGTCGAGCGCGGCCAGGTCGTCGTGAAGCCGGGTTCGGTCACGCCGCACACGAACTTCACCGCCAACGCGTACATCCTGACCAAGGACGAGGGCGGGCGTCACAACCCGTTCTACGCGAACTACCGCCCGCAGTTCTACTTCCGCACCACGGACGTCACCGGCGTCATCACGCTGCCCGAGGGCACCGAGATGGTCATGCCCGGCGACACCGTCGCGATGACGGTCGAGCTCATCCAGCCGATCGCCATGGAAGAGGGCCTCCGCTTCGCCATCCGTGAGGGTGGTCGTACGGTCGGTGCCGGTACGGTCGAGAAGATCATCAAGTAACTCCGGTTACCTGCGACAGAGCGGGGTCGGGCCTTCGGGCCCGGCCCCGCTTTTGCGTATCCCGGGCGGCGCCGGGAAGACCGTGCTGGTGTCCCCACTTGCAGGGACCGCCTGTACCCCGCACTGGGTGCAGCGGGGGCGATCGGGATCTCGATACCGTGGGGTTGCGAGGTTGAACCCACCTCGCGTGGTGACCCGAACACCAACGCACGACGCACCGCGGGACCCTGCCCGGACGGTGCTGCTCCGCTGTGCTGTGCTCGGCGTCCCAGACGACGACCCGAGAGCACACCCGATGCGATCTGCCCTGTTCCCCGCCCGTCCGCGCGCGCTCGCGATGGCGGTGGTGGTGAGTCTCCTCGCCGCACTGCTGTCGGTCTTCTCGATCGTCACACCGGCGGGGGCAGCGAACTCGCTCGTGTCGGTGTCGGTCAAGGCGGACGACTCGGTGCTGAACGGGGCCCCGGCGAACGTCACGATCACGGCGCGGAACACGACGGCTGCGGGGAGCGGCACGCCGCTGTACAACCTCGGGTACTCGTACCGTCTGCCCGTCGGTGTCTCGTACGTGGCGAACTCCGCCGGAACGCAGGCGGGAGAGCCCACCATCACGACGCTGACCGCGGCGCAGGGCGGTGGCACGCTCCTGGTCTGGTCGAACGTGTCCGACCTCGTCGCCGGTGACCAGAAGTCGCTCTCGTTCCGGGTCCAGTCGGTCGACGCGTCGTTCCCGGTCGGGACGAACTTCGCGGGCACGGCCCAGGTCGCAGCGAGCGCCGACGCCCGGACGATCCCGACCTTCGGCGCGACGGGGACGCCGACCGCGGGGACGGGCATCAACGCGGCGTCAGCGGTCTCGAACGCCACGACGGTCTCGGCGCTGAGCATCACGAAGGGCGAGGAGAGCCCGGAGAACGAACTCGTCCGCGGCGTCCACGACCACCCGACGGTCTACACGCTCACCGTGAAGAACACCGCGCAGGCGCCGACGACGGGCGTGGTCGTGACCGACTACCTGCCGGCCGGCCTCGAGTTCCTGCAGTGCGGCGCGATCGACAACACGACGTCGGGCGCCGAGTACGCCGGTGCCGCCGCCCTCACGTCGACGACCGCCGCGAACGCGACCGGCACGTGGGACGCCTCGGCGTGCCGGACGCCGCAGACGGTCGACACCGTCAACACCGTCGCGAACCAGGGCTCGTCGGTGTTCACGAAGGTCGTCTGGAACCTCGGCGACCTCGCGAAGGGTCAGTCCGTCACGATCAAGTACCTCGCCGCCGTGCCGCTGCGCGAGAACACGATGTCGTTCGCCGGGCAGCCGGGTCAGCCGTCCACGAGCTCCACCCCGCCGGCGGCGGCGTCGCTCGGGCAGGCCGCCGACCTCGACAACAACAACGGTCCGTCGACCCGGCAGAACACCGCGGACACGACCTCGAACGGTCGCGGGCAGACGAACCTCGTCGATGCGCAGGGCACCTACACCGGCGCCGTGGGTGGCGGAGCGTCGTCCGCGCAGAAGGCATCCGCGTCGCTGACGGTCGAGGCGATGGACCTCGCGGTGGCGAAGAGCGTGACGCCCACGACGTTCGCGGCGAACAAGCTGGCGACGTACTCGCTGCTGATCCGCACGAGCGAGTACGAGTCGTCGGCCGGCATCACCCTGACCGACACGATCCCGGACGGTCTGTGCCCGGCGTTCCCCGCGGGCACCCCGACCACCGGGACCCTGCCCGCGGACTGCGACCCGGCGAACAACGCCGCGCTCGACCAGCAGATGACCGGCGCGACGGTCGACTCCGTCGCGTACTCCGCGGCGAACGGCACGTTCACGCTGACCCTCCACATTGCCGACCAGTCGACGGACGCCTCGCCGCGCGTCACCTACAAGGCGCTCATGCGGCAGAACTACTCCGTCGCGGGCAACGCCGGGCCGACGGCGGCCGGTGACGACTTCACGAACAAGGTCGGCATTGCCGGTACCTCGACCGGCGTCCACGGCGACACCGGCACGCAGCGGGTCGTCGACGACTCGAAGGCCACGATCACCTCGAGCGCCCCGTCGATTTCGAAGTCCGTCCTCCCGCGCAGCACCACCTCGACCGTGACGGGTTCGTCCGACTGCGCCGCCGCGACCGGGACCTACGCGTCCACGACGCCGAGCGACCCGTTCACGGTGGGCGACGTCGTGTGCTTCCGGCTGCAGGTCGCGTTCCCGTCGGGCGTGCAGAGCCGCAACGCCACGGTGACCGACATGCTCCCCGTCGGCACGACCGCCTCCGCGGCGCAGTGGGTGGAGGGCACCGACTGGACGTACGGTTCGGAGAGCACCGTCCCGGCCGCGCAGGTGAAGCTGACCGGCTCGAGCGCGTCGATGGCGTCGTTCGCGATCGGCTCGTCGGCCACGGGCGGGACGTACGTGGACGGTGACACGGCAGGCGCGACGGTCGTGCTGTACGTGGCTGCCCACGTCACGAAGGCCGGTTCGAGCGCCACGGTGCCGGACATCACCGCCAACCTCATGAAGTTCTCCCAGCAGAACACCGCCGGTTCGGTCACCAGCCTCCGCTCATCGGCGAACTACAAGGTCGCCGGTGCGGCGTCCGCGACCCTGGCGAAGAGCATCGTGCAGACCGGGAAGGACGCCTCCAGCCTTACGGCGAACGTGAACCCGGCGAACACGACCGAGGGGCAGGTGCTGCAGTACAAGGTCAGCATCACGAACCCGACGGGCACCGGGGGCTCGTACCCGATCGGCAACGTCTCCGTCTGGGACGCGCTGCCCGCCGGCATCACCTGCACGGCGGTGGACGCCTCGGCCAGCGGCGGCACCTGCACCGACACCCCGCCGACCGGCGCCTCCTCCACGTTCTCGAAGCGGTCCTTCCTGGTGTGGAACGGAGTGGGCCCGATCGCCTCCGGTGCCACCACCGACCTGCTGTACACGCTCCAGGTGCCGAACCAGGCGTTCGCGGGCACCGTCTACAAGAACTCCGCGTCCGTCGTGCGGTTCGACACGACCGCCGACACCGGGGCCGCCCAGACCTGGGTGCCGGCGCCGGTCGCCGGGACGAGCACGCACGCCACCGGGGCCACCGGATCACAGCTCGCCGCGACCACCGCGGACGCGCAGCGCAGCGTCACGATCACCCCCGTCGCGGTCGCGAAGACCGGGCAGACCGACGGCGGTGCGACCAACCGGTCCGGCCTGAACGCCGTGCCCGGACAGCCGTTGAAGTACACGTACTCCGTCACGGTGAAGGCCGGCACGAGCGTCGGGTCCGCGTCGCTGGTCGATCCGCTCGCGTCCGTCACGGGCCTCCGCACGACGAACGCCACGACCTGGACGCTCGACGTCACCGGAGCGACCGGCCTGGCCACCAGGAGCACCACCGACGGCGACGCCACCGTGTCGTACGGCGGGCAGGACTACACCTTCACCGGTGGAGCCACCACGAACACGAACGGTGCGGGAGCGCTCGTCTTCCCCGCCGTGTACGACAACACCACCGGCTCGGACGTCACCTTCACCGTGACGGTGACCGGCGTGGCCGTCTCGGCGGGCACCGGGAGCTACCCGAAGTCGGACGGGACGACGTTCTCGTCCGCGACGGTCACGAACACCGCGACGTTCCGCAGCACCGACCCGGTCACCGGCGTCACGGTCGCGCCGACCAAGACCGTGTCCGTCGACGTGCAGGCACCGAACCTCGCGATCACGAAGTCGGACGACCGGAACGGCGCCGCCGTCTCCGGCCAGGACGTCGTCACGTGGACGCTCACCGCGACGAACAGGTCGACCACCGCGGACGCGCGGAGCGTCGTCGTCGCGGACTGCTTCCCGACCAGCCTGCGGTTCACCGGCTCCTCCCGCACGGAGGACACAGCGTCGTTGACGCAGGCGCAGCGTGACGCGCTGGGCGCCTGCAGCTCCGACCGCACGTTGCACGCGTGGGTCGTCGGCACGCTCGCCCCGAAGGCGTCGACGACCATCACCGTGACCGGTACCCTCGCCGACGACGCGCCCGCAGGCACGGACTACGCGAACACCGCGAAGGTGGTGGGCTCCAGCCTCGACACCGACTACACGACCTCCGGCGCGAGCTACGTCCAGACCGCGTCCGCCGATGACTCCATCACGGTGGCCTCCCCGTCCGTCTCGAAGCAGCTCACCGCTCCGACGTGGTCGAACGCGGACGGCTCGGCCGGCCCGACCGCCACGACCGACCCGAGCAGCACCGCTGCGCTCGCCGTCCGCCCGGGCGACGCGGCGAGCTACCGCGTCACCGCGACGATCCCCGCGAACGTCGCGGTGTTCGACGCCCGCCTGACGGACACCCTGCCCGCCGGCCTGACCGTGGACGGGGAGCTCGTCGCGACGACCTCCGACGCGACGGTCACCGCGAGCGGCACGGTGGACTCGTCGACGGGGTCGATCCGCGTCGACGTGAGCGACATCACCACCGGCCGATCGCAGCCCGTGCTCGTCACGGTGACGATCCCCGTCCGGCTGTCCACGAGCGCGACCGCAGGCACCGCGCTGACGAACACGGCGACCTTCGCCTGGGACCGGACCGCGAAGGGCACCGCGCCCACTGACGGTTCCGCGACCTCGAACCCGGCGAACGCCACGGTGGTCGCTCCCTCGCTCACGATCGACAAGACCGCCACGGTGGCGGGAACGACCAGCGACCACCTGGCCGTCGAGCCCGGACAGTCCGTGCGCTACACCGTGACCGTCAGGAACGCGGCGGGTGCATCCCCCGCGTACGGCACGACGGTGACCGACTGCGTGCCCGCCGGCATCGTCGTCGACAGCGGGTCGATCAGCGGCGGGGGCACCCTCGGCGACGCGACCGACACGTGTGGCGGTGGCGTGGTCACGTGGCCGACGACCACCGTCGGGGGAGCGGGCGGCACCGTCGCGTACACCTACGACGCGACGCTCGCGGACGACGTCTCGCTGAGCGGCGCTCCGCTGACCAACACGGTCTCCACCGGCGCCTACCGCAGCCTCGCCACGAACGGTGCGACCTACGCTGCGGTCGAGAACACCGCGACCGTGACGCCGGCGTTCCCCGACGTCGCCGTCTCGAAGTCCAACGACACCGTCGGCGGTCTCTCGTACGTCGGTGTCCCCTCGGACTTCTCGGTGACCTTCACCAACCACGGCAGCGCGGCGACGAAGGTCTCCGCCGCGGACGTCCTGCCGGCGAACTGGCAGTACGTCGCCGGCAGTGCCACGCTCGTCCGGGACGGCGGCGCCGCGACCACGGTGACCGACCCGGCAACGGACGGACGCACCCTCACCTGGGCGGACCTCGGCGCCCTCGGGGCGAACGCCACCATGACGCTGCACTACCGCGCCCTGCCGACCGCCGACGCGACCAGCACCCCCGGTGCCGGGAGCGCCGTCGCGCACACGAACCACGTCACCGCCACCGTCACGGACGCCTCCGGCGGGACCGCGTACGACGGTGGTGACGGCAGCTTCGTCTCCTACCCCGACGGCGGCTCCGACGCGACCGCCACGGCGCGGATCGGGGCCACGGACCTCGCGCTGACCAAGACCGCGACCTCGGCGAAGGTCGTCGCGGGCGCCACCACCCCGGACGCGTGGACGATCGCCGTCGCGAACCGCGGTGACGACGCCGCGCACGGGACGACCGTCGTGGACACGACGGCGGGGCTCCCCGCCGGCGCCACGCTGGCCTTCACCGGCACCGGCTGGGACTGCACGCAGAGCGGAGCCACCTGGACCTGCGTGAACGGCGCCACGGTCGCGAAGGGCTCCTCCTTCCCCGACGTCGACGTCGCCCTCACGCTGCCGGCAGGCGCCCCGCTGACCGCGATCCGCAACACCGCGACCATCCACCAGGGCACGGGCCAGACCTTCGACCCGAACACCGCGGACGACAGCGACGCCGCGAGCGTCACGCCGGTCGCGATCGCCGACCTGGCCATCACGAAGACCGGACCCTCGACCGCCGCCCGCGCCGGTGGGACGATCTCGTGGGACCTCTCGGTCCAGAACCGCCGGGACACCACCGTGCAGAGCGTCTCGGACGCCCGCGGCACGGTGACCGTCACGGACACCCTGCCCGACACCGTCACGCTCGTGCGCGCCACCTCGGACGACCCGGCGTGGACCTGCGACACCGACGGCAACACGGTCAGCTGCACCCGTGACGGGCTCGCGAACGGCACCACCGCCGGCGCGATCACGGTCACGGCGACGGTCCACCCGGACGTTACGGACGCGCAGTCCGTCGTGAACACCGCCGCCGTCTCGGTCGACACGTCGGCGACGACCGACCCCACCGCGTCGAACGACTCGTCGACGGCCACCACCGGTGTGGACGACACCACGACCCTGACGATCGCGAAGGCGTTCGGCTCCGAGGCGCGGAGCACCCTCGTCGCGGGCGACCCCGCGGACTGGACGATGACGGTGACGAACACCGGCACCGCGGACGCCCGCTCCGTCCGGGTGACCGACGCACTCGAGTCGGGGACGCGCCTCCAGGGCGACCAGACGGACGGCCCCTGGTCGTGCACCACCCCCGACGACGACGCCACCGACGTGACCTGCGTCCTCGACGGCACGCTCGCCGCCGGGAAGAGCAGCACGTTCACGATCACGGTGACCACACCGTCGTCCTCCACCGGTGTCCTCGCGAACACCGCCGTGGTGACCGCCGACAACGCCGCCACCGCCCAGGCCGAGGCCCGCAGCGACGCCACCCAGACCGCCGGCCTGTCGGTGACGAAGACCGCCGACGTCCGGTCCGTCGACGCCGGACGTGACGTCACGTACACGATCACGGTCGCGAACCCGTCCGGACCGTCCGACGTGCCCGCCGGCGACGCCACGTCGCCGAGCGTGCAGGTGCAGGACACCCTCCCCGCGGGCGTCGAGTTCCGCGCGCTCTCCCCGGAGACCGCGCAGCACTGGACGCTCGAGTCCGACACCGACGGGGTGCTCACCCTGTCGACCCGGGACGGGATCGCCGCCGGGGCCACCGACCCGAACACGATCGTCCTGACCGTGCACGTCCCGGCGTCGTTCCGCGGCTCCGAGATCGTGAACACCGCCACCGCCGCGCCGATCACGGCGACCGGACCCACGGCCCACGACGACGCGACCGTCGAGGTCACCACGCACGCCGACCTGCGGATCACGAAGCAGCGCACGAGCGCCCCGAGCGCCGACGCCGGTACGAGCGTCACCTACGACGTGACCGTGACGAACGACGGACCGTCGGACGCCCGCGCGGCGACCTGGACGGACACGCCGCCGGCCGGCATGTCGGTGACGAAGGTGACGACGGACGACGACACCTGGGAGCAGGGCGACGGCCCCGCGACCTGGTCGACCGCGACGCTGGCGTCCGGCGCGAGCACCGTGTTCCACGTGACGGCCGCGATCGCCTCCGGTACCCCCGCGGGCACCCTGACGAACACGGCCACGGTGAGCTCGGCGACGCCCGACACCGACCCGACGAACGACACCGCCGGTGACGACGTCGCCGTCACGACGCACGCCGCACTCACCCTGACGAAGACGCCGGTCACGTCGGTCGGGTCCACCACCGTGTCCGACCGCGTCACGGCCGGCGCCGAGCAGGTGTGGCTCGTGCAGGTGCACGACGATGGCCCGTCCGACGAACAGCCCACCACGGTCGTCACCGACGAGCTGCCCGACGGTCTGACGTTCGTCAGCGCGTCGAGCAACGGCTCGGTGTGGAGCTGCGACGGCGCGACGGACACGACGAAGGTCACGTGCTCCCTGCCGACGACGATCGTCGCCGGGACGGACGCGCCGGGCCTCTGGATCACGACGAAGGTCGCGTCCGGCCACGCCGCCGGGTCGATCGCGAACCGCGCCGTCGTCACCGGCCAGGGCACGAACCCGCCGGTCGGGACGAACGACCAGTCCGTCACCAGCCCCCTCGACGTCGACACCGTCGCGAACGTGGCGATCACGATCGGCCACCAGGGCACCGCCGTCATCGGCAAGGACCTGCCGGAGACGGTGCAGGTGCGGAACGCCGGGACGTCCGACGCCGCAGCCGTCACCGCGACGTACACCGTGCCGAAGGGCATGACGTACGTCTCCACCGAGGCCGACCCGGCATGGACGGTCACCGGGGTCACGAAGAACGCCGACGGGACCACCACGGTGACCCTCGCGCTCGCCGGGACGCTCACCGCGGGCTCGCTCGCACCGACGATCACCGTGCACCAGACGCCGACCGCCGCCGCCTACCCGGGTGTCCGGCCGACCGCGTCCGTCGCGACGACCACGACCGAGACGACGCTCGCCGACAACGTCGACGCCGACGAGCTCGCCGTCGACCCCGCGTCGAGCCTCTCGATCACGAAGACGCACACCGGCCCGCTCGTCCGCGGCGCGACGGTGGGGTACACGGTCACCGTGCACAACGCCGGTCTCACCGAGGACCCGGGTCCGGTCGTCGTCACCGACCGGCTCCCGGCAGGCCTCACGCTGGTGAGCGTCGACGACCGCGGTGCCGCGACCTGCGCGACCCGGGGGTCGGTCACCTGCACCCTCTCCGGACCGCTCGCGGTCGACCGGTCCGTCGTGTTCCAGATCACGGCGAAGGTCGCCTCCGACGCACCGGACCGCATCACCAACGTCGCGACGGTCACGTCGCCGACGGCGCAGGTGGCGCCCGTGTCCGGTTCGGCCAGCCCGACCGACCCGATGCGCGCGAGCGACCCGGCACCCGTGCGCGCCGCTCCGGCGGCCGCGTCGGAGCTCGCCTTCACGGGGGCGGCCGGACTCGGCATCGGCGCGCTCGTCGCGGTCCTCGCGCTGACCGTCGGCGGTGTCCTGCTGGTGACGCGACGACGTCGCCGAGCGTGACCACCTGACGGACGGGAGGCGCGGTGCGGGCTCGCACCGCGCCTCCCGTCCGTCGCCTGGCCGCGTCACAGGCACGGGCGTGTTCCATCGAGACCGTGACACGTCTCCGCCGCTCCGCGACCAACGGTCGCGGCTACCACCGCGTCCGCAGCGGGCGAGGGTTCTCGTACCGTGACCCGGACGGTGCGACCGTCACCGACCCCGAGGTGCGGCAGCGGCTCGAGGACCTCGTCATCCCGCCCGCGTGGGACGACGTCTGGATCTCGCCGTACGACAACGGGCACATCCTCGCCACGGGCATCGACGGAGCCGGTCGCCGGCAGTACATGTACCACCCCGGCTGGCGGGAGCGGATGGACCGCATCAAGTACGACCGCGCCCTCGCCCTCGCCGAGTCCCTGCCGGTCGCGCGCCGGATGGTGACGCAGGACCTCCGTCGGCCCGAGCCGGACCGGCAGCGTGCGCTCGCGGCGGCGTTCCGGATGCTCGACCAGGGGTCCCTCCGGGTCGGGTCCGAGCGGTACGCCACCGAGCACGGCAGCCGCGGGCTCTCGACGCTCCTGTGCGCCCACGCCCACGTCTCCGGAGACGACATCGAGCTCGACTTCCCCGGCAAGAGCGGTCAGGAGTGGTCCTCGTCGATCCACGACCCCGACCTCGCGAGCGTCATCGCCGGCATGAAGCGACGTGGACCCAACGCCCGGCTGCTGTCGTTCCGGGAGCGCCGCGGTGCCGAGTGGGAACCGCTGTCCGCCGAGGACATCAACCAGTACGTCAAGGAGCGCGCCGGCGACGAGTTCACCGCGAAGGACTTCCGGACGCTGCACGGCACCGTCGCCGCCGCCGTCGACCTCGCGAAGACCGGACCGCAGACGTCCCAGGCGAAGCGGAAGAAGGCGGTGTCGCACGCCGTGAAGGTCGCCAGCGAGGAGCTCGGGAACACCCCGACCGTGTGCCGACAGAGCTACATCGACCCCCGGCTGCTCGACGCCTACGACCACGGCGAGACCATCGACCCGGCACGGATCCACGCGGCAGAGTCCGAGGTCCGTGCCCTGCTCTACCGACAGTGACGGGCAGGTGGCCGGGATGACGTACCGTTGGACCTCGTGCCCGACCACCCCCACACGGGCACGGAAGGACCCCCACCAGTCGTGACTGACGAGTGCATCCACGGATTCCCCACCGAGCTCTGCGACATCTGCGCCCCACGCCAGCGCGTCGTCGCCGAGACCCCCACCACCCCCACCCCGCGCCGCACCCGGATCACCACCTCGCTCCGGAGCGTCCCCGGTCAGGCCGCCACCCCTGCGTCCTCGCTGCGCTCGCCGGTGCCCGACCTGCCCGAGGCGCGGGACTTCGCGTCGCTCCGGGCACACCACGTCACCCACGTGGACAACCTCGACGACATCGTGGGCGCGGGTGCGATCCTCGCGTCCGACGCCGTCACGCCCGTGGTCGACGTCGCCTCCGCCGCGGTCCGGGCCGCCCGGGCCGAGGCCACCGCGCCCGACGGCTCGTCGGTCGCGGCCCACGTGCCGTTCACCCTCTCGCCGGACGCCACGCGCTGGGACGAACTGCGCTCCGGCGCGGTGGGCGAGCGCTGGTCGGACGCCGCCCGCCGGACCCGGGCGACGGAGTACGTCGTGCTCGTCGTCCCGGTGTCGGCATTCGGCGCGTCGGTGATCGTCGCCGACCAGGACGCCGAGGCCGAGGACGCCCGCTTCGCCGTCGGCCCCGAGGCCGCGACGAACCTCATCCGCCGCACGGACTTCACCGACCCGGAGATGCACGGCCTCGAGCTGCTCGCCGGGCCGAGCGTGCCGTTCTCCTCCGTCGCCGTGATCGGTGTGCCGAACGACCGCGTCCGGCAGACCGTCAAGGCGGTGCTGCGCGACCACGGCGGCCACGCACCGCGGGTCGCGGTCTTCCCGCCCTGGTTCGTGCCCCCGATCGCCGCGGAGTAGCCGCCCGGCTGGCCCGGCGCAGTGCGCGCTGGGCTGGGCGCAGCGCCGAGCGTGCGATGTCCGTCACGCTCGGCGCCCCCGAGTGGCCTGATCTGCCCACTCGCCGGACGGGCGACGGCGTGTCCTGCGCGCTCACGGGGGTGCGACCGGACCACCTGTGCCGGGCGAGGGGCGTGTCGGGGCCGGGCCGCGCCTCCAGGCCCGCGATCCCCGTCGTTCCGCGGGAGTGCGCCGATCCCGACACGCCCACGAATCGCGACACGCCCGGGTTGCACGGATGCCGTGCCTATGCGAGACTTGTCCGGTTCCGAATTCCGCGCGCGTCCGCGTGCGCAGGATCACTGCTCTGGCAGTGCACAACCCCCTTGTTCAGCAGGGCTGGGTTGGGCCGCAGGCAGCAGAACACGATCGAATCCCCACTGAGCGCGACGGGCACTGCTGTGCCCGGCGAGCACGGGGAAGCGACATGCCCACGCTGGACGGCCCCGGTCGCCCTGCGCGGTTGACAGGAGAACAGCGGTCATCCCCAGTGGATGCGGCCGGTTGGTTCAGGAAAACAGCCAAGCCCTGCAGGAATGCACGGTGCGGCGGCGTCAGGCGGCCCGAGGGTGCGCGGCGCAGAGAGGACAAAGAGACACATGGCGGGACAGAAGATCCGCATCCGGCTCAAGTCGTACGACCACGAGGTCATCGACACGTCGGCCCGGAAGATCGTCGACACGGTGACCCGTGCCGGTGCGACCGTGGTCGGCCCGGTGCCGCTCCCCACCGAGAAGAACGTGGTCACCGTGATCCGTTCTCCCCACAAGTACAAGGACTCGCGCGAGCACTTCGAGAAGCGCACGCACAAGCGGGTCATCGACATCGTCGACCCGACGCCGAAGGCCGTCGACTCGCTCATGCGACTCGACCTCCCGGCCGACGTCAACATCGAGATCAAGCTGTAAGGGGGCTGACCAATGGCGAACTCAACCAAGACCGTCAAGGGCCTCCTCGGCAAGAAGCTCGGGATGACCCAGGTGTGGGACGAGAACAACAAGTTCATCCCCGTCACCGTGATCGAGGTCGGCCCGAACGTGGTCACCCAGATCCGCAACGTCGAGCGCGACGGCTACGAGGCGATCCAGATCGCCGCCGGCGCCATCGACCCGCGCAAGGTCAACAAGCCGGCCGCCGGCCACTTCGAGGCTGCTGGTGTGACCCCGCGTCGCACCCTCACCGAGATCCGCACCGACGACGCCGCTGAGTACACGCTCGGCCAGGAGCTCACCGTCGACACGTTCGAGGCGGGCCAGAAGGTCGACGTCGTCGGCACGTCGAAGGGCAAGGGCTTCGCCGGTGTCATGAAGCGCCACGGCTTCGCCGGTGTGTCCGCTTCGCACGGTGCGCACCGCAACCACCGCAAGCCCGGTTCGATCGGTGCTTCGTCGACCCCGTCGCGTGTCTTCAAGGGCATGCGCATGGCCGGTCGCATGGGTGGCGAGCGCGTGACCGTCCTCAACCTCACGGTGCACGCCGTCGACGCCGAGAAGGGTCTGCTGCTCGTCAAGGGCGCCGTCCCCGGTGCTCGCGGTCGCTCCGTCTTCGTCCGCACCGCCGTGAAGGGTAAGTGATCATGGCCACCACGACCGCAACCACGATCGACGTCCTCGACGCATCGGGTACCAAGTCCGGCACCGTCGAGCTCCCCGCAGCGATCTTCGACGTCGAGACCAACGTCCCGCTGATCCACCAGGTCGTCACCGCGCAGCTCGCAGCCGCGCGTCAGGGCACCCACAAGACCAAGAACCGCGGCGAGGTCCGCGGTGCCGGTCGCAAGCCGTTCAAGCAGAAGGGCACCGGCCGCTCCCGTCAGGGTTCGGTCCGCGCTCCCGAGCACACCGGCGGTGGCGTCGTCCACGGACCGACCCCGCGCGACTACTCGCAGCGCACCCCGAAGAAGATGATCGCCGCGGCTCTGCTCGGCTCGCTCTCGGACCGCGCCCGCGGTGGCCGCATCGCCGCAGTCGAGGGCTTCGTCGCCGCTGAGGTGCCGTCGACCAAGACCGCGCGCACGCTCCTCGAGAGGGTCGCGCCCGTCAAGAACGTGCTCGTCGTGCTCGAGCAGGACGACGAGCTCACGCTCAAGTCGATCCGCAACCTGCCGAACGTCCACGCGCTCTCGCACGGCCAGCTCAACGCCTACGACGTCCTCCGTGCGGACGCCGTCGTGTTCAGCAAGAGCGCCCTCGACGCCTTCATCGCGTCGAAGACCGCGAAGGAGATCTCCGCATGAGCGGCTTCAACAAGGACCCGCGCGACATCATCATCTCGCCGGTCGTCTCGGAGAAGAGCTACGGCCTGATCGACCAGGGCAAGTACACGTTCATCGTGGACCCCCGTTCGAACAAGACCGAGATCAAGCTCGCCATCGAGAAGATCTTCGACGTCAAGGTCGCGAGCATCAACACGCTGAACCGTCCGGGCAAGACCCGTCGTACGCGTTTCGGCATGGGCAAGCGCAAGGACACCAAGCGCGCCATCGTGACGCTCAAGTCCGGTTCGATCGACATCTTCACGGCTGTCGGCTGAGGACCAGAGGGATAAATCATGGCTATTCGTAACTACAAGCCGACGACCCCTGGTCGTCGCGGCTCGTCGGTCGCCGACTTCGCTGAGATCACCCGTTCGACGCCGGAGAAGTCGCTGCTTCGTCCGCTGCCGAAGACCGGTGGGCGCAACAGCTCGGGCCGCATCACGACCCGTCACATCGGTGGTGGCCACAAGCGCCAGTACCGCGTGATCGACTTCCGTCGTCACGACAAGGACGGCGTCGACGCCAAGGTCGCGCACATCGAGTACGACCCGAACCGCACGGCGCGCATCGCGCTCCTGCACTACGTGGACGGCACGAAGCGCTACATCATCGCGCCGAACAAGCTCAAGCAGGGCGACGTCATCGAGCAGGGCCCCGGCGCGGACATCAAGCCGGGCAACAACCTGCCGCTCCGCAACATCCCCGTCGGTACCGTCGTGCACGCGATCGAGCTCCGCCCCGGTGGCGGCGCAAAGCTCGCGCGCTCGGCCGGCGCCTCGGTGCGTCTCGTCGCCAAGGACGGCCCCTACGCGCAGCTCCGTCTGCCGTCGGGCGAGGTCCGCAACGTCGACGCCCGCTGCCGCGCCACGATCGGCGAGGTCGGCAACGCCGAGCAGTCGAACATCAACTGGGGCAAGGCCGGCCGCATGCGCTGGAAGGGCGTCCGCCCGACCGTGCGTGGTGTCGCGATGAACCCGATCGACCACCCGCACGGTGGTGGTGAGGGCAAGACCTCCGGTGGTCGTCACCCGGTCAGCCCGTGGGGTCAGGCCGAGGGTCGCACGCGCAAGCCGAACAAGCCGAGCGACAAGCTCATCGTCCGTCGCCGTAACGCCGGCAAGAAGCGCAAGTAGGAGTTTTCGAAGATGCCACGCAGTCTGAAGAAGGGCCCCTTCGTCGACGAGCACCTGCTCCGCAAGGTCGTCACGCAGAACGAGGCCAACACCAAGAACGTGATCCGCACCTGGTCGCGCCGCTCGATGATCGTCCCGAACATGCTCGGGCACACGATCGCCGTGCACGACGGCCGCAAGCACATCCCGGTGTTCGTCACCGAGTCGATGGTCGGTCACAAGCTCGGCGAGTTCGCGCCGACCCGCACCTTCCGTGGTCACGTGAAGGACGACAAGAAGGGCCGTCGCCGCTAACGCGGGGACGCAGAGGAGGAACGAAATGGTGGAGTCGATCGCACGCGTGCGACACATCCGCGTCACGCCTCAGAAGGCCCGTCGCGTCATCGAGCTGATCCGCGGCAAGCAGGCCCACGAGGCCCTCGCCATCCTGAAGTTCGCCCCGCAGGGCGCTTCGGAGCCCGTGTACAAGCTGGTCGCCTCGGCGATCGCGAACGCCCGGGTGAAGGCGGACTCGACGAACAGCTTCCTCGACGAGCGCGACCTCTACGTGAGCCGCGTCTTCGTCGACGAAGGCACGACCCTGAAGCGGTTCCAGCCGCGCGCCCAGGGCCGCGCCTTCCGCATCAACAAGCGCACCAGCCACATCACGGTCGTCCTCGCGACGCCGGATGAGGTCGAGGCTGCCGCGACGAGCAAGAAGGCGAGCAAGTAATGGGCCAGAAGGTCAACCCGTACGGCTTCCGTCTCGGGATCACGACGGACCACGTCTCGCACTGGTTCACCGACAGCACGAAGCCGGGTCAGCGCTACGCCGACTACGTGGCCGAGGACATCAAGGTGCGCGAGTACCTGAAGAAGACCCTCGACCGCGCCGGCGTCGCCCGCATCGAGCTCGAGCGCACCCGTGACCGTGTCCGCGTGGACATCCACACCGCGCGTCCGGGCATCGTCATCGGTCGCCGTGGCGCCGAGGCGGAGCGCGTCCGTGGCGAGCTCGAGAAGCTCACCAAGAAGCAGATCCAGCTCAACATCCTCGAGGTCAAGAACCCCGAGACCGAGGCCCAGCTCGTCGCGCAGGGCATCGCCGAGCAGCTCTCCGCTCGTGTCGCGTTCCGTCGCGCCATGCGCAAGGGCCTGCAGGGTGCGCAGCGCGCCGGCGCCAAGGGTGTCCGCATCCAGGTGTCGGGTCGTCTCGGCGGCGCCGAGATGTCGCGCTCGGAGTTCTACCGCGAGGGCCGTGTGCCCCTGCACACGCTCCGCGCCAACATCGACTACGGCTTCTACGAGGCCCGGACCACGTTCGGCCGCATCGGCGTGAAGGTCTGGATCTACAAGGGCGACATCACGAACAAGGAGCTCGCTCGCGAGCAGGCGAACCAGCGTTCGTCCCGTCCGGAGCGTCGTGGCGGCCCGCGTGGCGAGCGCGGCGACCGTCGTGGCGGCGACCGTGGCGGCCGTCAGCAGCAGGCCCCGCAGGACGCGCCGGCCGGCGCAGGAGTTGAGGCGTAACCATGCTTATCCCCCGTCGAGTCAAGCACCGCAAGCAGCACCACCCGAAGCGTTCGGGCCAGGCGACCGGTGGCACCAAGGTGTCGTTCGGTGACTTCGGCATCCAGGCGCTGACGCCCGCCTACGTGACCAACCGTCAGATCGAGTCCGCTCGTATCGCCATGACGCGTCACATCAAGCGTGGCGGCAAGGTGTGGATCAACATCTACCCGGACCGTCCGCTCACGAAGAAGCCGGCCGAGACCCGCATGGGTTCCGGTAAGGGTTCCCCCGAGTGGTGGGTCGCCAACGTCAAGCCGGGCCGTGTGCTCTTCGAGCTCTCCGGCGTCAACGAGGACATCGCCCGTGAGGCGCTGACCCGTGCAATCCACAAGCTGCCCCTCAAGGCACGCATCATCAAGCGCGAGGAGGGCGACGCGTAATGGCGATCGGTTCCAAGGAGCTCCGTCCGACGGAGCTCGACACGTTCGAGAACGAGCGTCTCGCTGACGAGCTGAAGAAGGCCAAGGAGGAACTCTTCAACCTCCGCTTCCAGTCGGCCACCGGCCAGCTGGAGAGCCACGGTCGTCTCCGTGCCGTCAAGCGTGACATCGCACGCATCTACACCGTCCTCCGCGAGCGCGAGCTCGGCATCCGTGCCACCCCCGCGCCCGTCGAGACCGCCCCCAAGGCCAAGAAGTCGACGAAGAAGGCTGAGAAGCCGGCCGAGTCGACCGAGGCCGAGACCGCCGAGGAGAAGTAATGGCGAACGAAGAGCAGACCTCCGCCGCCTCCGCCCGCGGCTACCGCAAGACGCGTCGCGGCTACGTGACGAGCGACAAGATGGACAAGACCATCGTGGTCGAGGTCGAGGACCGCGTGAAGCACGCGCTCTACGGCAAGATCATCCGTCGCACCTCCAAGGTGAAGGCCCACGACGAGCTCGGCACCGCTGGTGTCGGCGACCTCGTCGTGATCAGCGAGACCCGTCCCCTCAGCGCCTCGAAGCGCTGGCGCCTGGTCGAGATCCTCGAGAAGGCCAAGTAGGCCGCGGCCTGCTTCGGAATAGGAGACAGCAGTGATCCAGCAGGAATCCCGCCTCAAGGTCGCCGACAACACGGGTGCCAAGGAGATCCTCACCATCCGTGTCCTCGGTGGCTCGGGTCGTCGCTACGCCGGCCTCGGTGACGTCATCGTCGCCACGGTGAAGGACGCCATCCCCGGCGGCAACGTGAAGAAGGGTGACGTCGTCAAGGCCGTCATCGTTCGCACCAAGAAGGAGACCCGTCGTCAGGACGGCTCCTACATCAAGTTCGACGAGAACGCGGCAGTGATCCTCAAGGCCGACGGCGACCCGCGCGGTACGCGCATCTTCGGTCCGGTCGGTCGTGAGCTCCGTGACAAGAAGTTCATGAAGATCATCTCGCTCGCGCCGGAGGTGCTGTAAGCCATGGCGAACATCAAGAAGGGTGACCTCGTCGAGGTCATCACGGGTGCCACGCAGGAGCGTGGCGGCGACCGCGGCAAGCAGGGCAAGGTCATCGAGGTGCTCCGTGACCAGGAGCGCGTCGTCGTCGAGGGCGTGAACTTCGTCACGAAGCACGTCCGCGTCGGCCAGACCCAGCGTGGTTCGAAGACCGGTGGGCTCGAGCAGCACGAGGCTCCGATCCATGTGTCGAACGTCGCCATCGTCGACCCGAAGACCAAGAAGCCGACCCGCGTCGGCTTCCGCAACGAAGAGGTGGAGAAGGACGGCGTCAAGAAGACCGTCCGCGTCCGCTACGCCAAGAAGTCTGGTGAGAAGCTCTGATGACTGACACGACTGCCGCGCCGGCTGGCAAGATCCAGCCGCGCCTCAAGCAGAAGTACAACGACGAGATCAAGTCGGCCCTCACCGAGCAGTTCGGCTACACGAACGTCCACCAGGTCCCCGGCCTGGTCAAGGTCGTCGTGAACACCGGTGTCGGCGAGGCCGCTCGCGACTCGAAGATCATCGAGGGGGCCATTAAGGACCTCACGGCGATCACCGGTCAGAAGCCGCAGGTCACGAAGGCCCGTAAGTCCATCGCGCAGTTCAAGCTGCGTGAGGGTCAGGCCATCGGCGCGCACGTCACCCTCCGTGGCGACCGCGCGTGGGAGTTCCTCGACCGCCTGACGTCGCTCGCCCTGCCCCGCATCCGCGACTTCCGCGGCCTCAGCGACAAGCAGTTCGACGGCAACGGCAACTACACGTTCGGTCTCACGGAGCAGTCCGTGTTCCACGAGATCGACCAGGACCGCATCGACCGCGTGCGTGGCTTCGACATCACCGTCGTGACCACCGCGAAGACGGACGACGAGGGCCGCGCGCTGCTCCGCCAGCTCGGGTTCCCGTTCCGTTCTGCCGAGCAGACGGTCTAAGATACTCCGGGCGGTGCGGGCCGGAGGATTCACGTCCTCCGGCCCGCACGCACGAACACACCGATCCAGGGGAACCGCCCCGGGATCACCCGATCGCTCAGGTCGGCATTCGTGGAACGGGTGTCGAAACCAGGCGAAGAATGGACGACCATCATGACGATGACCGATCCGGTCGCAGACATGCTGACCAGATTGCGGAACGCGAACTCGGCGCACCACGACGCCGTCTCGCTCCCCAGCTCCAAGCTGAAGAAGAACATCGCCGAGATCCTCAAGCGCGAGGGTTACATCAGCGAGTGGAAGATCGAGGACGCCCGCGTCGGCCAGACCCTCACGATCGACCTGAAGTACGGCCCCGAGCGCGAGCGCTCGATCGCCGGCATCAAGCGCGTCTCGAAGCCGGGCCTCCGGGTCTACGCGAAGTCGACGGAGATCCCCCAGGTCCTCGGTGGCCTCGGCGTGGCGATCCTCTCGACCTCCTCGGGACTGCTCACCGACCGTGAAGCCGAGCAGAAGGGCGTGGGTGGGGAAGTCCTCGCCTACGTGTGGTGACCGACAATGTCTCGTATCGGACGTCTTCCCATCGACATCCCCGCCGGCGTGACCGTCTCCATCGACGGTCAGACCGTGGCGGTCAAGGGCCCGAAGGGCGAGCTCTCGCTCGTCGTCGCTGAGCCCATCCAGGCCAAGGTCGAGGAGAACCAGGTCCTCGTCACCCGCCCGGACGACGAGCGCGAGTCCCGTGCCCTGCACGGCCTCACCCGCACCCTCATCGCGAACAACATCGTCGGCGTGACCCAGGGCTACTCCAAGGGCCTCGAGGTCGTCGGCACCGGTTACCGCGTGCAGGCCAAGGGCAGCAACGTCGAGTTCGCCCTCGGCTACTCCCACCCCATCACGGTCGAGCCGCCGGCGGGCATCAGCTTCGCCGTCGAGGGCAACAACAAGCTCACCGTGTCGGGCATCGACAAGCAGGCCGTCGGCGAGGTGGCTGCCAACATCCGCAAGCTGCGCAAGCCCGAGCCCTACAAGGGCAAGGGTGTCCGCTACGCAGGCGAGGTCGTGCGCCGCAAGGCCGGAAAGTCAGGTAAGTGATCATGGCTCTCGGTATCCGAGGAAAGAGCAAGTCGGCCGCCAAGGCGCGCCGTCACAACCGTCTCCGCAAGAAGATCACCGGCACCGAGGCGCGTCCGCGTCTCGCTGTCACCCGGTCGTCGCGTCACGTGTTCGTCCAGGTCATCGACGACGCGAAGGGCCACACGCTGGCCAGCGCGTCGACGATGGAGGCCGACCTCCGTTCGTTCGACGGCGACAAGACGGCCAAGGCCCGTCGCGTCGGCGAGCTCCTCGCCGAGCGCGCGAAGGCCGCCGGCGTCGAGGCCGTGGTCTTCGACCGCGGTGGTAGCAAGTACGCCGGTCGCGTCGCCGCGATCGCCGACGGTGCCCGTGAAGGAGGGCTGAACCTGTGAGCGACATCGCGAACACGAACGAAGACGCCAACGTCGAGGCCACCACGGCTCCGGCCGAGGGCGCGAAGACCGGCACCCAGGCGGAGGCCCCGGCCGTCGCCGAGCGTCCGGTCGAGACCGCCGCGGGCTCCGCGTCGAACAACCGCGACTCGAACGACAACCGTGGCCGCCGTGGTGGCGGGCGCGACCGTCAGCAGGGCCGCGACCGCAACAACCGCGGTGGCGACAGCCAGTTCCTCGAGCGCGTCGTGACCATCAACCGCGTCTCCAAGGTCGTCAAGGGTGGTCGTCGCTTCAGCTTCACCGCGCTCGTGGTCGTCGGTGACGGCAACGGCCTGGTGGGCGTCGGCTACGGCAAGGCCCGTGAGGTCCCGACCGCCATCTCGAAGGGTGTCGAGGAGGCGAAGAAGAACTTCTTCCGCGTCCCGCGCGTCGGCAACACGATCCCGCACCCGGTGCAGGGTGAGGCCGCTGCCGGTGTCGTGCTCCTCCGTCCGGCCGCTGCCGGTACCGGTGTCATCGCCGGTGGTCCGGTCCGCGCCGTCCTCGAGTGCGCCGGCATCCACGACGTCCTGAGCAAGTCGCTCGGTTCGTCCAACACCATCAACATCGTGCACGCGACCGTCGAGGCGCTGCAGCAGCTCGAGGAGCCCCGCGCCGTCGCAAGCCGTCGCGGCCTCGACGTGGACCGGGTCGTCCCGGCCCGTCTGCTCCAGGCCGAGGCAGCCGCTCTGCGCGCCGCGTCCGAGAAGGCAGGTGCGTGATGGCGACGCTGAAGATCACGCAGACGAAGTCCGTTATCAGCGAGAAGCAGTACCAGCGCGACACCCTCCGCAGCCTGGGTCTCAAGCGCATCGGCCAGACGGTCGAGCGTGAGGACAACTCCCAGAACCGCGGGTACGTCGCGACGGTCGCGCACCTCGTGAAGGTCGAGGAGGTCGACGCATGAGCGACGAGAAGAACGAGCGCGTGCAGGTGCTGAAGCTGCACCACCTCCGCCCCGCCGAGGGTGCCAAGAAGGCGCGCACCCGCGTCGGTCGTGGTGAGGGCTCGAAGGGCAAGACCGCCGGCCGTGGTACCAAGGGCACGAAGGCCCGGTACCAGGTCAAGGTCGGCTTCGAGGGTGGGCAGATGCCGCTGCACATGCGCACCCCGAAGCTCCGCGGGTTCAAGAACCCGTTCCGTGTCGAGTACCAGGTCGTGAACCTGGACAAGATCGCGGAGCTCTACCCCGACGGTGGCGACGTCACCGTCGCGGACCTGGTCGCCAAGGGCGCCGTCCGCAAGAACGAGAAGGTCAAGGTTCTCGGTCAGGGTGACATCAACGTGAAGGTCACGGTCTCGGTCGACAAGGTCTCGGCGTCCGCCGCCGAGAAGATCGCGGCTGCTGGCGGCACCGTCTCCCAGTAACCCCGTCGGCGGCCCGTGCGTTTGCGCACGGGCCGCCGTTACGGTTTCCTTGACAGTGGCCGGCATCCGTCGGTCAGGTCGGTCCTGCCGACCGCACCGGTGACGGTCCCCGTTCGGGCCGCCGGTCCCAGAAGTTCGGAGTCCTCGTGTTCAGAGCGGTCGCGCGCATCATGCGCACCCCAGATCTTCGCAAGAAGATCGGCTTCACCCTCGCGATCATCGCGCTGTTCCGCCTGGGGTCGTACATCCCCGCGCCGTTCGTCGACTACGCCTCCGTGCAGAGCTGCCTCGCCAGTGCGTCGTCGCAGCAGGGCCTCTACGACCTGATCAACCTGTTCTCCGGTGGCGCGCTGCTGAAGCTCTCGGTCTTCGCGCTCGGCATCATGCCGTACATCACGTCGTCGATCATCGTGCAGCTCCTGCGCGTGGTCATCCCGCACTTCGACGCCCTCTACAAGGAGGGGCAGTCCGGTCAGGCGAAGCTGACGCAGTACACGCGCTACCTCACGATCGCGCTCGGCGTGCTGCAGTCCACCACGCTGATCACGGTCGCTCGCTCGGGCGCCCTGTTCGGCACCAACGCCTCCTCCTCCTGCTCGTCGATCATCTCGAACGACAGCTGGTACGCGATCATGCTCATGGTCGTCACGCTGACCGCCGGCACGGGCCTCATCATGTGGATGGGCGAGCTCGTCACCGAGCGCGGCATCGGCAACGGCATGTCGCTCCTCATCTTCACGTCGATCGCGGCGCAGTTCCCGTCGGCGCTCTGGGCGATCGAGCAGTCGCAGTCCTTCGAGCTCTTCCTCTTCGTGATCCTCGTCGGACTGGTCATCATGATGGCCGTCGTGTTCGTCGAGCAGTCGCAGCGGCGCATCCCCGTCCAGTACGCCAAGCGCATGGTCGGTCGTCGCACCTACGGGGGCAACAACACATACATCCCGATCAAGGTGAACATGGCCGGCGTCGTGCCCGTCATCTTCGCCTCGTCGCTGCTGTACCTGCCGGCCCTCGTCGCGCAGTTCAACCAGCCCTCGAACGGCACCGAGCCCGCCGCGTGGGTGACCTGGATCCAGAGCAACCTGACCTCGGGTGACAACTGGTTCTACATGGTCCTGTACTTCCTGCTCATCGTCGGGTTCACGTACTTCTACGTCGCGATCACCTTCAACCCCGAAGAGGTCGCCGACAACATGAAGAAGTACGGCGGCTTCATCCCGGGCATCCGGGCCGGCCGTCCGACGGCCGAGTACCTCGACTACGTCCTGACCCGGGTGACGTTGCCCGGCTCGCTCTACCTCGGTCTCATCGCGCTCATCCCGCTGGCAGCACTGGCGCTGTTCGGCGCGAACCAGAACTTCCCGTTCGGTGGCGCGAGCATCCTCATCATCGTGGGTGTCGGTCTCGAGACCGTGAAGCAGATCGACTCGCAGCTGCAGCAACGTCACTACGAAGGGCTTCTCCGTTGAGCGCACGTCTCATCATCGTCGGACCCCCCGGAGCCGGGAAGGGCACCCAGGCCGGCCGCATCGCCGAGGCCTTCGGGATCCCCGCCGTCTCGACGGGAGACATCTTCCGCAAGAACGTCGCGGAGGGCACGCCCCTCGGTGTGCAGGCGAAGGCGATCATGGACGCGGGCGACTACGTCCCGGACTCCCTCACGAACGAGCTCGTGAAGTCCCGCCTGGAAGAGTCCGACGCCGAGAACGGCTTCCTCCTCGACGGCTACCCCCGCACCGTCGGGCAGGTCGAGTACCTCGACGCGCTGCTCGCGGAGCAGGGCACGGGGATCGACGCCGTCATCCAGCTCGTCGCCGACCAAGACGAGCTCGTGGGTCGTCTCCTGAAGCGCGCCGAGGAGCAGGGCCGCAGTGACGACAACGAGGAGACGATCCGTCGTCGCCAGCAGGTGTACGTCGAGCAGACCGCGCCGATCGTGCAGGCGTACGGCGAGCGTGGACTCGTCGTCGACGTGGACGGGCTCGGGGGCATCGACGAGGTCGGTGACCGCATCCAGGCCGCGCTGTCCTCGCGTGGGCTGACCGCAGCCGTCTGAGTCGCGTGGTCCGTCTCCGCAAGCCGTCGATCTACAAGACGCCCGACGAGCTGCGCGCCATGGTGCGCCCCGGGCTGCTGACGGAGGCCGCGCTGGTCGCGGTCCGTGGCGCCGTCCGACCCGGCGTCACGACCGCCGAGCTCGACACGATCGCCGAGACGGTCATCCGGGACGGCGGCGGGATCCCGAACTTCCAGCTGGTGCCCGGGTACCGCCACACCCTCTGCGTATCCGTGAACGACGAGATCGTGCACGGCATCCCGGGTGACCGGGTCCTGCAGGCCGGCGACATCGTGTCGATCGACGCGGGCGCCGAGGTCGATGGCTGGAACGGCGACAGCGCCTTCACCATGGTCGTCCCGGGCGGCGACGCCGGCGTCACGGCGGCACGGCAGACGCTGTGCGACACGACCGAGCGCGCGCTCTGGCACGGTGTCGCGGCGCTCGCGCATGCGAAGAACCTGCACGAGGTGGGTGCGGTCATCGAGGACGCGATCGACGAGACGGGCGCCTGGGGCATCGTCGAGGACTACACCGGGCACGGCATCGGACGCTCGATGCACGAGGATCCGCCGGTCTTCAACTACCGCGTCCGCGGCGCCGGTCCTGCCGTCAAGCCGGGGCTGGTCGTCGCCATCGAGCCGATGGTCACCGCCGGCACGATCGACAGCTCGACCGACGCCGACGAGTGGACCGTCCGCACGCTGGACGGTTCCGACGCGGCGCACTGGGAGCACAGTGTGGCCGTCCACGCCGACGGCATCTGGGTGCTGACGGCCTCCGACGGCGGCGCGTCCGGCCTGGCCCCGCTGGGTGTGACGCCGGTCCCGATCCCGTAGGTCGCGCCTCCCGTCCGGCCCGTCTCGACGGCGGTGGCCGCGTCCGCCACGGTGGTCCAGGAGGCGCGGGTCGCGTCCGCCTCAGCGGCCGGAGGCGCGGGCCGGCTCGGCCCGCGTCATCCGCTCGGCCTGACGGTCCAGAGGGCTCCGGCCTCCCGGCCAGGGAGGGACCTCAGTCGTTGCCGACGGAGCAGGTCTGCTCGGAGGCGCTCTGCCCGGTGATGGACGACGGCAGCGGCGTCGAGGACGGGGACGCCTGGGTGGTCGCCGCTCCACTGGTGCTCCCCGTCCCGGTCGAGCTGCCGCTCGAACCGGCGGCGGTCCCGCTCCCGGTCGAGCTGCCGGTGCCGGTCGAGATGCCGGCGGACGCACCCGCGGACGGTGCGCTGCTGGCGGTCCCGCTCGAGCCGGAGGCCTCCTTGGACGCACGCCCGGTGGACGAGTCGCTCAGCGAGGTCTTCTGGTCGTTCTGCAGTGCGACGTTGAGGGTGTGCGCCGCGTCCTGGTCGACGATGACCCGTGCGCTGTCGGCGGGGTCGTCGGCGACGGGGTACTGCACGAACAGCATGTTCGCCGTGCTCATCCCGCGCAGCGTCCCGGCGAGGCCGACGAGCGTCCGCGCCTGCGCGAGCCCGTCGGACAGCGTCATGTTCGACAGGGCTGCACCGGCGAGCTTGTAGAGCGTGATCGGGTTCGACAGCGTGCCGTCGGCCGTGACCTTCCGCAGCAGCGCGGACAGGAACACCTGCTGCGAGCTGATGCGGGCGAGGTCGCTGCCGTCGCCGACGCCGTGCCGGGTGCGGAGGAACGCGAGCGCGTCGGAGCCCTCGAGGTTGTGCGACCCCGCGGTGAGGTGCAGCCCGGTGTAGTCGTCGTTGATCGGCTGGGCCACGCAGACGTCGACACCACCGAGCGCGTTCGACATCTCGATCACGCCGTCGAAGGTGATGAGGCCGGCGTACGGGATGCTCAGGCCGGTCAGGTTCTCGACCGTGTCGACGACGCACGACACGCCCCCGTTGCCGAGCGCGGTGTTGAACTGTGCGGAGGCGGCGGCCGGGTAGGTGGTGCCCGTCTCGGGGTTGCTGCACGCGGGGATCGGCACCATGAGGTCGCGCGGGAAGCTGACGGCGGTGAGCTGCTGGTGGTCCTGCGAGATGTGGATGAGCATCGTGACGTCGTTGCGGGCGCCCTGCACGTCCTCGTCGGAGTCGAACTGCCCCACGCGGGTGTCGCTGCCGATGAGGAGGATGTTCGCGCCGCCCTTGATGGCCGTGATGTCCGCGGTCTGGGCGGTGCTCTGGTCGTCCGTGCTCAGCTTGACCGTCTTCGGCGCCGTGGCGAGCTGCGCGCCGGCGATGGCGGCGACGCTCGTGCCGCTGACGAGGAGCACGGCGAGGGCGGACGCGACGATCGACGCCAGGGTCGTCCACCCGCGGCGGCGGGGGAGCCGGCCGTGGCGGGCGAGCGGGCGTCGGGTGGCGTCGGGCACGTGGTCTCCGTTCGGTGGTCCGGCGCGGGTCGGTCGGCGCGGACGGTGGCTGCGCAGGTCACGCTAGGGACCGGGGACTGGTGACGACCCGGAACGCGCCGTCAAACCACTGTGGAACCCTCAGACTGGTCTGAGAAGCCCCAGACGAGGGGACTTCGCCGCCCCCACTTGGCAATCCTGGGTTTACCACATAAGATCGATCTTTGGTGTGTCATGCCCTCTGGGCGTGGCGCCCGACCCGCAGACCGGCTCGGGGATCACACCGGTAATCCAACCAAGCGACAGTGAGGCTATGGCCAAGAAAGACGGCGTCATCGAGATCGAGGGCTCGGTGCTCGAAGCTCTGCCCAACGCGATGTTCCGCGTTGAGCTGACCAACGGACACAAGGTCCTCGCGCACATCTCCGGGAAGATGCGCCAGCACTACATCCGCATCCTCCCCGAGGACCGCGTGATCGTGGAGCTGAGCCCGTACGACCTGACCCGCGGCCGGATCGTCTACCGCTACAAGTGATCCGCGAGCTGGAAAGGAACGGCTCGGCAACCCTGCCGAGCACGAAGCCAGCGAGCACGAGGAAACAACAATGAAGGTCAACCCCAGCGTCAAGCCCATCTGCGAGCACTGCCGTGTCATCCGCCGCAAGGGCCGCGTCATGGTGATCTGCAAGAGCAACCCGCGTCACAAGCAGCGCCAGGGCTAGTCCCGGCTGCCTGACGCGGATCGCCTCCGGGCGGCCTGCGCAGGATCCACAACTCAACATCGAACGCAGTACCAAGAACCGCGCGAGCGGGGACACCTCGGGTCGGAGGCCCGAGCACCGGTACTGCTCCACACCTCCATCGACAACAGGAGCAGCCAGCACATGGCACGTCTAGCAGGCGTCGACATCCCGCGCGAGAAGCGCGTGGAGATCGCACTCACGTACATCTACGGCGTCGGCCGTACCCGCGCGGTCCAGGCACTCGCCGAGACCGGTATCTCCGGTGACATCCGCGTCAAGGACCTGACCGACGACCAGCTCGTCGCCCTCCGTGACTTCATCGAGGGCAACTTCAAGGTGGAGGGTGACCTCCGCCGCGAGGTCGCCGCCGACATCCGCCGCAAGGTCGAGATCGGTAGCTACGAGGGTCTCCGCCACCGTCGTGGTCTCCCGGTGCGCGGTCAGCGCACCAAGACCAACGCGCGTACCCGCAAGGGACCGAAGCGCACCGTGGCAGGCAAGAAGAAGGCCCGATAGGAGATCACCATGGCTACCCCCAAGACTGCCGCGCGCAAGCCGCGCCGCAAGGAGAAGAAGAACGTCGCCGTGGGCCAGGCCCACATCAAGAGCACGTTCAACAACACGATCGTCAGCATCACCGACCCGTCCGGCGCCGTCCTCAGCTGGGCGTCCTCGGGTGCCGTCGGCTTCAAGGGTTCGCGCAAGTCGACGCCGTTCGCGGCGCAGCTCGCCGCCGAGTCCGCTGCGCGTCAGGCGCAGGAGCACGGTGTCAAGAAGGTCGACGTCTTCGTGAAGGGTCCGGGCTCGGGCCGCGAGACCGCGATCCGCTCGCTCCAGGCCGCTGGGCTCGAGGTGGGCTCGATCAACGACGTCACGCCGCAGGCGCACAACGGGTGCCGCCCGCCGAAGCGTCGTCGCGTCTGACGCGAGGAGCAACCGGCCGCGCCCTGCTCGTCCCCTGACGGGGTCGGGCAGGGCCCGCGGCCATTCCTGGTCGTTCGATCGCGCACGTCGGTGCGCGTGATCACAACTCAACAGACCCGTCGGGGCCCGGTCGGCCCCGTCGTACCGCCGAGTGTCATATAGCGGACACTCCGCCGAAAGGAATCCCACAGTGCTCATTGCACAGCGCCCCACCCTGACCGAGGAATCGATCTCCGAGTACCGCTCGCGCTTCGTCATCGAGCCGCTCGAGCCGGGCTTCGGTTACACCCTCGGCAACTCGCTGCGCCGCACGCTCCTCTCCTCGATCCCCGGCGCGGCTGTCACCAGCATCCGCATCGACGGCGTCCTCCACGAGTTCAGCACCGTCCCCGGTGTGAAGGAAGACGTCACCGAGATCATCCTCAACATCAAGAGCCTGGTCGTCTCCAGCGAGCACGACGAGCCGATCACCGCGTACCTGCGCAAGCAGGGTGCCGGTCAGGTCACCGCGGCGGACATCTCCGCCCCGGCCGGCGTCGAGATCCACAACCCGGAACTCGTCATCGCGACCCTGAACGACACCGCGCGCTTCGAGCTCGAGCTGACGATCGAGCGTGGCCGCGGCTACGTCTCCGCGACGCAGAACCGTTCGGAGTTCAGCGAGGCCGGTCAGATCCCGATCGACTCGATCTACTCGCCGGTCCTCAAGGTCACCTACCGCGTCGAGGCGACGCGTGCCGGTGAGCGCACGGACTTCGACCGCCTGGTCGTCGACGTCGAGTCGAAGCCGGCCATCACGCCGCGCGACGCCATCGCATCGGCCGGCCGCACGCTCGTCGAGCTGTTCGGGCTCGCCCGCGAGCTCAACACGGCGGCCGAGGGCATCGAGATCGGCCCCGCGCCGGTCGACGCCGTGCTCTCGAACGAGCTGCAGACCCCGATCGAGGACCTCGACCTGTCGGTCCGCAGCTACAACTGCCTCAAGCGGGAGGGCATCAACACGGTGTCCGAGCTCGTCGCCCTGTCGGAGACGCAGCTCATGAACATCCGCAACTTCGGTCAGAAGTCGGTGGACGAGGTCAAGGACAAGCTCACCGAGCTCGGCCTGTCCCTCAAGGACACCGTCCCCGGATTCGACGGCGCCCACTTCTACAGCGGGTACGACGAGGACGAGTCCAACAACTGACCTCGCGCTCACGCGCACGTGCGCCGCTGACGCAGCGCGCAACACTTTCACCACTGGAGAACTGACATGCCGAAGCCCACCAAGGGCCCCCGCCTCGGTGGCGGTCCCGCCCACGAGCGCCTGCTCCTGAGCAACCTCGCCAACGCCCTCTTCACGCACGGTCGCATCACGACCACCGAGACGAAGGCCAAGCGCCTCCGCCCGGTCGCCGAGCGTCTCATCACGTTCGCGAAGCGTGGCGACCTGCACGCGCGTCGTCGCGTGATCAGCATCCTGCGCGACAAGTCCGTCGTGCACACGCTGTTCACCGAGATCGCGCCGCAGGTCGAGGACCGTCAGGGCGGCTACACCCGCATCACGAAGCTCGGCTTCCGCAAGGGTGACAACGCACCCCTCGCATCGATCGAGCTCGTCCTCGAGCCGGTGTCGGGCAAGCCCGCCCCGGTGAAGCGCGACGCTGCTCCGGCCGCCGCCGCTGCTCCGGTCGAGGAGCCGGCCGCCGAGGAGACCACCGAGGAGACCCCGGTCGAGGAGACCGAGACGACCGAGGAGTCGACGCCCGTCGCCGAGGAGACCGAGACCGAGGCTGCTGCCGAGGTCGAGGCCGACGCCGCCGAGAAGTCGGACGACAAGTAGGCCCAGCGCCACCACGAGGAAGCCCCCGCAGCCCAGGTTGCGGGGGCTTCCTCGTTCCCGGGGGCCAAGGAACGGAACGGGCTCCCAGCGGCGGGCCGTAGCGTGATCGGCCGACACGACGAGAGGAATCGATGCGGTTCGAGCACATCGCGGGGATGGGTACCAGGATCTGGCGGTGGAGCCGGACCTCCGGGACGCAGCCGCGCCTGCTGCACGCCGCGAAGGCCGCCGTGGCCGCGGTGATCGCCTGGTTCATCGCCCGGCACGTTCCCGGGGTCCCCGCCGAGTACCCGTACTACGCCCCGCTCGGCGCCGTCGTCGCGATGCAGGCCACGGTCTTCGCGGGCATCCGGAGCGGCGTGCAGACCCTCGTCGGCATCGCGCTCGGCATCGTGATCGCCGGCTTCACGATGTGGGTGGGCGATCCGGGGTTCCTCGCGGTCGCGCTCGCGGTGGGCATCGGGGTGCTCGTGGGCGGTTTCCGCGTGCTCGGCGAGGGCAGCTCGTGGGTGTCGACCGCAGCGCTGTTCGTCCTGCTCGTCGGCGGTGCCCACGCCGAGGGGTACTCGCTCGCGTACCTGGTGCAGATGGCGATCGGGGTGGTCGTCGGCCTGCTCGTGAACTTCCTCGTGTTCCCGCCGCTGCACTTCTGGGACGCCGAGCACCGCATCGACGCGGTGAACGGGGTGCTGGCGGACCACCTGGACGGACTGGCGGCCGTGCTCGAGGAGGGCGACCGCGACGAGAAGGCGTGGGACCGTCAGCAGGACCGCCTGGACCGGGCGATCGCCGACGTCCGTTCGCGTGTGTCGATCGCACACGAGAGCCGACGGCTGAACCCCCGCGGTGCGCTGCGCGGCTCCCGGGCCCGGTTGCAGCGGGACGGGGCACGGTTCCGCGCCCTGGAACGGGTCGCCTGGTACACGACCGACCTGACGGAGCTCGTGGCACGGTCGGGCCCGGTGGCGGACGGCCTCGGCCGCCCCGATCCGGCGTTCGCGGCGCCGCTGGCGAAGGCGCTCCGGCAGCTGGCGTGCATGATCCGCGGCGAGTGCGCGGAGGACGCGGGTGACGAGGCGATCGCCGAGGTCGAGCGCGCCCTGGACGCCTCACGCCAGGACCCGTCGCACGTCGCCGTCACCTCGGCGGCCCTCGTCGCGTTGCGCGGGATCGTGGAGTCGGAGCGCCGGGCCACCGCGGACGTCGACACCCGCACGGGGCCGTCCGCGTTCGGGCACCCCCGCGGCTGACCACGGTCCGTAGACTCGCACCGTGTCCGAGCAACCCCGCGTCGCCGTCCTCGGCCCGGTGACGGTCGCCGGGGCCAGTGGCGAACCGACCGCGGTCCCGGGCGCGCTCGCACGGTCGCTCCTGACTGCCCTGGTGCTCGCCCGTGGCAACGCGGTGACGACCGAGACCCTCATCGACGACCTGTGGCCGGAGGACCAGCCCCGTGGTGCCCGTGCCGCGCTGCAGACCCTCGTCTCGCGGCTCCGGCGCAGCGTGGCCGAGGGGATCGTGTCGTCGACGAGCACGGGCTACGCGCTCGGGGTCGACCCAGACGACGTCGACCTGCTCCGGGCCGAGCGTGCGTCCTCGAGCCGGGACCTCGCCGAGGTGCGCGGCGCGCTGGACCTGTGGCGGGGCGAACCGGGAGCCGATGTGGACGGCGACCTCGGCGGCGCCCTCGCGGACCGCGCCGTCGCGGCCCGTCGGGCACTCCGTCGAACGCTCGGGGCCCTCCTCCTCGATGACGGCGAGCCCGGCGAAGCGGCGGCCGTCTGGCGCGCCGAGGCGGACGCGAACCCGTTCGACGAACTCGCGGTGTCCGGCTGCATGCGCGCGCTCGACGCCGCAGGCCGGACGAGCGAGGCCCTCGCGGTGTTCGCGGAGCACCGGGACCGTCTGGCCGACGAGCTCGGCGCGGACCCCTCCGCGGACCTGGTCCGGCTGAACGCGGAGCTGCTGCGCCGGTCCGCGCGCACCACGGGCAGCGTCCGACGGATCGGCCTGCGTGCGGCGCCGAACACGCTGGTCGGACGGGAGGCGGACCTCGCCGCCGTCTCGGACCTCCTGTCCCGCAACCGGCTGGTCACCATCCTCGGTGCGGGTGGGCTGGGCAAGACCCGGCTCGCGCAGGCGGTCGCCGCCGAGCTGCCCGCGACGACCGCCGTCGTGGTGGCCGAACTCGCGCCCCTCGGTGCTGCCGAGGACATCGTGCCGGCGCTCGGCGCACTGCTCGGGATCGCCGAGGTGCGTTCGGCGCGGGCGCTGCGGGACGTCGTCGTGGCCGACCTGCTCGGCAGGGTGGTCCGCGCGCTCGGTGACGGTCCGACGGTCCTCGTGCTCGACAACTGCGAGCACCTCATCGCCCCGGTGGCCGCGTTCGCCGCCGACCTGCTCGCCGCCGACCCCGAGCTGCGGATCCTCACGACGTCCCGGGCACCCCTCGCGATCGCCGGTGAGGTCGTGGCGCCGCTGGCGCCCCTGCCCGTCGAGGCCGACGGCGCCGCCGTCCGGTTGTTCACGGAGCGTGCCCGTGCCGCGCGCCCCGGAGCCGTCCTGCCCGTCGACGCCGTGCGCCGGATCTGCTCGCGCCTCGACGGGTCACCGCTCGCGATCGAACTCGCGGCCGCGCGGATCCGGGGCATGAGCACCGACGAGATCGAACGACGACTCGACGACCGGTTCGCGCTGCTGCGCGGCGGAGACCGCAGCGCCCCCGAACGCCACCGGACCCTGCTCGCGGTCATCGAGTGGAGCTGGCGGCTGCTCGACGCGGGAGCGCAGGACCTCCTGCCCCGGCTCGCGCTGTTCCCGGACGGACTCGCAGTGGACGCGGTCGAGGCGGTCGCCGCACCCGACCGGCGCGACGACGCGCTCGACGACCTCGCCGAACTCGTCGAGCAGTCCCTCGTGCAGCTGGTCGAGCACGAGGGAGAGCCGGTCCGCTACCGCCTGCTCGAGACCGTCCGCGAGTTCGGGGCCGCACGGCTCGACGAGCGCGGCGAAACCGAGGCCGTGCGCACCGCGATGACCGGCTGGGCGCGGACGTTCTGCGCACACCGGAACCTCTTCACCATCAGCGGCGCGGAACAGCTCGACCGGTTCCACGAGGTGCGCCGCGAGGCGGACAACCTCGTCACGCTGCTGCGCTGGAGCGTCCGCGCCGACGACGCCTCGGCCACCGCCCAGGTGTTCGCCGCCCTCGGCGCCTACTGGACCCTCCGCGGCGCCCACGGCGAGGTCGTCGGGATCGCCGTGGACGTGGTGACCGTCCTCCGCGCGATGCGGCCGGCGGACGAGGACCTCGCCGCCGTGCACGTCGGTCTCGTCGTCGCGGGTGCGTCCGCGGCGTTCGACGACCGGCGGACGGCGGCACGCGCGATCTCCACGCTCCGGCGGCTCCGACGGCAGCGTCTGACCGGGTTCCCGGTCCTCGACGCCCAGGCGGCGCTCCTGCTCACGCTCGGACGACCCGCCGAGTCGATGGCGCTCATCGCCCGGCTCCGCGACGACGAACACGACGGGGTGTCCTGCGTGGCGAACATGCTGAGCGCCCCGCTCGCCGAGAACGACGGGGAGTTCGACGCGGCCCTGCGGTACGCCACGCGGGCGCAGGCACTCGCCGAACGCACGTCCGACGCCTGGACGACGGGCACCGTCGCCGTCACCATGACGCAACTCCTCGCGCAGACCGGCAGGTACACGGACGCGCTCGAGAACGCCGACCGCGCGCGGGAGCAGCTCGAACGCTTCGGCGCCGACGACGACCTGTACGAGATCGGGTGGACCGTGGGGCTGTGCTCGGCAGCGACCGGGGCGGTCGACCGTGCCCGGGCGATCGCGGCGGACCTGCAGCACCGACCGGTCGAGGGGCGCGGCGGCTTCGACGGGGACCGCTCGCAGATCGGTGTCCTCGCGGTGGCGATCGGGGCGGAGTGCCTGCGGTGGGCGGGCGACACGGCCGGGGCCGCCGCCCAGTACGCCGCGGCGTGGGAGTGGGTCCTGCCGCACCGGAAGCAGACCCCGCACTGGACGATGATGGCGGGCGCGGCACGGATCGCGGCCGTCGACGAGGACGCGAGCCGCAGTGACGGGCCCGCGCCGCGCCTCCAGGCCACGGAACGGGAGGTCGCTCGCCGCATCCGGGTCGGCGCGCTCGTGATGCTGCGCGTCCACCCGTGGTGGCTCGACCTCCCGGTCATGGGCACCACGCTCATCGGCCTCGCGATCGCTGCCGCTCGGAGCGACCGGCCGGAGCACGCCGCGCGCTGCTGGGGGTTCGCGACCCGCTTGGGCTCGCGGCAGGACTTCGCGGTGCTCGCGCACGCACGGGTCCGCCCGGTCCTCGCCGCGGCGGTGGGGGAGGACGCCCTCGCGGACGCCGAGACGGCCTCGGCCGGATGGGACCGGGCCGAGGCCGTCTCGCAGGCACGCCTCCTGCTCGAGGAGCTCCGCTTCAGCGCGTGACGCGTGACGCGCGATGCGTGGCGCCGGGCACGTGACGCCGCGCGCCTGACGCCGGGCACGCGCGGCTCACGCCTTGCGCATGTACGCCCGCACGGTGAGGGGTGCGAACACCGCGACGATCACGGCGGCACCGACGAGCGAGAACACCAGGTCGCTGCCGACGACCCCGTGGTTCACGAGGTCCCGGACGGCCGTGATGAGGTGCGAGATCGGGTTGACCTCGGAGAACCAGCGCAGCCAGTCCGGGAGCGTGTCCGCCGGGACGAACGCGTTCGACAGGAACGTCAGCGGGAACAGCACCATGTTCGAGATGCCGGAGACGCTCGACGCCGTCCGGGCGATGACCCCGAAGTAGGCGAAGATCCAGCTGATCGCCCACGCGACCACGATGACGAGCAGGCCGGCGAGGACGACCGACCACACGCCGTGGGCGGGACGGAGACCCATGATGATGCCGACGACGAAGGTGATCGTCGTCGCGATCGCGTAGCGCACGGTGTCCGCGAGGAGCGCTCCGGCGAGCGGCGCGATGCGGGCGATGGGGAGCGACTTGAAGCGGTCGAAGACCCCCTTGTCCATGTCCTCCCGCAGCTGCACGCCCGTCACGATCGACGACGTGATGTTCGTCTGCACGAGGATGCCGGGGATGATGATCGGCAGGTACTTCGAGACGTCGCCCGCGATGGCGCCGCCGAAGATGTACGTGAACATGACCGTGAAGATGATCGGCATGAGCGTCACGTCGAACAGCTGCTCGGGCGTGCGCCGGACCTTGATCAGGCCGCGGTACGCCATCGTGAGGGACTGCCGGACGGTCGCGCCGAGTCCGGTGCCACCGACACCGGGGCGCGGCGTGACCCGGGGCCCGGCCGTGCCCGTGGTGGGGGTGATGGTGGTCATGCCTTGCTCCCTTCGAGCTCGCGTTCGGCGTCGTCGGTCGCACCGGTGTCGACCGGCTTGCCCGTGATCGTCAGGAAGACCTCGTCGAGCGTCGGCTTCTGCACGCTCAACTCGGCGAGGGAGATGCCCGCCTCGCGGAACGACACGAGGAGGTCGGTCACGCGGTCCGGGTCGGTCATCGGCGCGGTGAGCCTCGAGCCCTCGGGGCTCGCCACCGCCTCGACGCCGAGGGTGTTCCGGACGATGGCGCGGGCGGCGTCGAGCCGGATGCCCTCGGTGAGCCGCAGCTGGAGCGACGCCGTGCCGATCGAGGACTTCAGCTCGTCCCCGGTGCCCTCGGCGACGACCCTGCCGTGGTCGATCACGGCGATGCGGTCGGCCAGCTGGTCGGCCTCGTCGAGGTACTGCGTCGTCAGCAGCACGGTGGAGCCCGTCGCGACGAGGTCACGGATGGTGTCCCACATCTGCGCCCGGGTCCGGGGGTCGAGGCCGGTGGTCGGCTCGTCCAGGAAGATGAGCGGCGGCTGCGCGATGAGGCTCGCAGCGAGGTCGAGGCGACGACGCATGCCGCCGGAGAAGTTCTTCAGCGGTCGGGACGCGGCCTCGGTCAGGCCGAAGCGCTCGAGCAGCTCCGCCGCCTTGCGCTTCGACTCGGCACGACCGAGCCCCAGCAACCGCGAGAAGATGACGAGGTTCTCCGTCGCGCTGAGCGTCTCGTCGACGCTGGCGTACTGGCCGGTGACGCCGATGAGGGAGCGGACGAGCTGCGCTTCGCGCCGGACGTCGTGGCCGAAGACGCGGGCCTCGCCGGCATCGGGCTTCAGCAGCGTCGCGAGCATGGAGATGGTGGTGGTCTTGCCGGCGCCGTTCGGGCCGAGCACGCCGTAGACCGTGCCGGCCTCCACACGGAGGTCGACACCGTCCACTGCGCGGTTGGTCCCGAAGGTCTTCACGAGGCCGGTGGCCTCGACCGCGAGCGGGGTGGTGGTCATCGAGGTTCCTTTCGTCGATGTCGAGGACGATCGTGCCCGGGGCCGCTCACGCGGCACTGACGTGGCGCTGACGTGCGCTGACACGCGCTGCTCGCCGGCCGGGACGGGAGGCGCGCAGCGGCCCCGGTACGCTCGCCTGCGTGGACGTGACGGACGAGTCGGGCGCGGTGCGCCTGCGCCTGGACATCGCGTACGACGGCGCCGCGTTCTCCGGGTGGGCCCGGCAGCCCGGGCTCCGGACCGTGCAGGGGGCGCTCGAGACGGCGCTCGCCACGGTCTTCACGCGATGGGGTGCGCCGCCGCTGCTCACCGTCGCCGGGCGCACCGACGCCGGGGTGCACGCGACCGGACAGGTCGCGCACGTCGACCTCACGACGTCGCAGTGGGAGGCGCTCGCCGCCAAGCGGTCACCGCTCGACGGCCTGGTGCGGCGGCTCAACGGGATCGCCGCCCCGGACGGGGACGTCGTCGTCACCCGGGCCTCCGTCGCGCCCGAGGGGTTCGACGCCCGGTTCTCCCCGCTCTGGCGGCGCTACTCGTACCGGATCGCGGACGCCGACGCCCCCCGGGACCCGCGACGACGAGGGCACACCGTGTGGCACCCGGCGCGTCTCGACCCGGAAGCGATGGAGCGCGGGGCGCTGCGACTGCTGGGGCTGCACGACTTCGCGACGTTCTGCAAGCCGCGCGAGGGCGCGACCACCATCAGGACGCTGCAGGAGTTCCGCTGGGACCGCGAGCCGGACGGCGTGCTGGTGGCGCGCCTCCAGGCCGACGCCTTCTGCCACTCCATGGTCCGGGCCATGGTCGGGGCGACCATCGCGGTGGGGGAGGGCCGGTTCGGCGCCGAACGCCTCGAGGAACTCCGGGTCGCCCGTGCACGGACGAGCGAGTTCAAGGTCGCCCCGGCCAAGGGGCTGACCCTCACAGAGGTCGGCTACCCGGCCGACGAGGACCTGGCCGAACGGGCGTCGCAGACCCGCGCGCGTCGGAGCGAGGACGAGCCCGGCGCCGGTACCGTCGGGGGATGAGTTCCCGCGAGCCCCGGTCCGTCGTCTCCGTCGCACCCGGGGTGGTCTTCGTCGAGGGGCCCGTGTCGAACTGGGTCGTCCTCGCCGAGGAGGACGGCGTCGCCCTCGTCGACGCCGGCTACCCGGCGGACACCGACCTCGTGCTCGACACCGTCCGGTACGCCGGACACGACGTCGACGACCTGCGACGCGTGTACGTCACCCACGGGCACGTCGACCACGTCGGCGGCCTGCCCGGGATCCTCGCCCGGTTCCCGCGCGTGGAGGTGCTCGCGCACGCCGACGAGCTGCCGAACGTCCGCGGGCCCGAGCGGCAGCAGGTGACGCCGGCCGAGATCGGCGGACGCCTCGCGAGCCCACGGGTGCTCCGCTGGCTGACCCGTGCCGTCCGCTCCGAGGCGTTGCGGCCGACGACGGTGCCGACCGCGCGCGCGTTCACGGCGCGGGACTTCGAGGGTCGGGCGATCACGCCGTTCCCCGCCGTGGGGCACACCGCCGGGTCGACGGCGTACCTCCTGCCCGCGGCGGACGCCATCGTGACCGGCGACGCCGTGGTCTCCCGGCACGACACCCAACCCGCGTCGTGGGCCCCGCGCCCCCGGATGATCACGCCGTTCTTCACCGCCGACCAGGAGCGGGCGCTCGAGTCCGCCCGAGCGCTGCCCATCCCGGAGATCCTGCTGCCGGGTCACGGGCCGGCCGTCCACCGCGTCGGGGCCGAGTGGGTGCCGGTCGGCGCGTGACCGACGGTCCGCACCGCGCGGCCCACGAGGGCCGGTGGGAGTGATCATTCACCTGAACGCAACCTGAGGGACTCCGCAGGTCTGTACGGTTCGAGGGTTCACCACGACCCCTCGACACCGAAGGTCCCCATGCACAGAACCGTCGGGCGCACCCTGCTGTGCGCCACGGCTGCCGCGACGTTGCTCGTGGCTCCGCTCGTCTCCGTGTCCGCCGCCAGCGCGAACCCCGCCGGTACCGGCCTCGTCATCGAGGAGGCCTACGTCAAGGGCGGCAGCGCGAACCAGCCGTTCGCGAACAAGTTCGTCGAGATCGGCAACCCGACCGACGCCGCCGTCGACCTCTCCGGATGGTCACTGCAGTACCGCTCCGCGACCGGCACCGGTGCCGCGACCGTCGGCACGCTCTCCGGCTCCGTCCCCGCGCACGGCACCTACCTCGCGCAGCTGTCGAGCAACGGCACCAACGCCACGGAGAACCTGCCGACCCCGGACGTGACGCTCGGCCTCAACCCCGGCGGCTCCGGCGGCGTGCTCGTCCTCTCCGACTCGACCGCACCGCTGACGCTGCCGGTCGGCTCCGTCACCGACAGCACCGACGGCGTCGTCGACCTGTTCGGCTACGGCACGGCCACGACGTTCGAGGGTGCACGGTTCGCCACGACCACGGCGAACAGCGTCCCCGACGCGTTCGTCCGCCAGGGCACCAGCGACACCGACACGAACGCCGTCGACTTCTCGCTGACGACCGACCCGACGCCGACGAACGCCGCGGGCGAGACGGCGACGCCGATCCCGACGACCCCCACCGACCCGGGTGACGGCGGGACGACCGACCCGGCCGAGACCGTCACGATCGCGCAGCTCCAGGGCACGACGAACACCTCGCCCTACGTGGGGAAGACCGTCACCACGTCCGGCGTGGTCACCGCGGTGTACGCCACCGGCGGGTTCAACGGGTACACGATCCAGACGCCCGGAACCGGCGGGACGATCGATCTCGGATCGCACACCGCCTCCGACGCCGTGTTCGTGTACTCGTCCGCCACGGCCGGGCTCGTCCGGACGGGCGACCACGTCCAGCTGACCGGCGCGGTCTCGGAGTTCAACGGCCTGACCGAACTCACCGTGACGAACGCGTCGGCGCTGACGAAGCTCACCGACACCGTCGCCGCACCGCAGCCGGCAGCGGTCGCGTTCCCGACGACCGACGCGCAGCGCGAGTCCCTCGAGAGCATGCTCATCGCTCCGCAGGGCGCGTACACCGTCGCCGACAACTACACGACGAACCAGTACGGCGAGGTCGTCCTGGCGAGCGGGTCGAAGCGGCTGATCCAGCCGACCGAGGTCGGTCGTCCGGGGAGCGCCGAGGCGGTCGCCGCCGCGGCCGACAACGCTGCGCGCGCGGTGACGCTCGACGACGGCGCCAGCACGAACTTCCTGACGCAGGCGAACAAGAGCATCCCGGTGTCCTGGCTCACCCAGGGGCCGGTCACCGTCGGTGCGGCGGCGAGCTTCAGCCACCCGGTCGTGCTCGACTACCGCAACGACACGTGGAAGTTCCAGCCCACCGCGCCGATCACCGGCGCGACCCCGGCGGCGGACCTGCCCGTGTCGTTCTCGAACGTCCGGCAGCCCGCGCCGCAGGACGTCGGCGGCGACGTCAAGCTCGCCGGGTTCAACGTGCTCAACTACTTCCCGACGACGGGTGACCAGCTCACCGGGTGCACGTACTACACCGACCGCGCCGGCGACCCCGTCACGGTCAACTCCGGCTGCGACGCCCGCGGTGCCGCCCAGCAGGAGGACTTCCTGCGCCAGCAGGTGAAGATCGTGAAGGCCATCAACGGCCTCGGTGCCGACGTCGTCTCCCTCGAGGAGATCGAGAACTCGGCCCGCTTCGGTCAGCAGCGCGACGCAGCGGTCGCGACGCTCGTGGACGCGCTCAACGCCGCCACCGGCACGGACACCTGGGCCTACGTGAAGTCGCCCGCGAAGGTGCCGACGAGCGAGGACGTCATCCGCCTCGCGCTCATCTACAAGAAGGACCGCGTGCAGCCGGTCGGCGAGTCGACGATCCTCGACGACGCCGCGTTCGCCAACGCCCGCCAGCCCGTCGCCGACGCCTTCCGCCCGGTCGGCGGCACGGCCGACGACGACTTCCTCGTCATCGCGAACCACTTCAAGTCGAAGGGCTCGGGCGACGGCGAGAACGCCGACCAGGGTGACGGCCAGGGTGCGTCGAACAAGTCGCGCGTCGCACAGGCGAAGGCACTCGTGACCTTCTCGTCGGCGATGCAGACCCAGTACGGCACCGACAAGGTGTTCATGCTCGGTGACTTCAACGCCTACAGCAAGGAAGACCCGGTGGTCGTCCTCGACGACGCGGGCTACACCGACCTCGGACCCGCGCTCGACTCCACGGAGTACTCGTACGTCTTCTCGGGCCTCAGCGGCTCGCTCGACCACGTGTTCGCTTCGAAGGCGGCACTCCGGCAGGTCACCGGCGTGGACATCTGGAACATCAACTCGGTGGAGTCGGTCGGTCTGGAGTACAGCCGCTACAACTACAACGCCTCGATCCTCTACACGGACGACGTGTACCGGGCGAGCGACCACGACCCGATCCTCGTCGGCTTCGACCTCGGCGGCGCGACCACCCCGGGTGACGGCGGGACCCCGGGCGACGGTGGCACGCCTGGTGACGGTGGGACCCCCGGCGACGGTGGCACGCCTGGTGACGGTGGCACGCCCGGTGGGGGCACCACGACCCCGCCCGGCAGCGGATCCACGCCGGCCCCGGAGCCGGGTGCCGGTGGCGCGACCCCCGTCGCCCCGTCGGAGTCGTCGTTGACCGAGGCGAACCGCGGCTCGGTCGCCGCCCCGTCGTCGGCCCGTCCGGGCGAGACGATCACCGTCACCGTCGGCAGCCGGTACGCCGGCAAGCGGGTCCAGGTGTGGATGTTCTTGACGCCGGTCCTGCTCGGCACGGAGACGGTCGCCGCTGACGGCACGGTGTCCATCACGATCCCGTCCGACGCACCGGCGGGAACGCACCGCATCGTGGTCACCGCTGCCGACGGCACGATCCTGGGGTGGACGACCATCACGATCGACCCCGTCACGGGCGCGCTGGCGTTCACCGGTGCCGACCTGACGGGCGGCATCGCGGTCGCGCTGCTCCTCCTGGCGTCCGGCGCGGGAGTGCTCGTCGTCCGCCGTCGCCGTGGAGCGCGCTCCGCGGTCTGATCGACACGGCGTCACCTCCCGTCCGGCACGTCGTGCGTTCGACAAGGCGGGCCGCATCGGGTAGGCTCTCACCTTGGTCTGCGCGCCCTGTGCGCCGGACAGTCAGATGAGCCCTCCACCGGGCAGTTCCCACCGGCATCGCCAGCGGGAACACCCACCGGAGCGGGATTCACGGACTCCTCACCTCGACACGAAAGCAGCACTCCTGTGACTCGCACGTTCTCCCCGAAGCCGGCAGACGTCCAGCACGACTGGATCGTCATCGACGCGACCGACGTCGTCCTCGGCCGTCTCGCCACGCACGCCGCAGCGCTCCTGCGCGGCAAGCACAAGGCCACCTTCGCCCAGCACATGGACATGGGTGACTACGTCATCATCATCAACGCGGACAAGGTCGCCCTCACCGGCTCCAAGCTCGCGAAGAAGGTCTACTACCGTCACTCGGGCTACCCGGGCGGCCTCACGGCGACCTCCTACCCGGAGATGCTCGAGAAGCACCCGACCCGCGCCGTCGAGAAGGCGATCCGCGGCATGCTGCCGAAGAACACCCTCGGTCGTGAGCAGCTCAAGAAGCTGAAGGTCTACGCCGGCGCGGAGCACCCGCACGCCGCGCAGCAGCCCAAGGCGTACACCTTCGACCAGGTCGCGCAGTAACGACGGCCACGACGACTTCCAAGGACTAGAGAAAACTCATGGCTCAGATCGCTGACTCCCTCGACCAGACCCCGGAGAGCTTCACCACGGAGAGCGCCCCGGCGGCTTCCGAGGCCGCTCCCCGCCAGATCCTCAACGTCTCCGGCGGTGCCGTCGGGCGCCGCAAGGAGGCCATCGCCCGCGTCCGCCTCGTGCCGGGCGGCGGCGAGTTCAAGGTGAACGGCCGTTCGCTGGAGGACTACTTCCCGAACAAGCTGCACCAGCAGCTCATCAACGACCCGTTCAAGGTGCTCGAGCTCCTCGGCGCCTACGACGTCACCGCCCGCATCACGGGTGGCGGCCCCTCGGGTCAGGCCGGTGCGCTCCGCCTCGCCATCGCGCGTGCGCTGAACGAGATCGACCGCGAGAACAACCGTCCGACCCTCAAGAAGGCCGGCTTCCTCACCCGCGACGCCCGCGTCATCGAGCGCAAGAAGGCCGGTCTCAAGAAGGCCCGCAAGGCCTCGCAGTTCTCGAAGCGCTAGTCGCTCGACGAACCCGATCGCAATGCCGCGTCTGTTCGGTACCGACGGCGTTCGTGGTCTCGCCAACGGCGAGCTGACGGCCGCGCTGGCTCTGGGTCTCGCCCAGGCCAGCGCGGCCGTGCTCACGCACGGACACCATGCGGACGCCCGTCGGGCGTCCGGCCGGCCGCGCCCCCGCGCGGTCCTGGCGCGCGACCCGCGCGTCTCCGGCGAGTTCCTGGGCTCCGCGGTCGCGGCCGGGCTCGCCTCCGCAGGCGTCGACGTCCTCGACGCCGGGGTCATCCCCACCCCCGCTGCGGCGTTCCTCGTCGCGGACATCGACGCCGACTTCGGCGTCATGATCTCCGCGTCGCACAACCCCGCGCCCGACAACGGGATCAAGTTCTTCGCCACGGGCGGCCGGAAGCTCCCGGACGAGGTCGAGGACCGCATCGAAGCGGCCATGCATGACCACTCCGCGCCCACGCCCACCGGCGGCGAGGTCGGCCGGATCACCCGGTTCGCCGACGCCGAGGACCGCTACGTCGTCCACCTGCTCGCGACGCTCCCGAACCGGCTCGCGGGGCTCCACGTCGTGCTCGACTGCGCGAACGGTGCCGCCGCCGGCGTCTCGCCGGAGGTCTTCGTCAACGCCGGAGCCCGCGTGACGCTCATCGGCGCGGAGCCCGACGGCATGAACATCAACGACGGTGTCGGTTCCACGCACATCGACAACCTCGCCCGTGCGGTGCTCGAGCACGGCGCGGACGTCGGCATCGCGCACGACGGAGACGCGGACCGCTGCCTCGCGGTCGACGCCGCCGGCAACGCGATCGACGGCGACCAGATCATGGCGATCCTCGCGCTGTCCCTGAAGGAACGCGGCCAGCTGGCCTCCGACACGCTGGTCGCCACCGTGATGTCCAACCTCGGGCTCACCCGCGCGATGGCCGATGCCGGCATCACGGTCCTGCAGACCGCCGTCGGTGACCGCTACGTGCTCGAGAAGATGGTCGAGGGCGGGTTCTCGCTCGGTGGCGAGCAGTCCGGCCACGTCATCTTCAACGACTACGCCACGACGGGCGACGGCATCCTCACCGGGCTGCACCTCGTCGCCGAGATGGCCCGCACGGGGAAGTCCCTGCAGGAGCTCGCGGCGTGCATGACCGTGTTCCCGCAGGTGCTCGTCAACGTGCGCGGTGTCGACCGGCACGGGCTCGACGACGAGGGCGTGCAGGACGCGATCGCTGCCGCCACCGCCGCGCTCGGGGACTCCGGCCGGGTGCTCCTGCGTCCGTCGGGCACCGAGCCGGTCGTCCGCGTGATGGTCGAGGCGGCTTCGCAGGAGGACGCGCAGCGCATCGCCGACGAGCTCGCCGCCGTGGTGCAGGAGCGGCTGGCGCTCGACGCGGCGTAGCGCGCGGCGCCGCGGCCCCTGCGCTCCGAACCACGAAAGCGACATCGAACCAGGCCCCGCGGTCGGTTCGATGTCGCTTTCGTGGTTCGTCGCAGGCGCCCGCCCCGCGCCCCCGCGCTCAGATCTTGCGGAGCAACACCGAGTTCACCTTGTGGTTCGCGCCCTTCTTGAGCACGAGGGTCGCCCGGGAGCGCGTCGGCAACACGTTCTCGATGAGGTTCGGCTCGTTGATCGCGCGCCACACCTCGGTCGCGGTGCGGATCGCGTCCTCCCGGGACAGCGACGCGAACCGGTGGAAGAACGAGTCCGGGCTGGCGAACGCCTCCTCCTGCAGGGCCAGGAACCGGTCGACGTACCAGGACTCGATGTCCTTCGTCTTCGCGTCCACGTAGATGGTGAAGTCGAACAGGTCGGAGAGTGCGAGCCGCCCGTGCACCGGCGGGGCGAGCACGTTCAGGCCCTCGACGATGAGGATGTCCGGCTGCCGGACGACGATCTCGGCGTCGGGCACGATGTCGTAGACGAGGTGCGAGTAGAACGGCGCGCGCACCTCCGCTGCGCCGCTCTTCACCTGGCTGACGAAGCGCAGCAGGGACCGGCGGTCGTAGGACTCCGGGAAGCCCTTGCGGTCCATGATCCCGCGCCGCTCCAGCTCGGCGTTCGGGTACAGGAACCCGTCCGTCGTCACGAGCTCGACGCGCGGGGTGTCCGGCCACCGCTTCGTCAGCTCGCGCAGCAGTCGCGCGACGGTGCTCTTGCCGACGGCCACGGAGCCCGCGACGCCGATCACGAACGGCGTCCGACCGGCCCGCTCACCGAGGAAGCGACTCGTCTCCGCGTGCAGGTCCCGCGCACCGGCCGCGTACAGGGTCAGCAGCCGGGAGAGCGGCAGGTAGACCTCCTGCACCTCCTGCATGTCGAGGCGGTCCCCGAGCCCGCGCAGCTGCACGATCTCGGTCTCGGTGAGGGAGAGGTGCTCCTTCGGGGCGAGTTGCGACCACTCGTCGCGCGGGATCTCCACGAACGGGGTCGGGTGCGCGACGGTGGTCTCCGAGATCGGCATGGGGTCGAGCGTACCCAGGTGGGGCCGGGAGGCGCGGTGCGGGTGAGCGGGTCCGCCCACGCGCACCGCGCCTCCCGTCACCGTCAGGCGGGGAGCGCCGCCTCGATGGCGGCGACGACCTCGGGGGCGTCCGGCTTCGTGGTGGGACGGAAGCGGGTGACCCTGCCGTCGGGGGCGACCAGGAACTTCTCGAAGTTCCACGTGACCCGGCCGGCCTTGCCGGACGCGTCCGGGGTCTCCTTGAGGGCCTGGTAGAGCGGGTGCGCACCCTTGCCGTTGACCTTGACCTTCTCCGACATCGGGAAGGTGACGCCCCACGTGGTGGAGCAGTACTCCTCGATCGCCTCCGACGAGCCGAGCTCCTGCAGGAACTGGTTGCTCGGGAAGCCCAGGACGGTGAAGCCGCGCGGGCCGTACTCCTTCTGGAGCGCCTCGAGCTGCTCGTACTGCGGCGCGAGACCACAGCGTGACGCCACGTTCACCACGAGCACGGCCTTGTCCGCGAAGGCGCCGAACGTGGTGTGCTCGCCGTGCAGCGTCGTGATCGCGATGTCGTCGAACCGTCCCATGTGCCAAACGTTATCCCCAGCCCTGCTGCTTCGCAGGGTCGGTGTCCAGGCAGACCGTAGGATCGGTCCCATGTGTGGAATCGTCGGCTACGTCGGCAGCAACAGCAGCCAGGACGTGCTCCTCGGTGGTCTCCGTCGGCTCGAGTACCGCGGCTACGACTCGGCGGGCATCGCCGTCGTGGACGGGGCGCACGAGCTCGCGTCGGCGAAGAAGGCGGGCAAGCTCCAGGCCCTCGTCGACGAGCTCGAGACGCACCCGATCGCCGACGGCGGGACGGGCATCGGCCACACCCGCTGGGCGACGCACGGCGGCCCGACCGACGGCAACGCGCACCCGCACCTGGCCGACGGCGGCAAGCTCGCCCTCATCCACAACGGCATCATCGAGAACTTCTCCGAGCTGAAGCAGGAGCTCCTCGACGAGGGCGTCGAGTTCCTCAGCGAGACCGACTCCGAGGTCGCCGCGCACCTCGTCGCGAGGGCGTTCCGGCAGACCGGTGACCTGACGGCCGCCATGCAGCAGGTCGTCCAGCGACTCGAGGGCGCCTTCACCCTCCTCGTGGTGCACGCCGACCAGCCCGGTGTGGTCGTCGGTGCCCGCCGCAACTCCCCGCTCGTGGTGGGGCTCGGCGACGGCGAGAACTTCATGGGCTCGGACGTCGCCGCGTTCGTCGCGTACACGCAGCGTGCCCTGGCCATCGGGCAGGACGAGATCGCCACGATCCGCCCCGACGGCGTCGACGTCATCCACTTCGACGGCACCCCGGCCTCGCCGAGCGAGTTCGAGGTGAACTGGGACGCCTCCGCCGCCGACAAGGGCGGTTGGACGTCGTTCATGGCGAAGGAGATCAGCGAGGAGCCCGAGGCCGTCGCGAAGACGATCCTCGGCCGCGTGCACGACGGCGCCGTCACGCTGACCGACCTCGACCCGATCGCCGAGCGGCTGCAGCAGGTCGACCGGGTCATCGTGATCGCCTGCGGCACCGCGGCCTACGCGGGGATCCTCGGCAAGTACGCCATCGAGCAGTGGGCCCGCGTCCCGGTCGAGGTCGAGCTCGCCCACGAGTTCCGCTACCGCGACCCGGTGCTGAACGACCGCACGCTCGTGGTGTCGATCAGTCAGTCGGGCGAGACGATGGACACGCTCATGGCCGTGAAGTACGCGCGTGAGCAGGGCGCCCAGGTCCTGTCGATCTGCAACACCCAGGGCGCGACGATCCCGCGCGAGTCCGACGCGGTGATCTACACGCACGCCGGGCCCGAGGTCGCCGTCGCGTCGACGAAGGCGTTCATCGCGCAGGGCGTCGCGCTGTACCTGCTCGGGCTGCACCTCGCCACGCTGCGGGGCACGCTCACCGCCGAGCAGATCGCTGAGCAGGTCGCCGAGCTGGAAGGGCTCGCGCCGAAGCTGCAGCAGACCATCGAGGACGCGTCCGGCATCGCGGACCTCGCCCGGTGGATGGCCGACACCCGGAGCGTGCTCTTCCTGGGGCGTCACGTCGGGTACCCGATCGCGCTCGAGGGTGCGCTCAAGCTCAAGGAGCTCGCGTACATCCACGCCGAGGGCTTCGCCGCCGGTGAGCTCAAGCACGGCCCGATCGCGCTGATCGAGCCGGGGCAGATCGTGTTCGTGATCGTGCCGTCGCCGCGTGACCCGCGGTCGCTGCACCCGAAGGTCGTGTCGAACATCCAGGAGATCCGTGCCCGCGGTGCTCGGGTGATCGCCATCGCCGAAGAGGGCGACGCCGCCGTGCTGCCCTTCGCGGACGAGGTCCTGCGGATCCCGCTCGCGACGCCGCTGTTCGAGCCGCTGCTGGCCGTGGCGCCGCTGCACATGTTCGGCATGGAGCTCGCGGCTGCGAAGGGTCTCGACGTCGACCAGCCGCGCAACCTCGCGAAGTCGGTCACCGTCGAGTAGTCGGCGATGATCATCGGCATCGGGGTCGACGTGGTCGACCTGGACCGGTTCGAGCGGGTGCTCGGCCGGACCCCGGCGATGCGCACGCGGCTCTTCACGCCGTCCGAGCTCGTGCGCGACGGGGAACCGCGGCCGATCGCGTCGCTCGCGGCACGGTTCGCGGCGAAAGAGGCGCTGATCAAGGCGTTCGGGTCGAGCGCGGGGCTGAGCTGGCAGGACCTCGAGGTCGTGTCGGACGACCAGCGGAACCCGTCGCTCACACTGCACCAGGGGGCGCGGCAGGTCGCCGAGCAGCGCGGCGTCTCGACCGTGCACCTGTCGCTGTCGCACGATGGAGGGATCGCGACGGCGTTCGTGGTCATCGAAGGGAAGTCGGATTGACCAGCCACACACGCAGGCCGCGCCGATCGGCGCGGCGGAACCAGCGCCTCCGGGCAGGGGGTGCGCGGTGAGCGCGTTCACGGGGAACGCCCTCGATCGTCCGGTGTTGGTCCGGTCGCTCATCGCCGAGCCGGGCGAGGGGGTCGCGTCGTGAGCGCGTTCACCGGCATCACCGTCGACCGGGAGGCGCTCATCGCCAACTACGCGACGGTCGCCGAGCGGGTGGCCCCGTCCGGCGTCATCGCGGTCGTCAAGGCCAACGGGTACGGCCACGGCGCAGCCGAGGCCGCGCAGGCCTTCGTGGACGCCGGCGCGGAGTGGCTCGGCGTCGCGGACATCGACGAGGGCATCGCGCTCCGGCACGCGGGCATCGACGAGGGCGTCCGGATCCTCGCGTGGCTGCACGCCCCCGACGAGGACTTCCGGCGCGCCGCCCAGTACGGCATCACCCCGGCGGTGTCGAGCGTCGACCAGCTCTCCGCCGCGGCCGACTCCGAGGTCCCCGCGGTGCACATCTGCGTGGACACCGGACTGAGCCGCAACGGTGCGGTCGAGTCCGAGTGGGCGGAGCTGTTCGCCACGGCGGGGCGGATCGTCCGGAGCGGCGGCCGGACCCACGTCGAGGGGCTCATGTCGCACCTGTCGAACGCGTCCCGCTCGGACGACCTCGACCAGGACGCTGCGCTCCAGCGTGCCCTCGACGGTCTCGCCGCGAACGGCATCGTGCCCGACATGGTGCACCTCGCCGCCAGCGCCGCGAGCATCGCTGTCCCCGAGACCCGACGCGACGTCGCCCGGGTCGGACTCGCGCTCTACGGGCTCAGCCCGTTCCCGGACCGCACCTCGGCGGACCTCGGGCTGCGTCCGGCGATGCGCGTGACCGCGTCGGTCCTGCGCACCGTGCCGGTCCGCGCCGGTGAGGGCGCGAGCTACGGGTACACCTGGCGGGCGACCGAGGACACCCGACTCGCGGTGATCGGTCTCGGGTACGCCGACGGGTTCGACCGCGACTTCGGCAACCGGGTGTCGGTGCGGATCGGCGACCGGATGTTCCCCGTGGTGGGTCGGGTCGCGATGAACGCGATGCACGTCGACATCGGTGACGCCGACGTCCGGACGGGCGACGAGGCCGTGCTCTGGGGCGACCCGGCGAACGGCGACCCCGCGGTGGAGGACTGGGCGGCTGCGGTCGGCACGATCAACTACGAGGTGGTCGCCCGGGTCGGCCGCAGCGTGGAACGGAGGACGACGTGAACGCCCCGCTGCGACGGGCCCAGATCGACCTCGACGCCTACCGGGCCAACCTCGACCTCGTGCGGGAGTGGATGGACCCCGTCGAGCTGATGGCCATCATGAAGGCCGACGCGTACGGGCACGGCCTCGAACCGATCGCCCTCGCCGCCGTCGACGCGGGCATCCGGTGGATCGGCGTGCTCACGGTCCCGGCAGCCCTGCGGCTGCGGTCGGTCGGTGTCGGCGAGGACGTGCACCTCTTCACCTGGCAGCACGACCCTGCGCTCGACTTCCGCGACGCCGTCGACTCGGCGGTCGACCTCGGCGTCTCGAACGTGCCGGAACTCCAGCGGGTCATCGACGCCGTCGACCAGCGGCCCGCCCGCGTGCACCTCGGGTTCGACTCGGGGCTGCACCGCGACGGGGCGACGCCGGACGACTGGCCCGCACTCGTGTCGCTCGCCCTCGACGCCCAGCGTGCCGGACGCATCGAGGTCGTCGCCGCGTACACGCACCTGGCGGAGTCCTCGGACGACGAGGACGCCTCGGCGGTCGCGCTGTTCGACGCGGCGGTCGAGCAGGCGGAAGACCTCGGGCTGGACATCCCGACGGAGCACGTCGCGGCGTCGCTCGCCGGTCTGGAGCGCAAGGAGTTCCGCAAGGACATGGTCCGCATGGGTGCCAACCTGTTCGGCATCCCCGGCGCCGACGGCGTCTCGGCGGCCGACCTCGGGCTCGAACCCGTGATGACCCTCACCGCGTCGGTGGCGAAGACGAAGCGCGTCCCCGTCGGCACGGGTGTCTCGTACGACTACACGTACCGGACGACCACCGAGACGACCCTGGCGCTCGTGCCGGTCGGGTACGCCGATGGTGTGCCACGCCTGGCGCAGGGGCGGGTCGAGGTGGCGATCGGCGGCAAGCGCTACCCGATCGCCGGACGGGTGGCGATGGACCAGTTCCTCGTCGACGTCGGGGACGACGACGTGCGCACCGGCGACACCGTCGTGCTGTTCGGCACGGGGGAGCACGACGAGATGACCGTCCTCGAGTGGGGTGACGCGCTCGGCACCATCGGTGAGGAGATCGTCTGCCGCATCGGCTCCCGCGTCCCCCGCGTGTACGAGGGGCACCGGGTGGAGGGGCGCGTCGCCGAGTACCTCCGGGGCGAGCAGTGAGCACGGTCCTGCTCGACACCGTCGTCGCGTCCACCGCCGAGATGGGTGCACTCGGGGCTCGGCTCGCCGCGGTCCTGCGCGCCGGCGACCTCGTCGTGCTGACCGGCCCGCTGGGCGCCGGGAAGACGACCCTGACGCGTGGGCTCGGTGCGGCCCTCGGCGCTCGGGGTCAGGTGTCCAGTCCGACGTTCGTGCTCGCGCGGACCCACCCGACGACGGCCGGCCCGGACCTCGTGCACGTGGACGCCTACCGCCTGTCGGACCCGGTGGAGCTCGACGACCTCGACCTCGACTGGGACGCCTCGATCGTCGTGGTGGAGTGGGGGCGGGGCTTCGTCGACGGCATCTCCGACAGCGTGCTCGACGTCGAGATCGTCCGGACGACGGGTGCAGGAGCGGACGCTGCCGACGAGCTCGACCCCGACGACGTGCCGGACGAGCCGCGTCGCGTCGTCGTCACGGCGACGGGACCTCGCTGGGACAGTGTGCTCCTGTGACCTGAAGCTGAGGCTCGGCGGAGAACGAGTTGGGCCGCCGCCCGAAGCCCCACGGCATAACTTGGGGAACTCTCACGAACAGGGTGGTTCTCACAGACCGCGTGGCGGCCGCCGTTGACGCTGCAGGCCAGCCTGAGTCCATGACGACAGGGGAAGCGCCGGTCACACGGCGCAGGGGAACGACGTCCATCAAGGTGCTCGGCGGCCTCGCCGCGGGCGTACTGGTCATCGCAGGGGCTGCGTTGACCACCACCACGCCCGCCTCGGCGGCGTCCGGCGGGAGCGGAGCGCTCTCGTACGCAGCGATCGAAGGGTTCTGGATCGACGCGGGCGGCACTGCCGCGAGCGCGCAGACCGCGGCGGCGATCGCCATCGAGGAGAGCGGGGGCAACCCGGGCGCGATCCAGCAGGGAGTCGGCTACTGCGGGAGCGGGAGTGACCGAGCGGGATGGGGGCTCTGGCAGATCACCTGCGGCGATTCGGTCCCGCAGTACGGCCAGGACTTCCAGATGCTCGACCCGTGGAACAACGCAGAGGCCGCGTTCGCGAAGTACGTCGCGGCCGGCGAGTCCTTCAGCCCGTGGACCACGTACAACGACGGTGCCTACAAGGGCGCGCTGCAGTCCGTGGCCCCGGCGTTCATCGCGGACCCGGGTCAGTGGACCCCTCGCGGAACCGCCCCGGCGGGGACGCACAACTCGTCGGACCCGGGTGCGACGTACGGCCCTGGCATCCCGAACGCGCCGACGCCGACCGGGTCGTACGTGACCGCCGGCCACGTCAAGCAGACCGGGCTCTGGAGCATCACCGCGGGCAAGGCGGCGACGTCCTTCCCCGTCGGTGTCGCGGCGGGTACGAGCCCGGCGATCGCCAGCCTTTCGAGCAGCTCGTACGTCATCGCGTTCCAGGCGTCCGGAGGTGACCTCTGGTCCATCACCTCCGGCGGAGCCGCGACGCACTTCCCGGTCGGCATGAAGGCGGGCACGAGCCCGTCCATCATCGCGACGTCCGGTGGCGGGTACGTGATCGCGGTGCAGACCAACGGCGGCAAGCTGTGGACGATCACGAACACGCAGGCTGCGACGTCGTTCGACGTGGGCATGGCAGCCGGCACGAGCCCATCGATCGTCGCGACTCCGGGCGGCTACACCGTTGCCGTGCAGACGAACACCGGCAAGCTCTGGACGATCACGAACACGAAGGCCGCGACAGCGTTCGACGTGGGGATGGCTGCCGGCACGAGTCCTTCGATCGCGGCGACCTCCGGCGGGTACACCGTGGCGGTGCAGACGAACACGAACGTGCTGTGGACGATCACGAACACGCAGGCGGCCACCGCCTTCCACATCGGGATGCAGGCCGGCACCAGCCCGGCGATCCTCGCCACGTCGAGCGGGTACGTCGTCGCTGCTCAGGCGAACAACGGCGACCTGTGGAGCGTCACGAACGCGAACGCGGCGACGCACTTCTCGATCGGGATGGCGTCGGACACGAGTCCGTCGATCGCGGCGGTCGGCAGCGGCTACGTCATCGCGGTGCAGACGAACTCCAGCGACCTGTGGACCGTGACGAACACGAACGCGGCGACCTCGTTCGGAGTCGGCCTCGCGAGCGGCACGAGCCCGGCGATCCTCGCGCGCTGAGCACGCCGGACGGGGCCGGGTCGCGATGCGGCCCGGCCCCGTCCCGTGCCACCCGCGCCGCTCAGAGCATCGTGTCGGCCAGCGTCCTGAGCTCCCGCCAGCCACCCCGCTCCTCCGCCACAGCCGAGGGCACCGGCGGCATCCGGTCGGCTGCCACGAGCGGCCCGAGGTCGAGGTCGGTCAGCGCAGCGATGTGCGCGACCGGCACCTGGAACGTGCGGAACGGCCCGAGCGGCGGAGGATCGCCGGCGCCGACCGATTCGAGGTCGATCCGGTCGAGCGACGGGGTCTGGTCGAGGACGAACCCGGCCGCCGCCAGATCGGCGCCACCGCTGGTCGCCCACGCCGCGACCTTCCAGAAGAGCCGCGGGATCCGAACGCCCCGGTACAGCGGATCGTCGTCCGCGAAGACCGGCCCGGTGAACACCGAGACGCGCAGCCGGTTCACCTCCGCGTACTGCAGGACGTGGTCCTCGACGCCCGCCCACAGGTTCTCGCCCTGGTTGAACGCAGCGGCCTGCGGAGCAGCGTTCGTGTAGACGAAGGTGTCCTCGTTCGCTCGGGCCCCGTCATCGCCCCACACGGGATCGCGTCGCCGGACGAGGTGACCTCGGTCGAGGTCGTTCCGCGCGTACACGTCAGGCCCGGCCTGCTCGTCCGCCGGCACGCGGGGATCGAGGTGCCAGTCGTCCGCTCGGTCCAGGTCACGGACCGCCCCGCCGTCGAGGTTCGCGGCAGTGGAGGCAGCGAGTCTGCGCGCCGGCTCGAACACGACGGTGAAGTGCGTGTACGGCAGCACGGTCGTCGGTCGTACGGACGGCGGGAGCGGCAACGCCACGTCGGGGCCGAGGAATCCGGGGTCGTATCCGTCCATGCAGCAGGTTCTACCGCCCGCCGATGACGCTCAGGTGGCCGCGGGGTGTTCACGCGGTACCGCCTACGATGGACGGGTGCTGCTCGCGATCGACACCTCCGCCGGGACCTCCGTCGCCGCGGTCGACCCGAGCACAGGTCTGGCACGAGCGACCCGCAGTACCGAGGACAGCCGCCGTCACGCCGAGGTCATCGGCCCCTTCCTCGCCGAGGTCCTCGACGAGGCCGGCATCGCCGCCGCCGACGTCACCGGCGTGGTCGCCGGCATGGGCCCCGGCCCGTTCACCGGCCTCCGCGTCGGCATCGCGGCCGCCCGCACCTTCGCAGCGGCACGCGGCGTCCCGTTCCTGCCGCTCGTCAGCCACGACGCCGTCGCGGCCGACCAGGCGCAGCAGGGCCCGTTCGTCGTCCTCACGGACGCCCGTCGGCGCGAGGTCTACTGGAGCGCCTACGACGAGGCCGGCACGCGGGTCGCGGGTCCCGGACTCGCGAAGCCAGCGGATCTGGATGAGGCGATCCGCGCCTCCAGTCCGACAGCCGTGGGCTGGGACCGCGTGACGGCAGCGTCGATCCCGGCCTGGAGGCTCGGCGCGCTCGCCGCGGACCGGCTCGCCTCCGGTGCGCCCTTCGCCGAGGACGCGCCCCTCTACCTCCGCGACCCCGACGTCACGATGCCGGGGGCGCCGAAGCGGGTGAAGCAGTGACCCTGCCCGACGGGCTGCGCCTGCGGCGCGCCCACCCGCAGGACCTCGACGACGTGATGTGGCTCGAGCACGCCTCGTTCCCGACGGACGCGTGGTCCGCGTCGCAGATGTCCGGCGAGCTGTACTCACCGCACGGCTACTACGTCGTTGTCGAGACCACCGAGGACGGTGCGCCGACGATCGTCGGGTACGCGGGCCTGTCGTCCCTCGCGGGCAACCCCGTCGCCGACGTGCAGACCATCGCGGTCGCCGCGGACCATCGGGGCAAGGGCATCGGACGTGTGCTCTTCACCGAGCTCCTCGGCGAAGCACGTCGTCGTGGCGTGCACGAGGTGTTCCTCGAGGTGCGCGCCGACAACCCGGTCGCGCAGGCCATGTACGCCGCGTTCGGGTTCGAGCGGATCGCCGTGCGCCCCCGCTACTACCAGCCCGACGGGGTCGACGCGTGGGTGATGCGCGCATCGCTGACGCCGCCGACGGAGGGGCCCGGGCCGATCGGACAGGAGACACTCGATGAGCACCGCTGAACCACTCGTGCTCGGGATCGAGACGAGCTGCGACGAGACCGGCGTCGGGATCGTCCGGGGGAGCACCCTGCTCGCGAACGTCATCGCGTCGAGCATGGAGGAGCACGCGCGGTACGGCGGTGTCGTGCCGGAGGTGGCAGCGCGGGCGCACCTCGAGGCCATGACCCCGACGCTCGAGGCCGCGCTCCAGCAGGCCGGTGTGACCCTCGACGAGCTCGACGCCGTCGCCGTGACCGCCGGCCCGGGGCTCGCCGGCGCGCTCATGGTCGGGGTCGGGGCCGCGAAGGCGCTGGCGGTGGCGACGGGCAAGCCGCTGTACGGCGTGAACCACCTCGTCGGTCACGTCGGCGCGGACGTCCTGCGTGCGGACGGCAGCGAGATCGAGCTGCCGACGGTGGCGCTCCTCGTCTCCGGCGGACACACCTCGTTGCTGCTCGTGAAGGACCTCGTCGGGGACGTCGAACTGCTCGGCGAGACGATCGACGACGCCGCGGGGGAGGCGTTCGACAAGGTCGCGCGGCTCCTCGGTCTGCCGTACCCCGGCGGTCCGCAGATCGACAAGGCGGCTGCCGAGGGTGATCCGACGGCGATCCGGTTCCCGCGCGGACTCACCCTGCCGAAGGACATGGCTGAGCACCGGTACGACTTCTCGTTCTCGGGGCTCAAGACCGCGGTCGCCAGGTGGGTCGAGCGCTGCCGTGACGAGGGGCGCGAGGTCCCCGTGGCGGACGTCGCCGCCAGCTTCCGTGAGGCCGTGGTCGACGTGCTCGTCACGAAGGCGATCAACGCCTGCCGCGACGCCGGGGTCGACCGGCTCCTGCTCGGCGGTGGGGTGGTGGCGAACGCCCGCCTCCGCCAGGTCGCCACCGAGCGGTGCGCGGCGGCGGGCATCGAGCTGCGGATCCCGCCGTTCGACCTCTGCACCGACAACGGAGCGATGATCGCGGCGATCGGGGCCCGGCTCGTCGCGGAGGGGCACGCCCCGAGCGACCTCGGGATCGCCGCCGACTCGACGCTGCCGGTGACGACCGTCCAGGTCTGACCGGTCTTCTCCGCGCGCTCCTGAGGGCGTCTGTGGGAGGATTCACAGGGCACCGACGAACGCGGTGCCGAGAGGGGTGGACGGTGTCCGATCAGAACGAGTGGCCGAAGCCGGGCGAGACGAACCCGGGCAACGACGCGTCCGCGCGGGAGCAGGCACCGTCGAGTGCCGCCCAGCCCGGATCCGGCGGTCCGCAGCAGTACGGCGCATCCGCCCCCGAGGCCCCGTCGGCGGCTCCGACCGATCCGTGGGCACAGTCCGGCCAGGGCGCGGCGGCCCAGGGAGTGTCGGAGGGGCACACGGCCCCGCAGAACCCGTACGGGGCGCCGCAGAACCCCTACGCGGCTCCGCAGAACCCCTACGCCGCTCCGCAGAACCCGTACGCTGCTCCCGGCCAAACTGGTTACGGCGCACCCCAGAACCCGTACGCCGCACCGCAGGGGCCGAACGGCAACCCGTACGGCGCGCAGGGCGGCTCGAATCCGTACGCCGCCCCGCAGAACCCCTACGCCGCTCCCGCCGGGTACGCCTCGGCTGGCTACCAGCCCTACGCGCAGCGCCCGAAGACGAACGTCCTCGCGATCCTCTCGATCATCTTCGCGTTCGGCGGCGTCATCATCTGGCCGCTCATCATCCTGACGAGCCCGGCCGGCGCGATCATGGGCCACATCGCCCTCGGCAAGATCAAGCAGAGCGGCGAAGGCGGACGCGGGCTCGCGCTCGCGGGCGTCATCGGCGGGTGGATCATGACCGGCCTGTTCATCCTGTTCGTCGGGGCCTTCGTGATCTTCGGCATCATCGCCGGCACGCACGGCGGGTACTCCGACTACGACTCCGGCTACGACTCCGGCGCCTTCATCGGCTAGGCACCGCCGCAGGACCACCACGACCCCGTCGGCCACCGGCCGGCGGGGTCGTGCGCGTCCGGTCTTCCCGGACCGTGTCGGTCCTACCCGGCCACGTCGGCAACCCGCTCGCACAGGATCGCCGCGTGCCGCCCCTCCAGTCGGGTCAGCACGAGCGTCACCCGCCCCGTCCCCCGCAACCGCAACCGCTTCCGGAACTGCGCCGGGTCCACGTCGACCCCGCGCTTCTTGATCTCCACGGTGCCGATGCCGTCGGCGGCCAGCCGTGCGGCGAGCTGCTTCACGTCGAGCGGCATCGTGTCGAGCACCCGGAAGGTCTGCGCGAACGGCGTCTGCACGGCTCGGTCCGAGGCGATGTAGGCGATGCCGTCGGACAGCATGTGCCCGTCGATCGACCGCGCGACGTCGCCGATGAGCCGTGCGCGGATGACGGCGCCGTCGGGCTCGTACAGGTACTGTCCGATGCCGCCCACCGGGACGTCGGGAGCGTCGGACGCGCCCGTCAGCTCCGCCACGCCGTGCGCACCGATGACGGTCGCGGCACGACGGACCCCCGGCCTGGCGAGCGGCCCGAACCACAGGGCGAGCTCCACGACCTCGCGGTCGACGGACGTCCACTGCGCCTCGGCGGTGTCGGGGATGAGGTCGCGGTCGACTCCCGGTCCGAGCTTCACGCCGGTCGGGGTCGTGGTGGCGGCGGCGAACACGGTGTCGAGCGACGGCGACCAGTCGTCGGGGTCGGCGAGCCGATTCGTGTTCGCGTGCCCCGCGGTGCGACGTGCTGGGTCCATCCAGACGCCGTCGACGCGTGCGAGGTCGAAGTCGGCTGCGTCGCCGAGCTCGACGCGGGCGGTGTCCCAGGGCGACAGGTTGTGCGTGGCGACCGCAGCGGTCACCTCGTCGCGGTCGACCGCGGTGACGTCGAGGTCGAGCGCGGCCATCGCCATCGCGTCGCCGCCGATCCCGCAGCCGAGGTCCGCGACGCGTGTGAGGCCCGCGGCCGCGAACCGACCGGCGTGCTGTGCGGCGACCTGCAGTCGGGTCGCCTGCTCGAGTCCGGCTTCCGTGAAGAGCATCCGGCTCGCGAACGCGCCGAACTTCGTGCGGGCCTTCTGCCGGAGCTTCGCCTGCGTGAGGACCGCGGCCACCAGGCCCGGGTCGTGCCCCTCCGAGCGCAGCCGCGAGACGACCCGGACGATCTCGCCGCCGTCCGAGACGGCAGGCGTACGGTCGAGCAGGGCCATCCCCTCGGGGGTGAGCAGCTGGGCGAGGTCGGCGGCTTCCACCCGTCGATCCTCCCAGGTCGCCCGGTCCGGGAGTTGTGCTGGCACTCGGATTGACCGAGTGCCAGCGGACGCCCTAGAGTTGGCGTTGGCACTCTCCTGTGCGTAGTGCCAACCCGGTTTTCATCTCTACCGAGTCAGTACCGAGAAAGAAGAGGTCACCGTGGCCGTCAGCATCAAGCCGCTCGAGGATCGCATCGTCATCCGCCAGGTCGAGGCGGAGCAGACCACCGCTTCCGGTCTGGTCATCCCGGACACCGCGAAGGAGAAGCCCCAGGAGGGCGAGGTCGTCGCCGTGGGTCCGGGTCGTATCGACGACAACGGCAACCGCGTCCCGCTGGACGTCGCCGTGGGTGACAAGGTCATCTACTCGAAGTACGGCGGAACCGAGGTCAAGTACTCCGGCGAGGACCTCCTCGTCCTCTCGGCCCGCGACGTCCTCGCAGTCGTCGTCGGCTGAGTCCAGCCGTCACTCCACGAACGCCCCGTCCGGCTCGCAGCCGGCGGGGCGTTCGTGCGTCCGGCGGTCGTGGGCGCGGGCCTGGAGGCGCGGTGCCGGTCCGCAGCGTCGGCGGCCCTTCCTAGGATGGTTCCGTGAGTGAACCGACCCCCGCGCGTCCCGTCCGGAGTGAGGCATCCGTCGGTGTCGTGCAGGCGGTCGTCGCGTACGGCCTGTGGGGACTCATGCCGTTGCTCTTCGCGGCGATGGCCCCCGCCGGCGCGTTCGAGATCGTCGCCTGGCGGATCGTCTTCGGCCTGGTGTTCTGCGCCGTCGCGATCGCCGTCACCCGGTCGTGGCTGCGGACCCGTTCCCTGATGGCGCAGCGCCGGGTGATGCTCGTGATGGGGCTCGCCGCGGTGCTCATCCTCGTGAACTGGACGGTGTACGTCGTGGCGACCACGACGGGCCACACGGTCGAGGCGGCACTCGGGTACTTCATCAACCCGCTCGTGACGATCGCGCTCGGGGTCGTGGTGCTCCGCGAACGCCTCCGTCCCCTGCAGTGGACGGCCGTCGGCATCAGTGTCGTGGCCGTCGTCGTCATCGCGGTCGGCTACGGGCGGATGCCGTGGATCTCCCTCGCGCTCGCGTTCTCCTTCGGCCTGTACGGCCTCGTGAAGAAGCGCGTCGGCGGCACGGTCGACGCGCTGAGCGGGCTGACGATCGAGACGGTGTGGCTCCTCCCGATCGCGGTGGTCGCCCTCGTGGTGCTCGGTGTGACGGGGCTCGACGGCGGTGTGACGTTCGCGGGTGCGGGCTGGGTGCACGTCCTCGTGACGGTGCTGACCGGGCCGGCGACGGCGGTGCCCCTGCTCCTGTTCGCGTCGTCGGCGCGGCGGGTGAGCCTGTCGACGCTCGGGCTGACGCAGTACCTCGCGCCGATCATGCAGCTGCTCGTGGGTGTCGTCGTGCAGCACGAGCCGATGTCCGGGGCGCGGTGGTTCGGCTTCGGGATCGTCTGGCTGGCGCTCGTCCTGCTGACGGTGGACTCCTTCGCGGCCGCTCGGGCATCGAGGCGCCGGGCCCTGGCACCCGCCGCGGCGGAGCCCGCCTGACGGAGCCGCACCGCGCCTCCCGTCCGTGCCCGCTCCCCGCTGCCGGCCCCGGGACTCGGCCCGCGCACCCCGAGCCCCGTCCTGGGCGACCGATCTCGCGCGGCACAGCCCGAGGAACGTCGCTGGGCCCGGGTCTCGGCGTCGCGCAGCCGAGACTCGGGCCCAGTGGGATCGACCGGATCCGCCCTACTTCACCGAGCCCTGGATGGCGCTCTGGTAGACGGGCTTGTTGTCACCGTCGAACTTGTAGATGCCGATGTAGGCGCTCGACGGGTCGTTGTTCGCGTCGAACGGACCGATGCCGGACGGGCCCGTGTAGTGGATGTCCTCACCCTTGTCGAGCAGGGCCGCGCAGGCCTTGAACGACGCGCACGTGGTGCCGCCGTCCTTCCCGGAGACCGCGGCCATGTTCGCCTGGATCGTGCCCGAGTCGGTGCCCTTGCCCTTCACCGCGGCGAGGGCGGCGAGCACGGTGGCGTCGTACGACTCCGCGGCGTACGAGTAGTCGGCGAGGTCCTTGCCCGACGACTGCTTGTAGAAGTCGGCGAGCTGCTTCTTGAAGTCGTCCTTCGGCGAGGCGCCCGGGATCGTGCCTTGTGCGCCGGTGAGCGTGCCCTTGTCGAAGTCCTTCGAGTAGTCGGCCGTGTTGCCGTCCGACATGTAGATCTTCGACATGTCGGCGTTCTGCGACTTCAGCTCGGGGATGATCGACTTCGTCTCGTCGAACGCCAGGATCACGATCGCGTCCGGCTTCGTGGCGAGCGCCGCGGTGACCTCGGACGAGAACGTCGTCTGGCCGGGCGGGAACTCCTGCCCCTTGCCCTTCGCGCCGTAGACGACGGTGCCGCCGGATGCCTCGACGGCCGCCTGGACGCTGTTGCGCAGGCCGGTGCCGTACGTGTCGTTGAACACGAGGAAGGCGACCTTCGCGTTGCCGTCACCGGTGACGAGCTGGCCGAGCGCCGAGCCCTGCACCGAGTCCGGCGGAGCGGTCCGGAAGTAGTACGACGAGTAGCCGGAGAGGTCGGTCGCCGTGTTGGCGGGGGAGATCTCCACGATGCAGTTGCTCGTGAGCTGGTCGATGACGTTGAGCGTGACGCTGGAGGACTCCGCGCCGATCGCGACCGGTACCTTCGCGTTGACGAGCTTCGTCGCGGCGGAGTTCGACACGGTCATGTCGTTGCTGTCGCCGGAGTCCGTGGACGGGGCGATCGTGACGTCCTTGCCGAGCACACCGCCGGCCGCGTTGATGTCCTTGACCGCGAGGCCGACGCCGGACTCGGCCGGCGGGTTCAGGTACGCGAGGGAGCCGGTCAGCGGGAGGATCGTGCCGATCTTCAGCGCCTCCGTGCTGGGGGTGTCGGGGGCCTTGCAGCTCGCGGCGGGGTCCTTCTTCGCGCCGCCGGAGGCGGAGGAGGACGGAGCGGTGTCGCCGGAGGTGGTGGAACACGCGGCGAGGAGGAGCGCTGCCGCTCCCGCCACCGCCAGTGCCGTGGTGGCACGGGTGGTTCGGATCATCCGTGGTGCCCTTTCTCTGAGCGGGACTTCAGGCCCGCTGGGGATGTGAGAGAACGTAGGGTCACGGTGTTTCGGTCGCGTGACGGGGCGGTACGCAAAGTGTTTCGTTACCCAGACGTGACGCGGGGCTGTGGCGGCCGTGGCTGTCGCCCTTCGGCCGTCTCGTGCCCGTCTCGTGCCCGTCTCGCGCTCGGTGGACGGCCCGGCAGGGCGTCCTGGAGGCGCGGCGTACCTTCCGCACCATGAGTGACTTCCAGCCCACGAGGGCGATCATCACCGGTTCGGAATCAGGGATCGGTCGCGCGACGGCCGTGGCGCTCGCGAGCGCGGGCATGGACATCGGCATCACCTACCTGTCCGAGCCCGAGCGCGCCGAAGCGACCGCCGCCGAGGTCCGCGAACTCGGACGCCAGGCGTACGTCGAGCAGATCGACGTCTCCGACCTGGCGTCCGCCGGAGCCGTCATCGACCGTCTCGTCGACCAGCTCGGCGGCGTGGACGTCATCGTCGCCGACGCCGGGACGGGCGACAACGCGCCGTTCCTCGAGATGACGCTCGAGCAGTGGCGGCACACCGTCTCGACCGACCTCGACGGGGCGTTCGTCACGATCCAGGCGGCGGCGAAGCACATGGTCGCCGCGGGGAACGGCGGGCGGATCATCGGCATCACGAGCGTCCACGAACACCAGCCGCGGTACGGGTCGAGCGCCTACGACGCCGCGAAGCACGGGCTCGGCGGGCTCCTCAAGACCGTCGCGATCGAGCTCGCGCAGTACGGGATCACCGCCAACGCGGTCGCCCCGGGGGAGATCGCCACGCGGATGACCGGCGCCGAGGACGAGGACCCGCAGACCATCGACCGACCGGGCGTCCCGCTCGGGCGTCCGGGCAACGCGTGGGAGATCGCGGCGGCGGTCGCGTTCCTGGCCTCACGCGCGTCGTCGTACATCACCGGGGTGTCGCTGCCGGTCGACGGCGGGATGCTCCAGATGGGCCCGCACGGCGGCAGCCACATCACGTCGAACGACTGGCGCTCGGCGTAGCGCCCTCGGCGTAGCGCGACGAAGGGCCCCGTTCCGTGACGGAACGGGGCCCTTCGTGCGCGCTGGGGTCAGCGGCTGTAGTTCGGCGCCTCGACGACCATCTGAACGTCGTGCGGGTGCGACTCCTTCAGCCCCGCCGCGGTGATCCGGACGAACTTGCCGCGGGCCTTGAGCTCCGGGACGGTCCGTCCGCCGACGTAGAACATCGACTGCCGGAGGCCGCCGACGAGCTGGTAGACGACGTTCGCCACCGAGCCGCGGTAGGGCACCTGGCCCTCGATGCCCTCGGGGATGAGCTTGTCGTCCGAGGGGACGTCCGCCTGGAAGTACCGGTCCTTCGAGTACGACGTCTTCTTGCCGCGCGTCTGCAGCGCGCCGAGGGAGCCCATCCCGCGGTACGCCTTGAACTGCTTGCCGTTGACGAACACCAGGTCGCCGGGGGACTCGTCGGTGCCGGCGAGGAGCGACCCGAGCATCACGGTGTCGGCACCGGCCACGAGGGCCTTCGCGATGTCGCCCGAGTACTGCAGGCCGCCGTCGGCGATCACCGGCACGCCGGCCTCGCGCGCGGCCAGGGATGCCTCGTACACCGCGGTGACCTGCGGCACGCCCACACCGGCGACGACGCGGGTGGTGCAGATCGAGCCCGGTCCGACGCCGACCTTCACCGCGTCGACCCCGGCGTCGATGAGCGCCTGCGCGCCGGCACGGGTCGCGACGTTGCCGCCGATGACGTCCACGCCCGCGAACGCCGGGTCGGCCTTGATGCGCCGGACCATGTCGAGCACACCCTCGCTCTCGCCGTTGGCGGTGTCGACGACGAGCACGTCCACACCGGCCTCGAGCAGGGCGGTCGCGCGCTGCCAGGCGTCCCCGAAGAAGCCGATCGCCGCGCCGACCCGGAGGCGGCCGCCCTCGTCCTTCGTGGCGTCCGGGTACTTCTCGCTCTTGTCGAAGTCCTTGACGGTGATGAGGCCCTTGAGCTTGCCCGACTCGTCGACGAGGGGCAGCTTCTCGATCTTGTGCTCCGCGAAGATCGCGACCGCGTCGTCCGGGTCGATGCCGACCGGGGCGGTCACGAGCGGTGCCTTCGTCATGACGTCGCGCACGAGCGTGGACTGCTGCTCGAACGGGGCGACGAAGCGCATGTCGCGGTTCGTGATGATGCCGACGAGGGTGCCGTCGCCCTCGACCACCGGGAGGCCCGAGACCCGGAACTGTCCGCAGAGTGCGTCGACCTCGGCAACGGTGGCGTCCGGCGACGTGGTCACCGGGTTCGTGATCATGCCCGACTCGGACCGCTTCACCTTGTCGACCGCGGCAGCCTGGTCCGCGATGGACATGTTGCGGTGCAGGATGCCGATGCCGCCCTGGCGCGCCATCGCGATCGCCATGCGGGCCTCGGTCACCGTGTCCATCGCGGCCGACAGCAGCGGCACGTGGACGTCGATGCGCTTGGTGAGCCGGGACGTCGTGGACGCCTCGCTCGGGATGACGTCGGTGTGCCCGGGCAGGAGCATGACGTCGTCGTACGTGAGTCCGATGAATCCGAACGGATCCGGCTGGTCCATGGGTCCCCTTCGTGGGCGAGGTGAAGTGGTGGGTGCCGGGGGCGCGCCGTCGAGATCCCGGTGAGCCATGGTAACGCGCAGGTCCGCGCGCGCATTCCGTCGCGCGGCACGCGCGGGGGCCGGGAGGCGCGGCTCGACTCCGTCACGCAGCCATCCTGCGCAATGTCACAGTTCCGGCACGAATCGTGCAGGGAACGTGATGGAAACATGGGTGTCACACAATCCCCATAGCGTCACTCGTCATCCGAACGAGAGGCTCTTCCGTGGGATCCATCACTCCTCCGGGACCGGTGCACGCGCACCGGTTCCGCCTCCGTCGGGGGCGCACGCGACCGGTCGTCATGGCCGTCCTGATCGTGGCGTTCCTGGCGACCTTCCTCATCGACTGGGCGGTGACCGCGCCCGCGAACGGCGCGACGGCGTCCCCGACCGCGAGCGCGTCCGCGAGCACCGGCGCAGGGACGAGCACGCAGCCCTGCACGGTCAGCCCGACGAACGGCTGCATCCAGGGCACGATCACCGACTCCGACCGCCGACCGGTCGAGGGCGTGGACGTGGCCGTCGCCGGTCCGGGCGGCTTCGCGCAGACCGCGACGACGCGCGACACCGGCCGCTGGTCCGTCCGGGTCGAGACGGCCGGGCGGTACACGGTGAGCGTCGACCAGGACACGCTGCCGAAGGGCCAGTACCTGACGAACGCCGCCGACGCCAAGCGCACCGTGCAGGCGAACCTCAACCAGAACGTCGGGCAGATCTTCCAGCTGTCCGACCAACAGGGCGTCACCACGACCGACGACTCCTCGAGCGTCACCCCGGCGCGCGCCTGGCAGCAGTTCGCGTCCGGCATCCGGCTGGGGCTCCTCATCGCCCTCGCGTCGGTCGGGTTGTCGCTCATCTACGGCACGACGGGACTGTCGAGCTTCTCGCACGGCGAGCAGGTCACGCTCGGCGGCCTCCTCGCGTACGTGTTCGCGAACCAGCTCGGGTGGAACATCTGGCTCACCGGGATCGTGGTCACGCTCCTCTGCGCCGCGACCGGGTACCTCCAGGACGCCGCGATCTGGCGCCCCCTGCGCCGCCGGCGGATCAGCCTCACGCAGCTCATGATCGTGACCATCGGCCTGTCGATCGCCGCGCAGTACGCGTTCCAGTACTTCTTCGGGGCCTCGACGGTCCGCATCCAGCAGGGCAACCCGCAGACGGTCACGTTCGCCGGACTCACCTTGACGGTGCAGTCCTACGTCGCCATGGCCATCGCACTGGTCGTCCTCGTCGGCACCGGCCTGTTCCTCGCGAAGACCCGCTTCGGCCGCGCGACCCGGGCGGTGTCGGACAACCCCGCCCTCGCCAGCGCGTCCGGCATCGACGTCGACCGGGTCATCCGGTTCGTGTGGACGCTCGCCGCCGGCCTCGCGGGGCTGTCCGGCGTGATGCTCGGCCTCGTGCTGAACGGCGTGAACTGGCAGACCGGGCTCCAGCTGCTCCTGCTCATGTTCGCCTCCGTCACCCTCGGCGGCCTCGGCACCGCGTACGGCGCGCTCGCCGGTTCGATGATCATCGGCGTCGTCGTCGAGCTCACGAACCTGGTGCTGCCGGGCGACTTCAAGTACGCCACCGCGCTCGTGATCCTCATCCTCATCCTGCTGTTCCGGCCGCAGGGCATCTTCGGCCGTGCCGAGCGGATCGGCTAAGGAGCGACCGTCATGGACTACATCCTCTCCCTCCTCTCCTCGTTGACCCAGGAGGCCCTCGCCCCGACCACGGCGGCGTTCGCCCTCGCCGCGATCGGCCTCAACGTCCACTTCGGCCTGACCGGCCTGATCAACATGGGCCAGGCGGCGTTCCTGCTCCTCGGCGCCTACGGCTTCGCGATCTCGATCACGAACGGACTGCCGTTCGTCGTCGCGGTCCTCGTCGCCCTCGTCGTGGCCATCGTGTTCGCGGTCATCCTCGGCATCCCGACGCTCCGGCTCCGCGGCGACTACCTGGCGATCGTCACGATCTCCGGCGCGGAGATCATCCGCATGGTCGGACGGTCGAGCCTGCTCACGACGACCACCGGCGGTTCGAACGGCATCACCGGATCGAGCTACCGCGCCCCGTTCACCGCGCTCAGCCCGCTGCCCGACGGCACGACCTCGGTCCTCTGGTTCAGCTACGCCAACAACGGCGTCAACGGCTGGTGGATCCGGATCGTCGCGTGGGGCCTCGTCGCCCTCTTCACACTCGTGCTGTTCCTCCTCATGCGGAGCCCCTGGGGTCGCGTGGTCAAGGCCATCCGCGAGGACGAGGACGCCGTCCGCTCCCTCGGCAAGAACGTCTACTCGTACAAGATGCAGGCGCTCGTGTTCGGTGGCGCACTCGGGGCGCTCGCCGGGATCGTCTACGTCCTGCCGAGCTCCGTCCAACCCGACGCGATGGGCCGCTCGATGACGTTCTTCATCTGGACGGCGCTCATCCTCGGCGGCGCGGCGACGGTGTTCGGTCCGGTGCTCGGCGCGGTGCTGTTCTTCGTCGTCCGGCTGTTCATCCGGACGGTGGCGAGCGACTTCATCCCCGACTCGATCATGAACCAGCAGCAGGCGGAGCAGTTCTCCTACGTGCTCGTCGGCGTCGCCCTCATGCTCCTCATCGTCTTCCGTCCACAGGGACTCCTCGGCAACAAGAAGGAGCTGACGTTCAGTGTCTGAGTACCGCCACCCCAAGGCCGACCCGATCCTCACGGTCGACGGCGTCACCCGGCACTTCGGCGGCATGACGGCCGTCGACGTCGACCACCTCGAGGTCCAGCGGGGCTCGATCACCGCCCTCATCGGACCGAACGGCGCCGGCAAGACGACGTTCTTCAACCTGCTGACCGGCTTCGACAAGCCGAGCCCCGGCGCCCGCACCACCTTCGCGGGCGAGGCCCTGCAGAAGACGAGCGCCGTGCACATCGCGAACAAGGGCATGGTCCGCACGTTCCAGCTCACCAAGGCGCTCAGCCGTCTGACCGTGATGCAGAACATGCTCCTCGGCGCCCGCGACCAGCCCGGCGAGAACTTCTTCGTCGGCCTCGTCCCGGCACTCTGGCGGGGACGCGAGCGCGAGATCACCGCGAAGGCGGAGGACCTCCTCGCGCGGTTCAAGCTCGACACGAAGCGCGACGACTACGCCGGCTCGTTGTCCGGCGGCCAGCGCAAGCTCCTCGAGATGGCGCGGGCGCTCATGTCCGATCCGACGATGATCATGCTCGACGAGCCGATGGCGGGCGTGAACCCGGCCCTCACCCAGTCGCTCCTCGGGCACATCCAGTCCCTCCGCGACGACGGGATGACCGTGCTCTTCGTCGAGCACGACATGCACATGGTCCGGCACATCTCGGACTGGGTGGTCGTGATGGCCGAGGGCAAGGTCGTCGCCGAGGGACCGGCCGACACCGTGATGGACGACCGGGCCGTCATCGACGCGTACCTCGGCGCCCACCACGACACCGACCTGGGCGACGACTCGCTCCTCACCGAGGAGACCTACGAGGAGCTGGCCGAGGAAGTAGCAGAGGAAGACGAGCAGGAGGCGACCCGATGACGGACGCGACGGACCCCACGAACGCCAGCAGCGCCTCCAGTCCGGCCCCGGCCGCGACCCTGGACCGCGGCGAACCCGTGCTCAGCGCCAAGAACCTCGTCGCCGGCTACCTGCCCGGGGTCAACATCCTGAACGGCTGCGACCTGGACTGCTACCCGGGCGAGCTCATCGGCATCATCGGCCCGAACGGCGCCGGCAAGTCGACGCTCCTCAAGGCGCTGTTCGGCCTCGTGTCGATCCGCGAGGGGTCGGTCAGCCTGCAGGGCGAGGACATCACGAACCTCAAGGCGAACAAGCTCGTGCAGGCCGGCGTGGGCTTCGTGCCGCAGACGAACAACGTGTTCCCGTCGCTCTCCATCGAGGAGAACCTGCAGATGGGGCTGTACCTCCGCCCGAAGAAGTTCGCCGAGCGCCTCGAGGTCATCTACGACCTCTTCCCCGTCCTCGGGCAGCGGCGCGGGCAGCGTGCCGGTTCGCTGTCCGGCGGCGAGCGGCAGTCGGTGGCGATGGCGCGGGCGCTCATGATGGACCCGAAGGTCCTGCTGCTCGACGAACCCTCCGCCGGGCTGTCGCCGGTACGACAGGACGAGACGTTCATCCGCACCCGACGGATCAACAAAGCCGGAGTGTCGATCGTCATGGTGGAGCAGAACGCGCGACGCTGTCTGCAGATCTGCGATCGTGGGTACGTGCTCGACCAGGGGAGGAACGCGTACTCGGGCACCGGGAAGGAGCTCGCCGACGACCCGAAGGTCATCGAGCTGTACCTGGGGACGCTCGCCAAGGACGTCGACGCCGCGCGCTGAGCGAGCGGGGTCGACCGTGGGCGCCGCTGTGGGGGCGGTGCCCGCACCGAGCGGGGTCGTGCGTGGTCGCTCAGCGCCGCACGGCCCCGCTCCTCACCGCTGGGGGCAGGGCCGGGAGGCGCGGCCCTGCCACGCGGGTCGGCCCCCGAACGCGGGCGGTGCGGCCCGCAGCACGGCCCGGAACTGACGCTGCGCCACCCGCGGCGCCTGGTAGGTTCCCGCCGTGCGGAGAGTGTCGGCGGTCGCGGCGGACGCCCTGGTCTGGGTGGTCTTCGCCGTGCTCTTCGTCGGGGCCGCGTTCCTCGTCAAGGTGGCAGCGGCGCTCCTCGTCGTCCTCGTGGCGCTCGCGCTCCTGCTCGGCCTCGTGCTCCGCACCCTCCGGCGGCGGAGGCGTCCGGGGGCACCGCTGCACCGACCGCCCGGGTCACCGGACCACGGCGACCGGTAGGCTTGCCGGGTGAGTGAAGTCGAGATCGGTGCTGGCAAGCGGGGACGTCGAGCGTACGCCTTCGACGACATCGCGGTGGTCCCCTCGCGACGGACGCGTGACCCGCGCGACGTCAGCGTGCAGTGGTCGATCGACGCGTTCACCTTCGAGTCGCCGATCCTCTCGGCCCCGATGGACTCCGTCGCCTCACCGGCCACGGTCATCCAGATGGGCAAGCTCGGCATGCTCGGCGTCCTCGACCTCGAAGGCCTCTGGACCCGCTACGAGGACCCGACGCCCCACTACGACGAGATCAAGACGCTCACGGACGGCAACGTCACCAAGCGCATGCAGGAGATCTACTCCGAGCCGGTCAAGGCCGAGCTGATCACCGCGCGTCTCGCCGAGATCCGCGCCGCGGGCGTCCCCGTCGCCGGTTCGCTCAGCCCGCAGCGCACCGCGGAGTTCTCGCAGACCGTCGTCGACGCCGGTGTCGACCTGTTCGTCATCCGCGGCACCACCGTCTCGGCCGAGCACGTGTCGCAGAACACCGAGCCGCTCAACCTCAAGAAGTTCATCTACGAACTCGACGTGCCGGTCATCGTGGGCGGTGCCTCGACGTACACGGCCGCGCTGCACCTCATGCGCACCGGTGCCGCCGGCGTGCTCGTCGGCTTCGGCGGTGGCGCAGCCTCGACCACGCGGGCCGCGCTCGGCATCCACGCTCCGATGGCCACGGCCGTCGCGGACGTCGCCGGCGCTCGCCGCGACTACATGGACGAGTCCGGCGGCCGCTACGTGCACGTCATCGCCGACGGCGGGCTCGACACCGCCGGTGACGTCGTCAAGGCGATCGCCATGGGTGCCGACGCCGTGATGCTCGGCACCGCACTGGCCCGGGCGACCGAGGCACCCGGTGGCGGGTTCCACTGGGGCGCCGAAGCGCACCACCCGGAACTGCCGCGCGGTCGCCGGGTCGAGGTCGGCACGATCGCCCCGCTCGAGAACGTCCTCAACGGCCCGACCCCGTCGTGGGACGGCCGTGCCAACATCGTCGGCGCCCTGCGTCGGTCGATGGCGACGACCGGATACTCCGACGTCAAGGAGTTCCAGCGAGTAGAAGTGGTCGTGGCGCCGTACCACCGGAACTGACGGTGGCACCCGGGCACGCGCCCGGGTGACGCCCGGCGTCGACGGTGACACGGAGGCGACGATGGCGAAGACCAGCACCACCAGCACGTCGAGTGCGACACGGCCCGCGCGGGCGGAGAACGCCGCGCCGGGCGTCGGGTTCGACCCGTCGGCGAAGCTCGGTCCGGACGACCGCACCGCCGCGATCGAGGCGCTCCGGTCGAAGGAGCTCGACGTCCTCGTCGTCGGCGGGGGCATCGTCGGTGCGGGCAGCGCCCTCGACGCCGCCACCCGCGGTCTGAGCGTCGGCATCGTCGAGGCCCGGGACTGGGGTTCCGGCACGTCGAGCCGGTCGTCGAAGCTCGTGCACGGCGGCATCCGCTACCTCGAGCAGCTCAACTTCGGGCTGGTGCGTGAAGCCCTCATCGAGCGTGGCCTGCTCCTGCAGCGCATCGCCCCGCACCTCGTGAAGCCCGTGCGCTTCCTCTACCCGCTCAACCACCGCGTGTGGGAGCGGTTCTACATCGGCATCGGCATGGCGATGTACGACGCGTTCAGCTGGTCCGGCGGACGGCCCCCGGGGGTCCCGCACCACCGGCACCTCAGCCGGACCCAGGTCCTCCGGTCGATGCCGTCGCTCAAGAAGGACGCCTTCGTCGGCGGCATGACGTACTACGACGCGCAGGTCGACGACGCCCGCTACGTCGCCTCGCTCGTCCGTACCGCCGCGTCCTACGGTGCCCACGCCGCCAGCCGGGTCCGCATCGAGGGCTTCATCCGCGTCGGCGAGCGCGTGGTCGGCGCGCACGCACACGACATCCAGACGGGCGAGCACTTCGAGATCCGGGCGAAGCAGGTCGTCAACGCGACGGGCGTGTGGACGGACGACACCCAGGCGATGATCGGGACGCGGGGGCAGTTCAAGGTGCGGGCGTCGAAGGGCGTGCACCTCGTCATCCCGCGCGACCGGTTCCAGTCGAACATGGGCATGATCCTCCGCACCGAGAAGAGCGTGCTGTTCGTCATCCCGTGGGGTCGGCACTGGCTCGTCGGCACGACGGACACCGACTGGTACCTGGACAAGGCGCACCCGGCGGCGACCGCGGCGGACATCGACTACATCCTCGAGCACGTCAACAAGGTGCTCGCGGTCCCGCTCACCCGCGAGGACGTCGAGGGCGTCTACGCCGGACTCCGACCGCTGCTGGCGGGGGAGTCGGACCAGACGTCGAAGCTCAGCCGCGAGCACGTCGTCGCCCACACCGTCCCGGGGCTCGTCGTGGTCGCCGGCGGCAAGTGGACGACGTACCGCGTGATGGGCAAGGACGCCATCGACGAGGCCGTCGCGGCGATGGACGGGAAGATCCCAGCGTCGACGACCGAGGACATCCCCCTGCTCGGCGCCGAGGGCTACCCGGCCGCCTGGAACCGCCGCGGCCGCACCGCCCGGACGTTCGGGTTGCACAAGGTCCGCATCGAGCACCTGCTCAACCGGTACGGCACCCTCGCCACCGAGGTCCTGCAGCTCGTGAAGCAGGACCCGTCCCTCGCCGAGCCGCTGCCCGGCGCCGACGACTACATCGGAGCCGAGGTGGTGTACGCGGCGTCGAACGAGGGTGCGCTGCACCTCGAGGACGTCCTCGCCCGCCGGACCCGCATCTCGATCGAGGCCTGGGACCGCGGCGAATCCGCAGCGCCCGTCGCCGCGAAGCTCATGGCGGACGTGCTCGGCTGGGACCAGGAGACCACCGAGAACGAGGTCTCGAACTACCTCAAGCGTGTGGCAGCCGAACGCGAGTCGCAGCTCCAGCCCGACGACGAGTCCGCGGACCGCGTCCGCCTCGAGGCGCCGGACATCGCGTTCGGGTTCGACGAGGACGACGTCGTGGTCGGCGGTGGCCGGTCGAGCGGCGCGGAGGGTGCGAAGGCGTCCGACGCGCAGGTCGTGGGCGAGAAGACGAGCGAACCCGAGTAGGACGCGGCCCGCGTCGCCGACGGGTGTCGCGCCTCCCGGTCGGGGCCTGGAGGCGAGACACCCCTCGGTCAGGCAGCGCGCGTCCGGCCCGTGGTGCGTCGGACGTGCCGTGCCTGACCCACCACGAGGACGAACGGGAGCGCGACCAGCGCGACCGCGCTCGTGGCGTAGAGGACACCGGCCCAGATGGTGTGGTCCGCGCCGCCCACGCCGTACCCGTCGGCGACGTCCATGCCGAGCTGGAAGCCGCTCCACCACGACATCGGAGCGCCCATGACGACGACCGCGAGCAGGACGGCCGCGAGCACGTGTGCCGGTGCCCGGGTGACGAGCAGGGACGACGCGAGCCCGACCGCCAGGGCGACGCCGACGACGGCGATCCCGACCACGACCGCGATGTCCGTCCGCACGTGGAAGCCCTGCCCTTCGAGGTGCGCGTGGATCTGCGCGAGCGATGCGCCCGGCACCGCTGCCAGGGGGTCGAGGACCAGCGACTCGACGGCCAGCAGTGCGGCGTAGACGGCCACCACGACGACCCCGATCACGGCGACGACCACGCGGGTCCGCGCAGTCCGCTCGTCCCCACCCCTGCCCCCTGTGTTCCCCATCCTCCGGACTGTAGCGGACCGGAATGGACGGGCCGCGTCGGTGGTTATCATCGGGGTACTCGAAAAGGGAGCCATCATGGTCGACGTCCATCGCGTCAAACTCCCCGGAGTCGGCGTGCTGCACAGCTTCTACACCGACGACGGTGGCAAGTGCGGTGTCATCACGCACCGGTCGGGTCACTCCGACCTCATCTCCTTCGCCGACGTCTCCGACGGCGCCGACAAGTCGGAGAAGGTGTCGCTGCGCCTCAGTGAGGACGAAGCGCACACCCTCGCCGAACTCCTCGGCGGCACCCGGATCACCGAGGGCCTCGACAAGCTCGACGAGATCCCGGGTCTCAGCATCGACTGGTTCTCGGTCGACTACGACGACGCCATCGCGGGCAAGCCCCTCGGTGACCTGCACGACTCGGGCTTCATCGGCCTGACGGTCGTCGCGGTGGTCCGCGGCGACAGCGCCAACCCGGCCCCGTCGTCGGACTTCGTCGTGTTCCCCGGCGACACCATCGTGGTCGCGGGTTCCCCCGAGAAGGTCGCGAAGGCGTTCTCGTTCTACCGCAGCGGAGAGCTTGCGGCCGCTGCGGCCGAGGCCCCGTCGGGGAGCTAGCCCGTGCACCTGGGTGGTGAGCTGCTCACCATCGGCGTCCTGTTCCTGATCGCCTACGTGCTGGGCCGACTGGGCAAGACCATCGGCCTGCCGGCGATCCCGATCTACATGATCGTCGGGCTCATCGCGAGCCCGCACACCCCGTGGATCGGGCTGAGCGTCGAGTCGCACACGATCGAGCTCATCGCGACGTTCGGGCTCATCCTGCTGCTGTTCAACCTCGGCTTGGAGTTCGACCAGGAAGAGTTCTACGGCAACGCCGGCAAGCTCCTGGTCTCCGGCGGCACGTACGTCGCGATCAACATGGGCGTGGGGTTCGCGTTCGGGTTCTCGCTCGGGTGGGGCACCCGGGAAGCCCTGATCATCGCGGGCATGACCGCGACGTCGTCGAGCGCGATCGTCACGAAGCTCCTCATCGAGCTGCGACGCCTGGCGAACGACGAGACGCCGATGATCCTCGGCGTCACCGTCATCGAGGACGTCTTCATCGCGATCTACCTCGCGATCGTGTCCGTGGTGCTCTCCGGCGACACGAACGTCTGGGCGGTCGTCGGCAAGCTCGCGCTGGCGTTCGGGTTCCTCGTCGTGATGTTCACCCTCGCCCGGTTCGCCGGCAAGTGGGTGTCCCGGTTGTTCGCGACCCGTGACGACGAGCTCTTCACCGTGCTGTTCTTCGGCCTCGCGGTCATGTTCGGCGGCATCGGCGACCTGCTCGGGGTGACGGACGCGATCGGAGCGTTCGTGATCGGCCTGCTCTGCGGTGCGACGCGCTACCGCGACCGCATCGAGCAGCTCGCCCTCCCGATGCGCGACGTGTTCGCGGCGTTCTTCTTCGTGAACTTCGGGCTCGGCCTCGACCTCACGACTTTCGGCGAGGTGCTCTGGCCCGTGCTCGGCGCCATCGGCATGACCGTGGCGCTCAACGCCGTCGCCGGACAGCTCGTCGCCCGCATGAACGGCTTCAACGTCCAGCAGGGCATCAACACCGCGGTCATCCTGGTGAACCGCGGGGAGTTCGCGCTGATCCTCGCGACGCTCTCGGCCGCTGCCGGACTGGAGGCGCGGATCACCGCGTTCGCGGGCCTCTACGTCCTCGTCATGGCGATCCTCGGACCGCTGCTCGCGGTGAACTCGGACCGGATCGGCCGCCTCGTGGTGCGTCCCGCCCGCGTGGCGCGGCTCCGCTCGCGCCTGCGGGACCGGCTCGGCCGACGGTCCGGGGCCGCTGCGGGACCCGCCCTCGACGAGGCGATCGACACTGCGGCCGAGGCAGGGATCGCCGATCAGGACGCCGCCCGCGCCGCACGCCGTGCCGAGCGGGACCGCCAGTTCGCGGAGGAGTTCGCCCTGGTGGAGGCCGCTGGCAGGGAAGAGCGGGAGAATGGATCCCCGGAGGCGACGTCCGAACCCGTGACGTCGTCGGTCGAGATCCCCGCCGAGCGCCCCGAACGCCCGGTCCGACAGCGCGATCCGGAGTACTGATACGAATGTGGGCCGTAGCCCGACGACCGAGGTGGATCGCGCTGCTGTTGCTGGCGCTCGTGCTCGCGGCGGTCTTCGCCGGGCTGGGCAAGTGGCAGCTCGAACGGAGCATCGCCAACGGCAAACCGCTGCCCACGACCACCGAGACCCGCAAGGTGCTCGACCAGGTCACCGAGCCGGGGAAGCCGACGAGCGAGACCCTGGCCGGCCAGAAGGTCACCGTCACGGGCACCTTCGTCGCGGGCGACACCACGGTCCTCACCGGCCGCAGCGGTGGTGGGACGTACCAGACCGTCGGACACCTGGTGGACGCCGGGAGCGGCGTGAGCGTCCCCGTCGTCCTCGGCTGGTCCGACCAACGGTCCGCAGCCGTCGCCGGTGGTGACCGGATGGCGGACGGTCAGCGGGTCACCGTCGAGGGACGCTACTACCCGGCCGAGTCGCCGGACCAGGACAGCTACGCCAAGGGCGAGTACTCCGCGGTCGCTCCGGCACGGTTCGTGAACACGTGGAAGGCGTTCGACGACCGCATGTACCTCGGGTACGTCGTCGCCGACGGGACCACCGCGAAGGCAGCAGATCTCGGCACCATCGCGGACCGCGCTCCCACGCGCGAGGTGCAGTTCGACTGGCTGAACCTCTTCTACGCCGTCGAGTGGGTCGTCTTCGCCGGGTTCGCCGTGTTCCTCTGGTACCGCTTCGTGAAGGACGCCTGGGAGCGTGAGGAAGAGGAGCGCCGTGAGGCCGCTCTCAGCGTCGACGGGGCCCTCGCCGACCGACGGTAGGATGGCCGATATGGCTCTGACCGTCCGTACCCGCGACATCCCGAAGATCCCGGGCGCGGTGAAGTGGTACCGCGTCTCGGCGTACATCACCGGTGTGCTGCTGCTCGCCCTCGTGGTCGAGATGATCCTCAAGTACACGCCGCTGCACCTCGAGATGCAGCTCGGCGGCGGCGCGTTCTTCGTGCCGGAGGGCACCGCGGGCAAGGAGCCGGGCACGTTCAACCTGTCCATCGGCATCCTCATCGCTCACGGCTGGCTGTACGTGCTCTACCTCTTCACCGACTTCCGTCTGTGGAGCATCATGCGCTGGAAGCCGATCCGCTTCCTGCTCATCGCCCTCGGGGGCATCATCCCGTTCATGTCCTTCGTGGTCGAGCACCGCATGCAGCAGATCGCGATGGACACGTACCACGAGCTGACCGCTGCCCAGCAGCGTGAGAAGGAGGCCGCTCGGTGAGCGAGACCGAACAGCGTCCCGTCCTCGTCGTCGACTTCGGAGCCCAGTACGCGCAGCTCATCGCGCGTCGGGTCCGTGAAGCGAACGTCTACAGCGAGATCGTCCCGCACTCGATCACCGCGGACGAGATCCGCGCGAAGGACCCGGCGGCGATCGTGCTCTCCGGTGGTCCGTCGTCCGTGTACGAGCAGGGTGCCCCCGCGCTCGACGGCGGGATCCTCGAGCTCGGCGTCCCGGTGCTCGGCATCTGCTATGGCTTCCAGGCCATGGCGTCCGCGCTCGGCGGCGAGGTCGCGCACACCGGGCTGCGCGAGTACGGCGCCACGGACGTCACGGTGTCCGGTTCGGGCAGCGTGCTGCTCGGCGACCAGCCCGAGTCCCAGGTCACGTGGATGTCGCACGGCGACTCCGTGGCGAAGGCACCGGAGGGCTTCGAAGTCCTCGCGTCGAGCGCCTCGACCCCCGTCGCCGCCTTCGCGTCCGACGAGCGCAAGCTCTACGGCGTGCAGTGGCACCCCGAGGTGAAGCACTCCGTGTACGGCCAGGCCGTGCTCGAGAACTTCCTCCACCGTGCCGCCGGGCTCCCGGGCGACTGGAACTCCGCCAACGTGATCGAGGAGCAGGTCGAGCGCATCCGTTCGCAGGTCGGCTCCGCGCGGGTCATCGCCGGGCTCTCGGGCGGTGTCGACTCCGCCGTCGCCGCGGCCCTCGTGCACAAGGCCGTCGGTGACCAGCTCACGTGCGTCTTCGTCGACCACGGGCTCCTCCGCGCCGACGAGCGCAAGCAGGTGGAAGAGGACTACGTCGCCTCCACCGGTGTCCGGCTCGTCACGGTCGACGCGGAGCAGCAGTTCCTCGACGCCCTCGCCGGTGTCAGCGACCCGGAGCAGAAGCGCAAGATCATCGGCCGCGAGTTCATCCGCACGTTCGAGGCCGCTGCCGAAGCCCTCGTGCTCGAAGCCCGCGCCGACGCCGCTTCGTCGGACTCCGAATCGGGCGAGGTCAAGTTCCTCGTCCAGGGCACGCTCTACCCCGACGTCGTCGAGTCCGGCGGCGGATCCGGCACCGCGAACATCAAGTCGCACCACAACGTCGGCGGACTGCCCGAGGACATGACGTTCGAGCTCGTCGAGCCGCTCCGCACGCTGTTCAAGGACGAGGTCCGCGCGGTCGGCCGCGAGCTCGGGCTCCCCGAGGTCATCGTCGGGCGTCAGCCGTTCCCCGGGCCCGGTCTCGGCATCCGCATCGTCGGCGAGGTCACGAAGGACCGCCTCGAGCTGCTCCGCGCGGCCGACAAGATCGCCCGTGAAGAACTCACCGCGGCCGGCCTCGACGAGGAGATCTGGCAGTGCCCGGTCGTCCTCCTCGCGGATGTCCGTTCCGTCGGCGTCCAGGGTGACGGTCGGACCTACGGCCACCCGATCGTGCTCCGTCCGGTGTCGTCGGAGGACGCGATGACCGCCGACTGGACCCGCCTGCCGTACGACGTGCTCGCGAAGATCTCGAACCGCATCACGAACGAGGTGCAGGACGTCAACCGCGTCGTGCTCGACGTCACGTCGAAGCCGCCGGGAACCATCGAGTGGGAGTAGTCCTCCCGTCCTGAACGGCCCGGCACGCCTCTGCGTGCCGGGCCGTTCTGCGTCCGCGCCGCCCGTCCGCGGCGCCCGTCCGCGCCGCCCGCCCGCGGCTGGTTCGCCGAGCGGTCAGAACACGCCGCGCGTGATCCGCCGAACGGGCAGAAGATGCCGCCGGGGGCGCCCGAGCGTGACGGAAAAGGCACATTCGCCGACCGCACCCCCGGCGGCGGGAACGACGAAGGGCCCCGGCGACGCCGGGGCCCTTCGTTCGCGAGTGGTACCCGCTAGTTGCGCTGGCTGCTCGCGATGATGGCGAGGATGCGCAGGATCTCGAGGTAGAGCCACACGAGGGTGACGATGAGCCCGAAGGCCGCAGTCCACGCGTAGATCCGGGGAGCGCCGCGCTGGACGCCCGTCTTGATCTGGTCGAAGTCGAGGATCAGCGAGTACGCCGCCATGACCACCACGAAGATGCCGATCACGACGCCCCACGGGATGCCGAACAGGAAGCTCGGCTGGCTCATGATCCCGAAGGTGCCGCTCGTGACGCCCGTCCACATGAGCACGAGGTTCACGAGCTGGAAGACCATGTAGCCGACGATCGCGACCAGGAAGAACCGCGTTGCCTTCGGGGTCGCCCGGACCTTGCCGGAAGCGAAGAGCGCGAGCGTGATGCCGAACACCCCGAGCGTGCCGAAGACGGCCTGCGGGACGATGCCGCCGAACGCCGCCTGGTAGTACCCGGAGATGCCACCGACGAACAGCCCCTCGAAGAACGCGTACGTCAGCACGAGTGCCGGCGACGGCTTCTTCTTGAAGGTGTTGACCAGCGCCAGGACGAACCCGACGAGCGCGCCGACGATCCAGACGACCGGAGGCAGGTTCCACCCCGCGACCGCGCCCACGACGAGCACGCCGAACGCGAGCAGCGTCTTGACGATGGTGTCCTCGTACGACATGCGGTCCGTGTCGACCGTGCTGGCCGAGGGGCGGTCGTACAGGTACTGCAGCTGCTCGGGGGTCATCCCGCCCTGCTGCGGCGTCTGGCCCCAGCCTGCCTGCTGCTGACCGGCACCGGTGCCCCAGGCGTTCCGGCCGGCGTCGTTGAAGGCGGGGGACTGGTCGAAACCGGGCTTGAAGGCCATGGTGTCCTCTTCCTTGGAGATTCGAGTCCTCTCAGCCTAGGGGCGCTCGATCGCGGAAGGCTGAGGATTCGCGGCGAGCGGAAGCGGTCCCTCGGGGACCCCACGGGTGGAGCCTACGGGCGGGGGCTGCGCGCCCGCCCCGAGTTGGACGAGAGCCAGCCGACCGCCCGTCGGGCGCGGCGGGACGGGGGTGCGCCGCGCCTCCTGGCCGGATCGGCGGCGACGGCGGGACCGGCGGGTACACCCACGTGACCATCGCGACGGAGATGACCATCAGCAGGAGCCAGGCGACGATCTTGGTCGGCGCGACCGGCTGCCACCCTGCCGCCTGGGCGGGATAGGCCCAGGCGCCCGCCCAGGTCGCCACGTTCTCGGCGAACCAGATGAACAGCGCGACGAGCGCCATCGCGACCAGCACCGGCATCCGCAGGGTGGCGCGGTGCACGCGCGCGTGCATCGTGGTGCGGGCGAACAGCAGCACCACCGCCGTGAGCAGCACGGACCGGGCGTCCCACACGAAGTGGTGCGCGAAGAAGTTGGCGTAGACCCCGCCCGCGACGACCGCGAGCAGCCACTGCCGCGGGTACCGGTCGAACCGGAGGTCGAACAGGCGGTACACACGCACCAGGTACGACCCGACGGCGCCGTACATGAACCCCGAGAACAGCGGGACGCCGGCCAGGACGAGTGCGCCGCCCGACCCGTAGGTCCAGGAGCCGACGTGCACCTTGAAGACCTCCATGACGGTGCCGACGACGTGGAAGAGGAGGACGACGCGGAGCTCTCGGACGGTCTCGAGGCCGAACACGAGCATCCCCACCTGCAGGAGCACGGCGGCGATCGTCAGCACGTCGTTCCGCGCGCCGACCGGGACCGTGAGGTGCACGATCGCCATCGTCCCGAGCAGCAACGCTCCGAAGGCGCACGCCCACGCTTGCTTCGCGCCGAACACGAGGAACTCGGTGACGAACAGCCGGACGGGCCGGTGCGGCTGGTGCCCGGCGTCGAGCAGGCGGCGCGCGGCCCGGTCGATGCGGTGCTCGACGACGGTGGAGAGGGAACGGACGGTCACGCGGCGAGCATCGTTCCCGTTCCTGGGGAGCGGGGTGGCCATCGGACGCGTTGTGTCCGGCGACACACGGACGCCGCGCAGTGCTGCCCGGTCGCCATCGCGGGGCGTGGTCACCCGGGATCGGTATGGTGCCGCCATGACCCTGGTGATCGCCCACCGTGGCGCCTCCGGCTACCGGCCCGAGCACGCTCGCAGCGCGTACGAGCTCGCGTTGGAACTGGGTGCCGACGCCATCGAGCCGGACCTCGTGCCCACGAAGGACGGGGTGCTCGTCCTCCGCCACGAGAACGAGATCTCCGGCACGACCGACGTGGCCGACCACCCGGAGTTCCGGCACCTGCGGACGCGGAAGACCGTCGACGGGCGTGCCCTGTCCGGCTGGTTCACCGAGGACTTCACCTGGGCCGAGCTGCAGACCCTGCGGACCCGGGAGCGCCTGCCGGCGCTGCGGCCGGAGTCGGCGGCGCACGACGGTGAGGAACCGATCCTGCGGCTGGAGGACCTCCTGGCGATCCTCGACGGCGCGGGTCGCCCGGTCGGCCTCGTCGCGGAGGTCAAGCACGCCGCGTACTTCGAGCGCGCGGGCTTCCCGATGGGCGAGCTGCTCGACGACGTGCTCGGCGAGGCGGGCTGGCGCGGGGACGACCGGCTGACGGTCGAGAGCTTCGAGAAGGGCGTGCTCCGCGACCTGCGGACGCGCGGGACGGGTGGTCGGATGGTCTACCTCCAGGAGGCGCGGGGCAGCGCCGCCGACGAGGTCGCGTTCCACGGGTCGCTGGCTCCGACCTACGCGGCGGAACGCTCCGACGACGCGCTCGCGGCGTTCGCCTCGGAGTTCCACGGGATCAGCGTCGACCTGGCCACGCTCATGGCGGGGGTCGACAGCCGTGCGCTCGAGGACCCGGCGCCGGTGCGGAGTGCGATCGTCGAGCGGGCGCACGGCGTCGGCCTCGCCGTGTACGCCTGGACCCTGCGCCCCGAGAACCGGTTCCTGCCGGCGCCGTTGCGGCGGGGCGGCGAGGTCGCGGCGTTCGGTGACTGGGAACGGTGGTTCACGTCCGTCGTCCGGACCGGACTGGACGGCGTGTTCGCGGACCACACCGACCTGGCGGTGCTCGCCCGCTCGGCTGTCGGGGGTCGCGCCTAGACTGTTCCGGACATGACGATCGTGCTGGACCCATTCGACTCGTCCCCCGAGCAGGGTGGCGGGGCCGCCTCGTACGAGGACCCGTTCACCGCGGGTCTGAACCCCCAGCAGAAGGAAGCCGTCGAGTACCGCGGCGAGTCCCTGCTCATCGTCGCGGGTGCGGGCTCCGGCAAGACGAGCGTGCTCACCCGCCGCATCGCGCTCCTGCTGGCCAACCGAGAAGCCTGGCCGTCCCAGATCCTGGCGATCACGTTCACGAACAAGGCCGCCGCCGAGATGCGCGAGCGCGTGCAGGCCCTGGTCGGTCAGGCGGCCGAGGGCATGTGGATCTCCACGTTCCACTCGGCGTGCGTGCGGATCCTCCGGCGTGAGGCCGAGCGTTTCGGCTTCGCGCAGTCGTTCACGATCTACGACTCTGCCGACTCGCGGGCACTGCTGAAGCGGATCATCAAGGAGCTCGAGGCGGACTCGCTCGGGCTGACGGTGGGCGCCGCCGCCTCGAAGATCTCGAAGCTCAAGAACGAACTGCAGGACATCGACTCCTACGCGCGGAACATCAACGCGAACGACCCGCAGGAAGTCATGTTCACCGAGGTCTTCCGGCGTTACACGAACGAACTGCGCCGGGCGAACGCGTTCGACTTCGACGACCTCATCGGTCAGACGGTGTTCCTGTTCCGCGCGTTCCCCGAGGTCGCCGCGCTCTACCAGCGGCGCTTCCGGTTCATCCTGGTCGACGAGTACCAGGACACCAACCACGCGCAGTACGCCCTCATCCGCGAGCTCACGCGCCCGATCCCGGTCGAACAGGTCGACAAGCTCGAGGACGCCGGCCAGCACGTCGCCCGCATGCGCGAGGCCGACGGGTCGATCGCCCCCGCGTCGCTGACGGTCGTCGGTGACTCGGACCAGTCGATCTACGCGTTCCGTGGTGCCGACATCCGCAACATCGTCGAGTTCGAGCGGGACTTCCCGAACTCGAAGGTCGTGCTGCTCGAGCAGAACTACCGGTCGACGCAGAACATCCTCGACGCGGCGAACGCCGTCATCGCGAACAACTTCGACCGTCAGGCGAAGAACCTGTTCACGGATGTCGGCGCCGGCGACAAGATCGTCGGGTTCACGGGCTACACCGGGCACGACGAAGCCCAGTTCGTCGCCGACGAGATCCAGCGCCTGCACGACGAGGGCATGTCCTACCGGGACATGGCGGTGTTCTACCGGACGAACTCCCAGACCCGTGCGCTGGAGGAGATCTTCATCCGCGCCGCGATCCCGTACCGTGTGCTCGGCGGCACGAAGTTCTACGAGCGTGCCGAGATCAAGGACGCGATGGCGTACCTGATCACCGTCGCGAACCCGGCTGACCCGATGGCCCTCCGGCGGATCCTCAACGTGCCCAAACGCGGCATCGGCGCCGTCACCGAGACGACCCTGCAGCGCTACGCCGACGAGCACGAGACGACCATGCGGGACGCCCTCCGCCACGCGGACGAACTCGGGTTCGGGCCGAAGGTGCGCAACGCGATCACGGCGTTCGCCGCGCTGCTCGACGACGTCGCGTCGCGCTCGGACAGCCAGCCGGTCGTCGACACGCTCACGCAGTTGCTCGACGGCTCCGGTCTGCTCGAGAACCTCCGGAAGTCGCCCGACGCGCAGGACGCCGCGCGCGCGGACAACATCGACGAACTCGTCGCGGTGACGCGCGAGTTCCAGAAGAACAACCCCGACGGCACGCTGACGGACTTCCTGACCGAGGTGTCCCTCGTCGCGGCTGCGGACGAACTCGACGACTCGTCGGGCACGGTGTCGCTCATGACGCTGCACACCGCGAAGGGCCTGGAGTACGACGCCGTCTTCCTCACCGGCGTCGAGGAAGACCTGTTGCCGCACCGGATGTCGGCGAACGAACCGGGCGGCCCCGCCGAGGAACGCCGGCTCTTCTACGTCGGCATCACCCGTGCCAAGAAGTCCCTCTTCCTGTCCCTCGCGATGACCCGCGCCCAGTTCGGTGACGTCAACGTGGCGATGCCGTCCCGCTTCCTGCAGGAGATCCCCGAGGGGCTCATCGAGTGGAAGCAGTCGCCGGGCATGGCGAACAGCCGTGGTGGCACCGAGCCCCGCGCTCTGAACGCCCGTCGTGGCGGGGGCGCCGGCGGGTTCGGCGGCGGTGGCGGTGGCTACCGCGGGGGCGGCGGGTTCGGCGGCGGCTCGTACGATCGCGCGGCCGCCGCAGCGAAGACGCGCCCGAAGACCGAGTGGGCGAACCGGGTGTCCGGGCAGGTGCGCGACAACGGCGACATGGAGCTCGTGGCCGGTGACCGGATCAAGCACGTCGACTTCGGTGAGGGCACGGTGTCCGCGGTGACCGGGCAGGGGGCGAAGCGGATCGCCGAGATCGCGTTCGACTCCGCCGGTCGGAAGAAGCTGCTGATCAAGATCGCGCCGATCGAGAAGCTGTAGCGCCCGTGTCGGGGGACCGACCGGTCGTCCCTCGTATCGCCGCAGCCGGTGCCGCTCACCGCGATCCGGGCGCTACGGCTGCAGCCGAGCAACGTCCCACGCGCCGCCGCTTGCCTGCACGTACTGCAGCCGCCGGTGCATCCGGTCACGGCTGCCGTGCCAGAACTCCACCACGTCCGGCTCCAACCGCCACGCCACCCACTCCTCGGGGCGGGGCACGTCGTCGTCGGACTCGTCGAGCAGGACGTTCGCGTCATCGATGAGGTCCTGCAGGGTCCGGGGCTCGAGCACCGCTGACTGATCGGCGATCGCGGTGGCGGCGCGGGACTTCGGCGACCGATCGGCGAACAGCGCGTCGGACTCCTCGTCGGAGAGCCGCACCGCCCGTCCCTCGAACCGCAGCTGCTGCATCGTCTCGCGCCAGTACACCTGCAGTGCCGCGTGCGGGTTCTCGGCGAGCTGCCGCCCCTTCGGGCTGAGCGTGGAGGTGCCGAACACGAGCCCACGGTCGTCGAGGCGCTTGACGTCGACGGTGCGCGCACTGACCCGGCCGTCGGTCCCGGCGGTCGCGAGGGTCATCGACATCGGCTCGGAGACGTCGCGTGCGGAGGCGTCGTCGAGCCACTTCCGGGCGAGGTCGATCGGCGACGCGGGCGGCGCGTCGAACTCGGGCAGGTGCAGGGAGTCGTCACCGGACAGCGAAGCGGACATGCCCCCAGACAACCGCGCTCAGTCGGTCCACGTCCAGGTCGCCGGGGGACGGCCACCCCGACCGGTCGACGTCGGCGGCGCATCGGTCCGCACGAGCAGCGGGTTCGTCCGCAGCGCCCGGTTCAGGTTGCCGGCGTCCGGCGCTCCGCCGTGCAGCGCGGTGTGCAGTGCCGCCGCAGCGCTCGTCGGGAACACGTCCCCGAGCAGCGCACGCGTGAGCGGGACGTCACGCCACAGCCGGGTGCGCACCTGGTCGACCGCGGCACGCACGATGGTGTCGTGGTCGAACGGGAGGCCGTGGTCGCCCCCGTCGACCGGGCGCCACACTGCGCGCCCGCCGTCCACGGCCGGAGCCACGACCGCCAGGAACGCGATGCTGATCGCGGTCTCCCGCGGATCGCGCGACGGCCCGTCGAACGCACCCACCTGGGCGAGGTGGCGGACTGCCGACGCCGCGATCCCCGTCTTGGTGCGCAGTGCGCGGTGCGCACCGTCGGCGAGGCGTTCCGCAGCGTCCAGGAGCACGCCGGGCAGTGCCTCCCGTCCGGCGTACGGGTCGTACGCACGGCGCGCGGTGGCGACCCGCAGACCCTCCGCGGTCGAGAACGACACCGGGACGACGTCGATCGCGATGAGCGGTTGGTCGCGGGCCGCCGTGGGGGTGTCGGTCACGCCGCCGCCCGACGCGAGGCGCGGGCGGCCCGCTCGGCGCGGAGCGTGTCGCGGACGTCGGCGAAGGACTGGTGCACTTGGAAGCGCCCGTCGACCCAGACGGGCTGGAGGAGGCTGGTCGCCTCGTCCTCGGCGGTGGCCTCGTCGACCTGGCGGATCTCACCGTCGGCGTCGCGGTGCAGGGCGATGCGGCCTTTGGCGCTCTTCTTGCCGCTGCCCGTCTTCGGGTCCTTCTGGATGTCGACCGGCTGGCCGTCGACCAGGGCCCAGGTTGCCTTCACCGCGCTGCCGAGGTTGTCGCGGGTCATGTACTGGTACGTGTACGAGCCGATGCCGAGCACGATGTTGTCGCTCGCGTAGCCCTTCGCGGCCAGGCGCTCGTAGATGCGGCGCGCACGGTCGAGGGTGATGCTGTCGCCGTAGATGACGCCGATGTGCTGGTCGAGCACCTTGAAGCCCCGCTCGTTGACGGTGTGGCCGAACAGCTCGTCGAGGAGCTCGACGACGCCCTTCTCCTCGTGGCTGCGGTCGGCGCGCAGCAGTTCGTCCTCGGGCACGCCGTGGACCGTCCCGGTGACGATGTCGACCGGGTCACCGGAGTCCGGTCGGATGACGAGCTTGCCGTCGCGGCCGGTGATGCGGTCCTTGAGCTGGGGGAGCGTCTCGGTGATGACCTTGAACAGGTCGAAGCCGTCGCTGACCGCCGACACGATGCCCGTCGGGTACACGTCGAGGATCTGCTCGAAGGTCTCGAGCTCGCCGTCGGCACCGCGGACGCACATCACGCTGTGCTCGGTCGCGGGGACGCTCGCCGCCACCCAGCCGTTGTCCCCGGGGTAGTAGCGGTCGATGAAGTCGAGCGACGGCATCGAGTCGGTGCCGAGGAACGAGAGCAGGTGACCGGCCCCACCGGCGGCGGCGGACTCGATGCTCGACTGGCCGCGGAACGAGAAGTCGTGCGCGGCGAAGTCGATGCTCGCGGGGTCGGCGCCGGTGCGCTCGGCCCATTCCTCCATGAGGTCGCGGTACTCGAGAGCCTTCGTGGCCACGGTGGACGGGTGCCAGATCGACGCCGACAGCGCGGTCTCGATGTAGTTCGGCAGCCAGAAGAACTCGTCGACGGTGTTCTCGACGGTGAGCGTGGCGACGCCGATCGGGGCGAGCGTGCCCTCGGGGAGCGCCCGGATCTCGAGCGGCAGGTACCCGAGGCGGTGCAACGCCCGGACGTGGTCGACGCCGATGTGGTTCGGGCCGAAGTAGCCCTGCAGTGCCTGTTCGAACAGGTCGGCGACCTCGTCCTCGTCGGCGGCGAAGAACGGCGCCCACGCCTCGACGAGGTACCGCTGGATGAAGGCCTGTAGCCCGAAGACCACCGCGTGCGTCGACTCGGGCATGTGCGCGTTCGAGCGGTTCGTCCAGTTGATCAGGATCCGGGTGGTGCCCTCCGGGTAGACCTGCCGGTGCGAGTGCTTGTAGCCGTCGACCGCCAGCAGCGGCGCGATCGGGCTCGCGGTGGTGATGCGGGGCTCGAGGCCCGTCGTCGTGGTGGTCATCGGATCTCCTTCGTGAGGTAGGGGCTGAGCGGGACGGTGCGCAGGCCGGGCACGGTGTTCTGCGCCGGGTAGCTGTCGGTCGTGACGATCTCGCCGAAGTGCTCGGCGAGCTGCGGGGCCCGACCGGAGAAGACGCCGTGCGAGACCCAGAGGCCGAGGCGCTCCGCAGGCAGGCCGGTCGAGCCCGCGAGCCCCATGAACGTGCCACCCCCGTCGCAGATGTCGTCGACGACGAGCAGCCGGCCGGACTCCGGGAGCGGCTCGCACGAGAAGCCGTCGAGCTTGCCGGTGTCGGGGTTGCGGTGCTTCTCGGCACGGAACAGCGGCAGGCCGGCTGCCTCGGCGACCAGGGATGCCCGTGCGACCGCGCCCTTGTCGGGGGCGAGGATGCCGCTGTAGTCGGACCCGGCGAGGACCGCGTCGTGCACGACCTGCTCGCTCGGCACGACGGTGAGGCGCTCGACGAGGTCGACGATCACCGGGGAGTGCGGGTCGAAGGCGATGACCTGGTCGATCCGGAAGCCGTTCAGGACGTCCGCGTAGACCTTGGCGCCGAACGGGAGCCCGCGGTCCTGCCGCGCGCCGGGGAGGTAGGGGACGAGGGCGACCGAGCGTGCCCCACGCTGCCGGACGGCGTCCGCCCACATGCCGAGCATGAGGAGGTCGTCGCCGCTGGTGCCGCGCAGGGTCGCGATCTCGGCGGTCGCCCCCGCGTCGGCGTCGTCCTGGACCTTGACGTGGGCTTCACCGGCGGGGAACCGCATGGTGGAGAACGTCGGGGTCGTCGGTGTGCCCTGGGCGTCCCAGGTGCTGAGTTCGACTGCCATGAGTCGACCGTAGCACGGTATTTGTCGCTGTGACAAGAATCGGCGCGGAGCGGCTCCTGCCCCAGGGCCGTCTCGGGAAGTGTTCGCCGCCCGCGACTCAGGATGAACGACCACCGAAGGCAACCGCGATCCGCGAGATCAGGAAAGGCTCCGGTGCCGAGTGCGAGCGGCATCCGCCTGCTCGGCGAGTGTCACCCCGAGGTCCGCCGGAGCGAGCACGTCGGCCATCGCCTCAGGTGCCGCCGAGTGTCCAGGACGCACACGGGAGCCTCGGCGTCCCTGGCCCGTCTGGCGGCCCATCGGACTGACCACGACATCACGCTCGGCGCCGGTGACCTGGATCACGTCGAGCCGTCGCCCTGGAAGCGTTCGCCTTCCACCTCGCAGACGAGCGCGAAGCGGCCACCGCCGTCGTCGGAGCGCTGCTCGATCAGTGACAGCTGCCCGGCGACAACGAGTCCCCTTCGGACGAGGGCGACCGGGGCAGCCCCGGCGTCAGGCATCCGCGATGTCATCGACGGCGTCCCAGCGGGTCCGACACGGTTGGCTCGTGCCGCTTCACCCATGCTCGTGCGGAACGTGGCAGCGCCTTGCCGCGAGCGAACGTGGTGTTCACCCACATGCCGGGATCTACCTCGTCGCAGAGCGCGACGGCGAGGTCGGACACCGGCGTGAAGTCCTCGGGATCGCTGTCGATCATGAGGGTCAACCACGGATCGCCGTCCCTGTGTTGCGTGACTGCCGCATGGACGGTCACCGGCTTCCCGGTCTTCGAGACGCGCTCGCGCAGGGCCGACAAGTACGTCGAGGCGGTGGCTGGCGGCTCGGACAAGGCCGTGCGTGTCAGGGGAGGGAACGGGTTCGACAGCTCGAACGGCGTTCCACGATCGACTCCTGGTTGCACCACGATGGGGTCCGGCTCGGTCGGGTCGATGAGCAGGTACTGCTCGGGCCCGAGCTGCTTGAGGACCTGACGCATCGACCCGCGCGTGCTTCGGGGGATGTGGGGTCCACTCGCGTCTCTCTCGTTCGTTCGTACCCGTCGGCCCTGTCCCGGACCGTGTCAGCGGCTGCACCGTGGTTCGCGGGACCCAGGCGGCCGATCCGTCCCTGTCTCGACCGGCCGGGGATCGATCGACGGTCACCACTGGCTCACCTCGCGCAGGAGTGGGTCGTCAGAGGCAGCGAGCGCGTTGCGGAGTCGGGCCGGGAGGTCGCCGTGTTCGGGGAGGAAGATCGCTGGGTGTGCCACGCTCCCCAGACGTTCGCCGAGCCGTGCCTTGACGGTCGAGCTGGCCTCGGTGAACACGAGAGCGAACCTGACCGTGCTCGACCGACCTTGGAGGGCGACGACGCCGGTTGTGCTCGTCGCGTCGAGCAATGCAGGCAGCAGCTCGGCCCAACTCCCGACACTGACCTTGTTGAACGGACGGAGCCGCACCGTCCCGAGACGCAATGGGATGGTCTTCGGGTCCGGAAACGCAACATCGGGATCCAGGCCGACCAGGCTTCTCCCTGGATCTACCTCGCCGACATTCGGGCTTGCCGCGAGGTCGCGGAACGCTTGGAAGCTCATCGTGTCGGTCGTGACGCCGGCAGGGACTGCCAGCGCGCTCGAGTAAGCGACGTAGCGACGTCCTCCATGGTCCCGACTCGTCGACTGCACCCGGCCCCGCCCATCCACCGGAACGAGGACTTCAGTGCCGATGGGCACAGCGGCGACGCGGTCTATGAGGTGCCCCGCACGAAGAAGGGCGTCGTGTTGGAGGACATCCAGCCGGTGAAGGTGTCGTTGTCATTCGTGAAGACGACGTCGACGGTGAAGTCGGGCGCGGCCTGACGCACGGCCTCATCGACCGCTCGGAGAGCTTGCTGGCGAGTATCGGGACTGTCGGGATCGACGTCCAGACCGAGAACGAGACCGGCTGGCGCTTCGTCGATGGATGCCCAGCAACGGCGGCCTGCCACGACAGCGGTCGCGCTCACCAGATGACTGGCCAGCGCTGCTTCGAGCTCGTCCGGCTCTGTTGCGGGGTGACCGATCCGGATCCGCGCCCCGGTGGACAGCTGCGTCGTCATACCGATCGCTTGGCGGAGCGATTCAGCGAACACCGGCATTCCGAGGTCGCCACCGACGTTCACGGCGAAGCCCACGTGACCGGGGAGCGTCGAGAGGAGCTGCTTCGCCGCGACGACCCTGAAGGGCCCTTGTTCGCCGGCAGCATCAGCCTGCTCGTGAGAGCTGAAGACCTTGACGTACGCCCGGTTGTCGATGGTCAAGACAGCGAGCGTGCCTCCCTCGTCCGTCGAGTTGCTGACCGGAACGACGAGGTCCGATTGAACGACCGCGCTCAGCACTGAAGCAGGCCCGGTGGCTCCCCGCGCCGCGGATGCCATCACCGCTTCGAGATCATTACTGGGGAACATCGTTCTGACCGGTCACCTTCCTCGGCATGTCCGGGCTGTACGCCTTCGGCAACCAGTCTCGGCCATCCTCGCGGAGGACCGGTCGCAAGTACTCATCATCGTGACGGATCACCAGCGGCTCGCCGAGATGGTCCCTCTGCTTGACACGCGTGACCGGGGGTACCGCGAGAGCGAGCACATCGACCATCGCGTTGCGGTCGGCGGTTCGCGGACCGTGCGGTCTCACGCTTCCGCCACGATCCGCTGACCGTGCTCGTTGAGCTGCGACTCGACGCTCGTGTTCGTTCGGAGGTGGAACGTTGCTCCGCCGTCCTTCGGGGCAACGAAAGGCGCGTTGCCCGCGAGACCGAATAGCGGGTTCTGCGTTTCGTAGTACTTTCGAGTGTTGTAGAAGACGATCCACCAGTCATCCGTCTCGATCCAACCTCTGTCCCAGATCAGGTCCTCGTCAGGTTGAAGCGTTGCCGCGAACTCGTCCTGGGCGTCCTTCAAGGTGCGCACGATGCCTCGGTTCGTCTGGAGGAGGGACCTCTGGTGGAGCCGTTCCGATGCGGCTGAAATCCTGGGCCCGGCGTCGCGAAAGACGATGCCGTTCTGGCGCGGCCTGGCCGTCGCCAGCAACCGGGAGGTCGAGCACCTCGGGGAGCGGCGCGGGAGGCACGTTGGTCGAGCCCCGGCGGAGGCGAGCACAGCCCTTCGACGCTGGCGGAGGTCACGGCGATGAGCGCTCGGCGCGGCCGAGCTCCCACGCTCGGGACGGTGATGACTGACGTGCGAGCACGAACACCGGAAGTGGGACAAGCGAGCCGAGCTGGCCACGGAGGCGAGCCAGCTCGTCTTGGTCATCGGAGTCGACCATCAGGACGATCCGTTCGGACACTCGCTCCACGATCACCCCGACCGTGCTGAGGACGGCGCCCTCGTAGCGATCCCGGAAGTCGAGCACCGCGGGGTACTCCTCCGGCTTCGGAGCACCGACGACGATGTCGAAGCCGGTGGGGAACGGGCGTGCAGCTCGCACGAGCGCCGAGACGGTCGGGGCGTCGAGCTCGACAGGCATGGACGGGCCCGCGGCCAGCGTCAGCGGTGCCGCGGCGTGTTCGGGGCTGCCGAGGAGCAACCCGACGGGCGTCCCGTCAGGGCTGGGGACGACGGTCCCGTTCACGATCGACGCCGGGATCATCGACGTGATCGCCAGATCACGGGGGGACAAGACAGGAGCTCGGTCTCGCGGTTCCCCGATGATCTGGTCGATGTCGTCGGGGAGCAGGATCTGCTCGTCGGCTTGGCCGGGTTGCAGCAGGACGGCTACGTCGGCAGGCGTCGCACGCAGGGCCGACCACAGCGTCGTGCGGAGCAACACCGCATCGGGCGGAGCGATGCCCGCAGCGACGTCCCGGTCGAGAAAGGCGAGGGAGACCGCGTCGGCGGGCTGATCGTCGAGTGTGATGACGACCGGCTCGCCGTCGTCCGTCGCGATCAGCCAGACGTCGAGTTCGACCACCTGACGCCAGATGGTGAGCTGCTCCGGCGTGATCAGGTCCACGGCCCCTCGAGCGCACGTTCGGCAGCTCCGCTCTTCCGTTCCCACCGTTCGAGCTGCTTGTCCCAGAGCCGCGCTCGTCGATCTGCTTCGCGCTGATCGCGAACGGTCGCAGCGCCGGCGAACGAGAGCAGTTGGTCGAAGTAGTCGCGTTCGCCGCCCGCGTACCACGCAACGCCGGGTCCGAACTGCTCGACGACACGGCCCGACCGCGGGTACCGCAGCGCCCTCTCGTCGTTGGCAGGACCTTCCGGTACCCGGTTGTGTGTCAAGACCGCACGCTCGCCGAGGAGAACCATGTCGAGGGGGAAGGTCACCAGGGCGCCGTATGCCTTTCGCTCCGGAGGTGTGAGCCCCCCTCTCGTGTCGACCCGGCCGTCGACTCGGCTGTTCAGCACGAAGCGGTGTTCTGCACCGACGTGCGCATCGACAGCGGGATCCAGGACGTCCATGACGAGCGCGAGCGCTGCTGCGCTCGACACCAGCCCTTCGATCGGTGTCCCGATCCACGAACCCTGCTCGACCCCGTCGATGGGGATCACGAGGCGGTCCTGCTCGTCGAAGCGTCGGGCCGTGACCGGGCCGACCCGGATGAACAGCGGCGCCGTCGATTCAGTCACCGGACACCGCCGGGGCGACGTACGCCGTTGCCCGCCAGGGAGCATGCAGGAGGTGGCGCAGGGCGATCGACTCACCCATGGTCCGCACTTGCGGGCTCATCTGGGACGTTGCGTCGGCGGTGCCTGCGGCTGGTGCGAAGGGAGTCGGGGCGTGCGTCACCATGCCCTGATGGAAGATCTGCTGCCCACCGCCCCCGCCGAACTGCGGGTTCGCGTGCGCTGTTCCGACGGCTACCGTCGAGCCGGCATCGAGTTGCGTCGACGACACGAACTCCCGGTACGGAGTCTGGTACCCGTACGTGGCGCCCACCTGCACCGATTCGTGGAAGGTGGCGGAGTCGGTCGTCGGAGCATGCGGGACCGCGTAGTTCGCGTGGGCGCCGTCGAAGCCGGGTGTAGAGGCGAAGAACGAGGTGTCGTGGTCGAGCGTCACGTTCTCGAGCTTGTCGACGCCGTAGTAGCCGTCACCGCCTTGCCACAGGGCGCTCGCTCTCGCCGGGTCCGTCCTCGAGATCGCCGACACGTGCTCGTTGTACTTGGCGTTCAGCGTGTCGGAGAACCTCCGCTCCGACGTCGAGACCGCGCCTGACAGGCGTTCGAACACGGACTTGCCCTTGTCCGCTGCCTGCGCGTACCCCTCGCCGAGTCCGCGTACTGCGCTCAGGGTGCTCTTGACGGCGTTGACCGGGGTCAGGTACCGCACCTGCAGCGCCATACGTTCCAGGCGCCGTGCCGGGCTCGACGCGAACTGCTTCACGGCCAGTGGCAGCTCTCGCAATGCCATCGTTCCGTACCGTCCGGCCCCGTGGAGGGTGCGTCTGGCGAGGGAGCCGAGCGTGCCGGTCGAGCGGGCGAGCGAGAACGCCTTCCGCGCATCGCCTGCAGCGGAGAGCAACCGACCGGCTGTCGTGATCCCCTTGGCGCCGGGGATGCAGTCGAGGAGTGCGAAGGCGAGGTCCCA
>NZ_JBQEPN010000005.1:0-29312 GCF_052045775.1 Curtobacterium sp. 22159
CGATGATCCCGCCGACCGCGACGACGACCTTCGCGACCGACACGATGGTCTCCCACGCCTCGGACCCGAACACCTTGTCCCAGAACGACTGCTTCCCCAGACCCGCGTCCGCGGCCGCACCGATCTTCGTCGCGGTGCGCCGTTCCCCGTCCTCCCAGTCCCCACGAGCATCCGCGACGAGCCGCTTCGCCGCCTCGATCCGCGACTGCGCCGCAGCGATGTCCCCCTGGGCCGAGCTGACGGATCCCTGCGCGACGGTCGTGTTGTCGGACGCTGCCCGCAACTGCGCCGGCGAGGGCACGTCCACCCCGTCCGGCACCTCCGACCCCGCCGGGTACTGGTCCGCGACCTTCGACAGGTTCCGCGCGGCCGTCTGGTAATGGCTCAGCGTCGCCTGCGCATCCGACAGACGCGACTGCGCGGCCGCGAGGTCACCGGCGGCGTCCTTCGCGTCCGCGAGCGCACCATCGGCGCGGTACTGGGTGTCGTCGACGACGTCCGCCCACCCCGACAACGCCGACGCCGCCTGCTCGTACGAGGCAACGAGTTTCGACAGGTCACCGGGGGTGTCCGCGATCGCGTCGACGAACACGTCGGCGGCTTCGCCCTCCCAGTCCGTCAACCACCCCGACCCCTTCACCGAGTTCAACCGCGTCGACGCATCCTGCGCAGCGTCCGAGATCCGCTGGTACTCCCGGGCCATCACCCGCAACGTCGCGGGATCACCCTTCACCGGATCATCGCCCTGATCGACGACATCCCACCCCGACGGACGTGCCACGGCTACTGCGCCCGAGCGGCAGCGGGGCCGCCGCCGCCGTTCTCGTCGTTCACCTGCAGGGCGTGCGCGAGCTGCTCGTCGGTCTCGGTGTACGCCTCGACCGAGGAGCCGAGCATGTCCGCCAGAGCCTTCGTCGACTCGCTGATCTTGTCGCGCTTGTCGCCCCAGCGGTGGTCGAAGTCGTGCAGCGCGTCCTGCACGGTCCCCGAGCCGATCGCGTCATCGGACGCGTCGACCCGCTTGTGCGCCTTCTCGAGCGTGCTGTGCACGGTCGTCAGGTCGTTCTTGAGCTCCCCGAGCCCCATCAGGTCGACGAGCAGTCTGCCTGCCATGGAACAATCCCTCCCCGATCACGAACCGATCAGCGACCGGTCGCGCACCCTTCGCGCGCCGGTCACGAACCACGAACGACCCCGTGCTCCGCGCGATGCGGAGCACGGGGTCGTCGCCGGTGTCAGCCCTTGAGGCCGGACGCCAGCGACTCGTCGGTGTCGGAGAGCGTCTGCGAGGCCTTCGACAGGAAGGTGGAGAGGCCGTCGAGGCCCTGGACGGTCTGCGTGACGCCACGGTTGAACTCGTCGTAGGACTCGCCGAACGCGACCGACGACTTGTCGGTGACGTAGCCGTCCGAGATGAGCTGCTGGATCTTGCGCTGCAGCGCGGAGAGGCGGTCCTCGATGTCCGCCTGGCCCGCCTTGAGGTCCGAGGCGGCCGCCTCGAGGTCTGCGTACGAGACGTTGATGTTCGCCACGGTTGACTCCCTTTCCCCGGAGTGTTGTTGATGTCCCCCCAACGGGGCGCACGACACGGCACATTACCATCGACGTGCCACGGTCTGTCTACACCTCGGGGGAACGCCATGACCTTCACGTTCACGATGGTCGATCGCGAGAGCGGTCAGACGGCGAACGTCTACGTCGACGGCGATGACACCCGCCCCGTCCGTGCCGTGATCGCCGAGGCGGAACGACTGCTCGCGTCGGACGTCGCCACCTCCGGCCGGACGCCCTCGTACTACGTGGGGGAGCGGCTCCTCGACCTCACCCTCCCGGTCGCCGGCTCGGGCGTCCGAGCGGGGAGTGTCGTCCACCGCACGACGGAGCAGATCGCCCCGCCGCCGCTGCGTCCCCTCACCGCCGCCGAGGTCCGCATCGTCTCCGGACTGCACGCGGGCACCGCCGTGCGGGTCGGCACCGGGACGGTCACGATCGGGACGGCGCCGACCGCGCACGTCCGGATCCCGGTCAGCGTGACGGAGCACGCCGAGGCGGAGGCGTCGGGCAGCGACACCGTGCCCGACGTCGCGCTCCTCGTCACGGTGACGGCCGACGGCGCCCGGGTCCGCCCCGTCAACGGCTTCGACGGCGCCCGACTCGACGGCGAGCCCGTGACGGAGGAGGTCGAGTGGCCCGAGACCGCCCAGCTCGCGGTCGGCGGCGTCCTGCTCGGCTTCGGCCGTCCCTCCGACCGGGGTGCGCACCTGTCGCTCTCCGACGACGGCATGGCGCTCGAGTACAACCGCCCACCCCGGCTGCTGCCGCCGGACGAGCACACCCGGTACCAGCTGCCGGTCCCGCCGACCGAGCCGCCGGCCCGTGCGCTGCCCATCCTGATGGCGCTCGCGCCGATGGGCATGGCCGTCATGTTCGTCTCCACCACCGGCCGGTGGATCTACCTGCTCATCGCCCTGCTCTCCCCGATCCTCATGATCATCACGGGGCTGCAGGGCCGGCGGCAGGGCAAGAAGACGTACCGGCAGCGCATCGCGGAGTACGAGGACACCAAGGCGCGGATCGAGGCGGACGCGACCGAGAGCCTCCAGTCCGAACGCGCGCGCTGGATCGCGAGCGCCCCCGACCCGGCCGTGGTCTACGACACCGCGGTCACGCCGCTGCCGCGCCTGTGGGAGCGGCGCCGCACCGATCCAGACCACCTGCTGGTGCGCGTCGGGACCGCGACCCAGCGGTCCGAGGTGACCATCGAGGACCCGGAGCAGCTCTCCCACAAGCGCACGGTCGCGTGGGACGCAGCCGACGTCCCGGTCCGCATCCGGCTCGCCGAGCGTGGGGTCATCGGCATCGCCGGCCCCGACGACGACGCGCGGCGCCTCGCGAACTGGGTGGTCGCGCAGCTCGCGACCCTGCAGAGCCCGAAGGACGTCTCCTTCACCCTCCTCACCGACTCCACGCGCACGGCGCTGTGGGAGTGGATGTCCTGGCTGCCGCACGTCCGTCGGTCCGGCGCGGACCAGCCGATGACGAGCATCGCGACGAACGCGGCGTCCACCGCCCGTGCGATCGCGGAGCTCGCGGCGCTCATCGACGCGCGCAAGGAAGCCGGCATCGGGAAGAAGACGCCGCCGGCCGACGAGGTCGTCGTCGTCATGGACGGCGCCCGGCGACTGCGGGCGATGCCGTCCCTCGTGCAGGTCCTCAAGGAGGGGCCGGCGGTCGGCGTCTTCAGCATCTGCCTCGACCTCGACGAGCGTCTGCTCCCGGAGGAGTGCGACGCGGTCGTCGTGGTGCGTGACGACCGCCTCCGGGTGACGCAACAGCGCTCCGAGCGGATCGACGACGCCCGCCCCGACCTGGTCGACCAGGACTGGCTCGAGTGGGTCGCCCGCTCCCTCTCGCCGATCGTGGACGCGAGCCCCGACGTCGAGGACGGGGCCATCCCGTCGTCGTCGCGGCTGCTCGACGTGCTCGGACTGGAGCCGCCGACGTCCGAGGCGGTCCAGGCCCGCTGGCTGCTCGGTGGCCGCAGCACCACCGCCGTGGTCGGTGAGTCGATCGACGGCGCGTTCGCCATCGACCTGCGCAGCGACGGTCCGCACGGTCTCGTCGCGGGGACGACCGGCTCCGGCAAGTCCGAACTGCTGCAGACGATCGTCGCGTCGCTCGCCGTCGCGAACCGTCCGGACGAGATGAACTTCGTGCTCGTCGACTACAAGGGCGGCGCGGCCTTCAAGGACTGCGTCGACCTGCCGCACACCGTCGGCATGGTCACGGACCTCGACACGCACCAGGTGGAGCGGGCGCTCGAGTCGCTCGGCGCCGAGCTCCGCACCCGGGAGCACGCGCTCGCCGAGGTCGGTGCGAAGGACCTCGAGGACTACCAGGACCTGCAGGCGAAGCGGGCCGGCACGGACCAGGCGGTGCCGAGCCTGCCGCGACTGCTCATCGTGATCGACGAGTTCGCATCGCTCGCGCGCGAGCTCCCGGACTTCGTCAAGGGCCTGGTCAACATCGCACAGCGCGGACGCTCGCTCGGCATCCACCTCATCCTCGCGACGCAGCGACCGGGCGGCGTCGTCTCGCCGGAGATCCGCGCGAACACGAACCTCCGGATCGCGCTGCGCGTCACCGACCAGTCGGAGAGCCAGGACGTCATCGGCGCGAACGACGCCGCACGCATCGCGAAGAGCACGCCGGGACGCGCCTACGTGCGCCTCGGCGCGGCCTCGCTCCTGCCCTTCCAGTCCGGTCGCGTGGGCGGTCGGCGGCCCGGCAGCGACGGCCTGGAGGAACGCCCCGCGTTGGTCCGCGAGCTCACCTTCTCCTCGCTCAGCGAACCGGCGCCGCGTCCGGCCGCCGCCGAGGTCGCCGCGAGCGACGTGGAGGTCACCGACCTGAGCGTGCTGGTCGGCTCGATCCGCGACGCGACCCGCGCGCTCGGGAGCCCTGCGCAGCGGAAGCCCTGGTTGCCGCCGCTCGGCACGGTCGTCGGGCTCGACGACGTCGAGGCGACGGGAACCGACCTCGGCCCGCTCGCCGTCGCGTGGGGCATCGAGGACCACCCCGCGGACCAGCGGCAGCGGCCGGCGGTGTTCGACCTCGACGAGGACGGCCACCTGTTCGTCATCGGCTCGCCCCGATCCGGACGCAGCCAGACCCTCCGGACCCTCGCCGGCGCCCTCGCCCTGCGCCTCGGCGTGGGTGACGTGCACATGTACGGCATCGACTGCGGCAACGGCGCGCTCCTCGCCCTCGGCGGGCTGCCGCACTGCGGCGCGGTGGTCCAACGCCACGAACCCGATCGGGTCTCGCGGCTGCTCGGCATCCTGCTGCGCACCGTGCAGGAGCGCCAGTCCGTGTTCGCGGCCGGTGGCTACTCGTCGATCGCGGAGCAGCGGGCCGACGACGACGCCACGCCGCTGCCCCACGTCGTCCTGTTCCTCGACCAGTGGGAGAGCTTCATGGCGACCCTGGCGGACGCCGAGAACGGTGCCCTGCACGACGCCGTCCAGACGTTGCTCCGCGAGGGCGTCGGCGTCGGCGTGCACCTGGTCGTCTCCGGCGACCGGACCCTGACCTCGGGGCGCATGTCGAGCCAGGTGGAGCGGAAGCTGCTGCTCGCCCTCGCCGACCGCGGCGACTACAACTACGAGGGCATCAACGGCAAGAAGCTCCCCGAGGAGATCCCGCCGGGTCGCGGGTTCCGGAACGCGACCGCCACGGAGACGCAGGTCGCGGTGCTGCCCGGCGGTCTCGGCGGACGCGACCAGGCCGCGGCGCTCCGGGACATCGGCGACGAGGTCCGGCGGCACGTCCGCCCCGGCACGCCGAAGCCGGCCCGGATCGACGTGGTGCCCCGCACGATCACCCTCGCGGACGCCGTCCGGCACCTGCCCGAGGAACACGCCGTTCCCGGTCGTGTCGCGCTCGGCGTCGGCGGTGACGAGCTCACGCTCTCCACGCACGACTTCGTGCAGGACACCCCCGTGTTCATCGTCGGCGGCAGCCCGCGGTCCGGCAAGAGCACCGCGCTCCTCGCGATGGCACGGCACGTGCTGTCCTCGGGCGGCGCCGTCGTCGCGGTGACCCCGCGCGACTCCGTCCTCCGTTCACTCGACGGCACCCCGCGGGCCACGGTCGTGACCGACGCGGCCATCGGCGCCGAGGGGCTGTCCGCGCTCGTCGACGAGACCACGGACCGGTTCACGCTCGTGCTGGTCGACGATGCCGAAGCGCTCAAGGAGACACCGGCCGAGCCCGTGTTCCGATCGATCATGGAGTCCGACCGCGGGCGCTCGGTCGGCCTCGTCCTCGCCGGCGACGTCGAAGGGGTGGCGAGCGGGTTCCGTGGCTGGCAGGTCGACGCGAAGAAGGCGCGCCGCGGGATGCTGCTCGCGCCGCTCAGCACGGTGGACGGCGACCTGATCGGCACGAAGCTGTCGAAGAGCCTCGTGACGCAGGACCGCGTCGTCGGCCGAGCGTTGCTGAACGACGCGGACCAGACGCTCCGGCTCGTGCAGGTGCCGGTCGGCTGAACAGCGGACCGGCCGCGCATTACCCCAGCGGCGCCTCGTCCTCCAGCCCCACCACCGGCTCCGCGCGCAACGTGTGCCCGCCGAAGACCACGGTGTCCCCGGGCCGGACGACGGTCCGCTGCGCCGGGACGAGCATGGTCGCGGGGTAGCCCGGCCGCCGGAGTTCCGCGCCGTTCGCGGACCCCGCGTCGAGCACCCAGAAGGAGCCCTCGGCCCCGAAGCCGAACTCCAGGTGCGTCCGGCTCAACAGGCGTTCCGGGTCCTCGAGGGCGATGACGTGGTCGTGGCCGCCGTCGGGGTGGGCGCTCGCCGGGTCGCGGCCGATCAGCCCGGAGCCCGTCACGGTGACGCGGCGGTCGTCGAGCACGAGGACCGCGCCGGCACGCTGTCGGGCGGGCCCGGCGTCCCGGCCGGCGGCGGCTCCACCGAAGGGGCGGCCGGGGAGCTGTGCGACCGTCGCCCGCACGCGGTCCGCCGAGGCCCGCGGGGCCGGCGGTGGCGTGACCACGGCGCGGGCCAGCTCGCCGCGCTCGGCCATCCGGGCGAGGTCCGCCTCGGTCACGCGCTCGACGACGGGCTCGGGAGTCCGGCGGCCACGACGTCGGAAGGGCCAGATCCGCATCAGCGGACGCCGTCCACCGGGGCGCTCGAGTCGACGAGCTCGAAGGTGTCGGTGACGGTCTCGAAGAGCTCGAGCAGCGGTTCGGCGAGGTCGGTGGCCGGCGAGGAGACGCTCACCAGGGCGACCTGGCCGTCCGCGGGCACGAAGGTCTGCATGAGGACGACGTCGAGGGTTCCCCGGTCGTCCGGCGCCTGCACCGTGGAGACGCCCCAGGTGCGCGGGGCTCGGCCGACGCGGGGGAGCTCGTGCACGTCGACGTGCATGCCGTCCTCGCCGCCGCCGAGGGCAGCGACGTGGTCGGTGAGCGTGCCGAGCGGGTCGTCGGTGTCCTCGGGGGCGGGCAGGACGCTGACCGTCAGGGCGCCGGACACGACACCGTCCTCGCTGGGCTCGGCGAAGGCCGCGCAGTACCGGGCGCCGCTGTCCCACGCGGACCGGGCGAAGCGGCGGAGGACCCGGACGATCTCGGTGCGGTGGTCCCAGAGTTCGCGGTGCTCGGCGATGCGCTCCTGCACGAGGGCGCTGATGCGGTCGTCCCGACGGTCCGGGTCGACCGGGAGCTCGAACCAGGATCGGGGGACCGTGATGGCGAAGTGGTCGGCCGGCATGCCCGCTACGGTACCGCGCGGTACCGCGCCGCCGTCCGCCGCATCGCGCGCAGCAGCAGCGGCCCCGGCAGGCGCAGCAGCCAGCCGGGCGCGACGGCACGCACGGCGCGCACCAGCCGCACGGCACGGCGGAAGCGTCGCTGCTCGCGCGGCCCCCACGCGAAGCGGTACTGCGCGCGAACGACCTCGGGGAGCATGCCCACGGTGACGACCCGGACGAGGGGCATCGCCGCACGCACCCAGAGCGGCGCGAACCGCGGGTGCAGCAGGTCGCGGACGACACCCCGGGCGTCGTCGGTCACCTCGAGCCGAGGCAGGGTCGCTGCCCAGTACGCCCGGAAGTCGGCGACGGTGGTCGGCCACCGGTCCTCCGGGACGCGCAGCGCGGTCCCGATCGGTGCGTAGGCGCGGAGGACGTCCTCGGCGAGCGCGGGCGACACCGGGTCACCGAACAGCTCGTGCGCCTGCAGCGCGGAGTCGAACAGGGTCGCGGCGACCCAGAGCTGTCGGTCGACGTCGTCGGCGCCCTCGACCGGCCGGTGCGCCCGCTCCACGAACGCGGTCGCGACTGCCGCGTCGGCGGGGCTCCCGACCACGACCGCGTAGACGAACATGAGGGTGTGCGCGAGCCGTTGCTGCGGCCGGCGCGCGAAGTCGGAGTGCCGTCGGACGCCCGCCGCGACGACCGGGTCGGCGATCTGCAGCAGGATCGCGCGGCCGCCCGTCACCACGGGCGTGCTGTCGGTGAGGAACCGACGGAGGTCGCGGTCCGCGACGCGACCGGCTGTCGGACGGGAGGCCCGGTGCGGGTCCGGCACCGTTCCTCCAGGTCCGTCGGTGGTCACCTCGAGCGCCCCTGCCGCCGTTCGCGCCGCCAGGGGACGACGTCGATCACGATGGCCAGGGCGAGTGCGGCGGCGCCGCCGAGGACGGCGGTGACCAGGAACGCGCCGTCGAACGTGGCGCCGGTGGTGGCGGCGAGCACCACGACGACCAGCCAGATCGCGGGCAACGGCCAGAGGTGTGCGGGGGCGGCCGTCACGACCGCGAGCGCGACGCCCGCGACGAGCAGCAGCACCCAGGTGACGTTCCCACCGCAGGTCGGGCCGGCGGTGCCGGGGCCGCAGGCGGTGACCCCGGACCGGACGCCCGTGTGCGCGGCCGCGGCGACGAGCAGCATCGCCGCGATCGACAGCAGCCGTGCGACCGCGGGGACACGGTGGACACTGGCGCGGACACGGCGGAGCACGGCCCGATGGTACTGGGCCGTGCTCCGGGGGCGGTGTGTCTACAGCGGCTTCGTGCCGAGGTCGTTGCCGAGGTCCGGACGGTCCTCGTCGTCGTGCTCCCACAGGTCCGGCGAACCCTCACCGGGGGCGCCACCGGTCGGCCCGTCGTCCGTGCCGTCGCCGGGCTGCGGCTCCACCGTCTCGCCCGCGACCGCGTCGTTCGTGACGGTCTCGAGGGACTCCTCGGTCTCGTCGACCTCGTAGGGACCGACGTGTTCGCGGTCGATGTCGTCCTCGCGTCGCTGCTCCGCCTCGAAGTCGTCGGCCGGGCTGATGCCGGGGTCGCTCATGCTCTGGCTCCTTCCGTGTGGGTCTTCCTGCCTACGCTCCGCGCCTGCGGATCCGTCCGGCTTCGCGTGTCGTTCACCTCGCCGACACCTCCGGGTCACGGTCGTGGCGCACACTCGCTGTGCTCGGGGGAGTGGAGCGCGGTCGCCGACGGGTGGTCGAGCGACCGCGCCTTCCCCCGCCCGTGCCGCGGCTCCGCGTCACGCCCGCTGCAGCAGCCCGCGTTCCGTGACGTCGGCGAGGGCCAGCGTCCGGTAGCCGGCCGACTCGAAGAAGACCGTCAGGCGGTCGTCCTCGGTGCTCATCACCGTCCCGCGTCCCCACTCGGCGTGCTCCACCACGGCGTCCGGCGGCCACTCGGCGTCGTGCGAACCGTCGGCGGCGTGCGCCCCGGCAGCGGAACCGGCCGAACAGGTGTCGCAGTTCCCGCACGGTTCGGGGAGCTCGTCGCCGAAGTACCCGAGCAGGAACTGTCGGCGGCACTCGTCGGTCTCCGCGTAGCGGCGCATCATGGCGATCCGGGACTCCTCGATCCGCTCGCGTTCGTCGGCACGCTCGGAGGCGGCGCGGGCCGCGGCCTCCGCCGAGTCCGGCGCGCCCGCGGCTCGGGCGAGACCGTCCCGGTCGTCCACCAGCACCCCGGCGTCGACCAGCGCGTTCGCCGCCCGACCGGCGGTCCGCGCCGACAATCCGCTCGCGGGGGCGAGGTCGGACCGGGCCAGGGTCCCGTCGGACGGGACGGCGTCGAACACCGCGCGGAGCGACGCAGGACGGGGCGTGCCCGAGGCGAAGAACCGCCGGAGCCCGAGGTCCTCCGCGCGGTAGTGCATGGTGGCCAGCCCGGGGTCGCCGTCCCGGCCGGCTCGTCCCACCTCCTGGTAGTACGCGTCCACCGACTCCGGCACGTCGGCGTGCACGACGAAGCGGACGTCAGGCTTGTCGATGCCCATCCCGAACGCACTCGTCGCCACCACCGTGTCGACCGATCCGTCGAGGAACGCGTGGTGCACCGACTCCCGGTCACGCACGCGGAGACCGGCGTGGTACGGCTTCGCCCGACGACCGGCCTCGACGAGCAGGTCGGCGTACTCGAGCGTCTCCGCGCGGGTCGCGACGTAGACGATCCCGGCGCCGTCGAGCCCGGCCACCTGGGCGACGAGGGCGTCACGCTTGGCGTCGGCGTCGGCGTGCCGCACCACCTCCAGCCGCAGCTCGGGTCGGTCGAAGCCGGTGGCCAGCACGAGCGGGTCCCGCATCCCGAGCCGCTCCACGATCTCGGCCCGGACGGGTGACGATCCGGTGGCGGTCATGGCGAGGACGGGTGGACGTCCGAGGCGCTCCACGACCTCCCCGAGTACGAGGTAGTCCGGCCGGAAGTCGTGCCCCCACGCGGAGACGCAGTGTGCTTCGTCCACCGTGACGAGTGCCACGCCGGCAGCACGGAGCCGCTCGACGACGTCGTCCTTCGCCAGCTGTTCCGGAGCGAGGAACACGTACCGGGCGTCCCCGTCGGCCACGGCGTCCCACGCGGCGTCCAGGTCACGACGAGCGCGCGTCGCGTTGATCGTCACCGCACGGGGTGCGTCGGGGTGGTCCTCCAGGCCGACGACCTGGTCCTCCTGCAGCGCGACGAGCGGCGACACCACGACGACCACGCCGTCGAGCGCGAGACCGGCGACCTGGTAGATCGCCGACTTGCCGGAGCCGGTCGGCATGACGGCGAGCGCGTCCCGACCGGTGAGCACCGCGTCGATGACGGTCTCCTGCTCGGGTCGGAGGGTCCAGCCGAAGACGTCGGCGGCGCGGGAGCGGAGTGCGGTGTCCATCCCGTCCACCGTGCCGGTCGCTCCCTGGGCCCTGGCCGGGCCACGCGCCCAGCGGCCAGGGACCCGACGGGCCGACCCGCGCCTCCCGGCCCACCCTCACCGACACGCACCGCACGTTCACCGACCAGCGCTAGGCTCGGGTCCGGCCGTTGTCTCGACATCGAGCGACCCTCGATGTGGAGGCGCGACCGGGAAACCGATGCCGATCGCACGAACCGTGCGGGAAGAAGAACAGCGTGGATCTTTTCGAGTACCAGGCCAGGGACCTCTTCGAGTCCTACGGCGTCCCCGTCCTCCAGGGGATCATCGCCGACACTCCGGAAGAGGCCAGGGCGGCCGCGGAGAAGATCGGCGGCGTGGTCGTCGTCAAGGCGCAGGTCAAGGTCGGCGGCCGCGGCAAGGCGGGCGGCGTGAAGGTCGCGAAGACCCCCGACGAGGCGTTCGAGCACGCGCAGGCGATCCTCGGCCTCGACATCAAGGGCCACACCGTCCAGCGCGTCATGGTCGCCCAGGGCGCCGACATCGCCGAGGAGTTCTACTTCTCGGTGCTCCTCGACCGCGCGAACCGGAGCTACCTCAGCCTCGTCAGCGTCGAGGGCGGCATGGAGATCGAGCAGCTCGCCGTCGAGAAGCCCGAGGCCCTCGCCCGCGTCGAGGTGAACCCCCTCACCGGGATCAACGACACGGCCGCGGCGGACATCGCCCGTCAGGCCGGGTTCCCGGACGAGCTGGTCGACCAGGTCGCCGCCGTGTTCGTCAAGCTCTACGACGTGTTCGCCGGCGAGGACGCCACCCTCGTCGAGGTCAACCCGCTCGTCCGCACGGGCGACGGCCAGATCCTCGCCCTCGACGGCAAGGTCTCGCTCGACGACAACGCCGAGTTCCGCCACGAGGGCCACAAGGCGCTCGAGGACACCGCGAGCGAGGACCCGCTCGAGGCGAAGGCGAAGGAGCACGGCCTCAACTACGTGAAGCTCGACGGCGAGGTCGGCGTCATCGGCAACGGCGCGGGGCTCGTCATGTCCACCCTCGACGTCGTCGCGTACGCCGGTGAGCGCCACGGCGGCGTGAAGCCCGCGAACTTCCTCGACATCGGCGGTGGCGCCTCGGCGGAGGTCATGGCCAACGGCCTCGACGTCATCCTCGGCGACCCGCAGGTGAAGAGCGTCTTCGTGAACGTGTTCGGCGGCATCACCGCCTGCGACGCCGTCGCGAACGGCATCGTCGCCGCGCTCGGCATCCTCGGCGACTCGGCGACCAAGCCGCTCGTCGTCCGCCTGGACGGCAACAACGTGGAAGAGGGTCGCCGGATCCTGGCGGAGGCGGCGCACCCGCTCGTCACCGTCGCCGCGACCATGGACGATGCGGCCGAGAAGGCCGCCGAGCTCGCCGCAGCGGCGTAAGGAGCGAACAGCACAATGTCGATCTTCCTCAACAAGGACTCCAAGGTCATCGTCCAGGGCATCACCGGTGGTGAGGGCACGAAGCACACCGCGCTCATGCTCAAGGCCGGCACCCAGGTCGTCGGCGGCGTCAACGCCCGCAAGGCCGGCACCACCGTCACCCACGGCGACGTCGAGCTCCCCGTCTTCGGCTCCGTGCGCGAGGCCATCGACACCACCGGTGCCGACGTCTCGATCGTGTTCGTCCCCCCGGCGTTCGCGAAGGACGCCGTGATGGAGGCCATCGACGCCGAGATCCCCCTCGTCGTCGTCATCACCGAGGGCATCCCCGTGCAGGACTCCGCGGAGTTCTGGGCGCACGCGAAGGCCCTCGGCGGGAAGACCCGCATCATCGGCCCGAACTGCCCCGGCATCATCACGCCCGGGGAGTCGCTCGTCGGCATCACCCCGGCGACGATCACCGGCAAGGGCCCGATCGGCCTCGTGTCGAAGTCCGGCACCCTGACCTACCAGATGATGTACGAGCTCCGGGACCTCGGCTTCTCGACCGCCATCGGCATCGGCGGCGACCCGGTCATCGGCACGACGCACATCGACGCACTCGCCGCGTTCGAGGCCGACCCGGAGACCGAGGCGATCGTCATGATCGGTGAGATCGGCGGCGACGCGGAGGAGCGCGCGGCCGACTACATCAAGGCGCACGTCACGAAGCCGGTCGTCGGCTACGTCGCGGGCTTCACCGCGCCCGAGGGCAAGACCATGGGTCACGCGGGCGCGATCGTGTCCGGTTCCGCCGGCACCGCGGAGGCGAAGAAGCAGGCGCTCGAGGCAGCGGGTGTGCGCGTGGGCAAGACGCCGTCGGAGACGGCGGCGCTGCTGCGCGAGGTGGTCGCCGCGAAGTAGCGGGACGGTCCCACCTGGAGGACGGGAGGCGCGGTGCCGGTTGGTACCGCGCCTCCCGTCGTTGGCGCGGCGACGTATGGGTGAATGTAATATGTGACGATGCCGAACAGTAGGAGACTCTTCTTGGCCGGAGGCGGGCTGGCCGCCATCGCTGCCGTCGCCGCCCCGGTGAAGCCGGGGAGGGCGACCGGTGTGCGCAGGTCGGAGGAGCAGGCATCCGTCAAGTTCGCCTCGGAGTTCGGCGTCGTCGGCGGCGGCACGGTGGACGACACCGAGGCACTGCAGGCGGCAGTGGACTGGTCGAGTGAAACACTCGGGACGCTGCTGCTCGACGTCGGCATCTTCGCGGTCGAGGCACTGCGGATCGGCCCGCAGGCCCGGATCGTCGGTGCGGGTGCTCCCGATCAACACCGGGCCGCTGATCGACGTCGGCAACGTCCGAGCAGTGTCCTTCATCGCGCCGCAGCTCCTCGGTGGTGCAGCACCCATGCTGCGGTACCGGCAACGGGTCTCGAGCGACGGGATCGCTCCGGCGCCAGGGGGTGATGCGCGCGACCAGCAGGGCGGCCTGCTCGTGCTGGGCGGTCAGTTCGACGTGCACGCGGCGGGCACGAGGAAGGTCGCCGCGGTCGAGGTGGGAGGAGCCGGGCGAGGGGTGTCGCTGCTCTCGGTCAAGTTCGCGGCGCTCCCGTCGGTCCCGGCAGTCCGCATCGCCGACGACTACCGGTTCGACGTCTCCATGCTCGGGAGTACGTGCCGTTGGGTCGGACCGTCCACAGCCGTCGTGCAGGATGATCGCACCGCGGACGTGCGTCGCCACTGGGGCGCGACGCCGGTCGACGGAGACCTCCACGTCCGCAGTGGTGACCTGCGGGTCGGAGGTCGTCAACTCCGAGTCGCCGCCAGGTCTCCCCAGGGCGCCACCAGTGTGCAGCGGATCGACGAGGGTGCGACGTCGGCGGGTTGGGTCGACCTGGGGACGCGAGGTCCGGGTACCGACACGGCGGGGCGGCTGTTCTTCGCGAACTGGAGGACGATCGCGGGCGGACTGTTGCGCGTGGTCTTCGAGCGGCCGCTCCCCGCACAACCGGTCGTGATGCTCACCCCACGCAACGCTCGCGCGGCCGGAGCGTCGTTGTTCGTCGAACTGGACGAAGACGATGCCGGCACGATCGGTTTCAGGGTCAGCACTGGTGCGCCCTTGGAGCAGAGCGACGAAGTGCTGCTCGTGGACTACTTCGTCGTCGGTCGCGAGTGAGGGCCGGAGTTTGCCGACCGGTCACAGGTACGCGTTGGCCGGCACGGGGGAGTCGAGCATGGTGCGCAGCAGGGCGCCGTCCCATGCGCTCGCGATCTGCCGGTCGTTGCCGCTTCCGCCGACGTTGTCCGACGACAGTGCCGACCCCCCGTCCGGCAAGTGGAGGAAGTCCGGGTGACCGAACGATCCGCTGACCTTCGCGGCGACGCCCTGCTCGACTGCCACGCGGTGCAGCCACAGGTCGTCTGCAGCGGGCGCCGCAGACCGGAAGTCGTCCGCACCGCCGCGAAGCGCGTCGAGCATGCGAGGCACGATCACGTGGCCCCATGTACCCGTCGCGAGATTGCGCGGCGACGACGGCCCTCGTACGACCTCGGGCCACGCCTCGTAGGGCCGGATCGTTCCCTCGGTGAAGGTGACCTCTCGCGACCGGTGAGCAGTGTTCGTCGTCGGGTCGGTGGCGTGCGCGGCGCAGAGCCGTTCGAGCCAGGTGCGCGGGTAGACGAGATCGTCGTCAGCCGTGACCAGCGGCATGCGGTGCATGTCGATGGATTGCACGTACGGGTAGTACTTGGTGTGTGGTCGGAAGTTCTCCGTTGCGCGGACTTCGACTCCGCGGCGGATGAGTCGACGCAGTCCAGGATGAGGATCGGCGACGGCGTCGAGGTCGTCGAGCCAGAGGATCAGTCGACGTGGGCGCAGTGTGCCCGCGGCGATGCTCTCGAGCGCGAGGTGCACGGTCGCGATGCGTTCGCCGTGACTCGTGAGGCTGACGGGCGGCCCACCATCCGGGTCGACCGCGGGCTGCTGGGTCGCGCGGTTGCGCAGTGCGAGCGAGGCGAACCGTCGGGCCTTCCGGAGACGGAGGGAAGCAAGAGTCGACATGCTGATATATTACATCACGATCGCGAGGAGAACAAGCGCGGCGAGGTCCCGCGCGGCACACCGACGCAGCGCGGAGCAGCACGTATCCTCGCTGCGATGAACCGCCTGGGAACCGCACTGCTCGCCGCGATCGAGGCGGTCGTGACGGTCGGCGTGGGCATCGGGATCGCCCTCGTGCCGCTGACGCTCCTGTGGGGGTTCGAGTACGGACTCCAGGTCGACTGGGACGTCTTCTGGAAGGCGACCGGGAGCGTCTGGCTCATCGGGCACGGTGTCGACGTGTCGTTCCTGCTCGGGCCGGCACTCGCGAAGTCCTCCGGGGTGAGCGGCGCCGCGGATCCGATCCACGTGACGCTGGCGGCGCTCGGCTTCGCGATCGTGACCGCCTGGCTCGCCGGACGCGCCGGCCGCCGCTTCGCCGAGACCGAACACCGGACGACGGGGCTCCTGGTCGGCACCGGCGTCGTCGCCGCCCTCGGTCTCGCGGTGGCGCTGTCGAGCCGGTCCGCCGTCACCACGCCGGTGGTCTGGCAGGCGGTCGTCCTGCCAGCGCTCTGGTTCGGCATCCCCGCGTTCGTCACGTCCGAGGTCTGCCGGCGTCGCCGTGGGCTCCCGGCCGATCCCGTCACGCAGCGCGTGCTCGACCTGGGCGACCGCGTCCCGAGCGACTGGCGTGCCGTGGCGGCGTTCGGCCTCCGGGCCGGGACGGCTGCGACCGCCGCCGTCGTCGCGGTCGCCGGCGTCGTCGTCGCCTTCCTGCTCTTCGGGTCCTTCGCCGAGGTGATCTCCCTGTACGAGCGTTCGCACGCGGGGGTCATCGGCGGCATCGCCCTCACGGTCGGTCAGCTGGCGTTCCTGCCGGACTTCGTCGGGTGGGCGACCTCCTGGCTCGTCGGTCCGGGCTTCGCGATCGGCACCGGGTCGAGCGTCTCGCCGATCGGCACGACGCTCGGGCCGATCCCCGGGCTGCCGGTGTTCGGTGCGCTGCCGGCCTCCGGGCACGCGTTCGGGCTCGTCTGGGTCCTCGTGCCCGTCGTCGCCGGGTTCGCGGCCGGAGGACTCCTGCGACCGCGGCTCGTCGCTGCCCTCGGGAACGCGGACTCCGCCCTCCGCCGTGCGCTCGGCGGGGTCGCCGCAGGCATCGTCGCGGGCGTGCTCACCGGGCTCGTGGCCTGGCTGTCGTCGGGATCGGCGGGCCCCGGGCGGCTCGCCGACGCCGGGCCGCACGCCCTCGTGGTCGGGGCCTTCGCCGCGCTCGAGGTCGGCGTGCCCGCCGTGGTGGCGCTCGCCGCGGGCAGCGACCTCGTCCGGATGCCCGAACGCGGGTGGGGTCGTGAGCGCTGGCACGAGTCCGAGGACCCGTCCGACGAGGACGACACGGCGGCCCACGAGGGATCGCTCCTCGCGGCGCTCGACCAGGCCGGCAACGGACGGACCACCGACGTCCACCGGTTCGTGGTCGAGGAAGCGCACGGCGGCAGGGTGACCGAGCCCACGGCGGACCGGCCCGGCGCGGACCGCAGCCCGCAGGACGAGCCGGGGCGCGCCTCCCGGACCCCCGCGGCAGACGCGCCGGACCGCGACCCGGACGTGGACGTCGAACTGCCCGAGTGGGCGCGCACCGACGCGGTCGCGGCGGACCGCATGGCCGCCCGACCGCCGTCGACCGAGCGTGGCGGGATCGGTGCGATCCGTGATCGGCTGCGCGCCGCGGCGGACGGCGTCCGCGAGCGGGCCGGTGGCCTGCGCGACCGGGTGACCGGTGCCGACGCCGAACGGCAGCAGCCAGCCGGAGCGGCGGAACCCGTCGAGGAACCGGCTCCGCGCGCGCCGGGCACCGACGCGCAGCCCGCGTTCCCGTGGAGCACGGAGGAGTTCGTCGCCGGCCGCGACGACCCGGACGACGACGCCCCGGCGGAGGACCAGGCACGTCCGACGTCGGCGACCTGGGACACCACCGACCAGATCCCCGAGGACGAGCTGCCGTGGTGGCGACGCCCGAAGGACGGCCGCTAGCGACCGCCGTCGCACGACGAGACGGCCGGTAGGGTTGATCCCGTGCTCGAACTGGTCGTCCTGATCTCCGGTGCCGGCTCGAACCTCCGGGCCCTGCTCGAGGCGACCCTCGACGCGGAGTACCCCGCTCGTGTGGTCGCGATCGGCGCCGACCGCGACGCCGAGGGCCTGGGGCTGGGCGAGGAGTACTCGATCCCGACCTTCACGGTGCCGTTCTCGCGCTTCGACTCGCGTGCGGCGTGGGGGCGCGAACTCGCCGCCCAGATCCGGCCGTGGTCGCCCGACCTGCTCGTCCTGTCCGGGCTGATGCGCCTGCTGCCCCCGGCCGTCGTCTCCGAGTTCGGTCCGGCGATCATCAACACCCACCCGGCGTACCTGCCCGAGTTCCCCGGCGCCCACGGCGTCCGCGACGCGCTCGCCGCCGGCGTCTCCGAGACCGGCGCGAGCGTCATCCAGGTCGACGACGGCGTCGACAGCGGCCCGATCCTCGCCCAGGAACGCGTCCCCGTCCTCCCGGGGGACTCCGAGTCGACGCTGCACGACCGCATCAAGCCGGTCGAACGGCGCCTCCTCATCCAGACCGTCCTCGACATCGCCAACGGCACCACCGACCTGAAGGGCACCCCGAGCGCATGAGCGTGCACGCAGCCGACCCCAGCCTGTACCGCGACCGGGACGTCGTCCCCGTGCGACGGGCGCTCATCTCGGTGAGCGACAAGTCCGGCCTGCTCGAACTGGCCGGTGCCCTCGCCGACGCCGGCGTCGAGATCGTCTCGACGGGCTCCACCGCGGCGACGATCCGTGACGCCGGGTTCGCCGTCACGGACGTCGCGAGCATCACGGGCTTCCCGGAGTCGCTCGACGGCCGCGTGAAGACCCTGCACCCGTCGGTGCACGCGGGCCTCCTGGCCGACCTGCGTCTGGAATCGCACGAGCAGCAGCTCGTCGACCTCGGCATCGAGCCGTTCGAGCTCGTGGTCGTCAACCTCTACCCCTTCGTCGAGACCGTCGCGTCGGGTGCCGACACCGCGACCGTCGTCGAGAACGTCGACATCGGCGGCCCGGCGATGGTCCGGGCCTCTGCGAAGAACCACCCGAACGTGGCCGTCGTCGTGTCGCCATCGTCCTACGCCGAGGTGATCGAGGCCGTCCGGGCCGGCGGGACCACGCTCGAGCTCCGGAAGCGTCTGGCGGCCCAGGCCTTCGCGCACACCGCCGCGTACGACACCGCCGTCGCGGCGTACTTCGCGAGCGACGTCGTCCCGGGTGACAGCGTCCGGGCCGAGGCTGCGGCCCCGACCACGACCGGCGACATCGAGACCCCGGGCACGTTCGACGAGCGCCTGACGTTCAGCGCCGACCTCGCGGCCACGCTCCGCTACGGCGAGAACGCGCACCAGGCGGCAGCGTTGTACACCAGCGCGGACGGCACGGGCATCGCGCAGGCGACGCAGCTGCACGGCAAGGAGATGTCGTACAACAACTACGTCGACGCGGACGCTGCGGTCCGTGCGGCGTACGACTTCGCCGAGCCCGCCGTCGCGATCATCAAGCACGCGAACCCCTGCGGCATCGCGATCGCCCCCGCCGACGCCCCCGACCCGATCGCCGCCGCCCACGCCGCCGCGCACGCCTGTGACCCGCTGTCCGCGTTCGGCGGGGTCATCGCCGCGAACCGTCCCGTCACGGTCCGGATGGCGGAAACCGTGGCGGACATCTTCACCGAGGTCGTCGTGGCCCCGGCGTTCGACCCCGAGGCGATCGAGATCCTCGCGCGGAAGAAGAACATCCGCCTGCTCACCCTGCCGACCGACTTCGCGCTCGCCCCGCGCGAGGTCAAGCAGATCTCCGGCGGGTTCCTCGTGCAGGACGCCGACCGCTTCACCGGGTTCGACCAGTCCACGTGGACCCTCGTCGCCGGCGAGCCCGCCGACGAGCAGACCCTCGCCGACCTGGCGTTCGCGTGGAAGGCGAGCCGCGCCGTGAAGTCGAACGCGATCCTGCTCGCGAACAGCGGTGCGAGCGTCGGCGTCGGCATGGGACAGGTCAACCGCGTCGACTCGTGCCACCTCGCGGTGGACCGCGCCGGTGACCGCGCGGCCGGCAGCGTGGCGGCCTCGGACGCCTTCTTCCCGTTCGCCGACGGTCTGCAGGTGCTGCTCGACGCGGGTGTCCGCGCCGTCGCCCAGCCCGGCGGGAGCGTCCGCGACGACGAGGTCATCCAGGCGGCCAAGGCGGCCGGCGTGACGATGTACTTCACGAGCGAGCGGCACTTCTTCCACTGAGTCGAAGTACTCGGCGACCTCGGCAATCCTGGGGAACCGCTTGCGCACCACGTTCGACTGTGAATAGTCTGTAAGGCTCCGCGACAGGCACGCCGACGGCCCCCTCACGGGTCGGCGGCACCGCGGACACAACGGTGACGAAGACGACGACTGGAGTGACGATGAACACGACGACCGGAACCGTGGCGACGGCTGCCCGTGCGGGTCTCGTGCTCTTCGTGGGGACCGCTCCCGACGCACGACCGTTCGACGGAGCGCGCGGTGGACGACCGCGCATCGCCGAGCGGGCCGTCGCGCCGTACCCCCGCCGGGGTGCGCCCGCCGTCACGGCACCGCTGACCGCGTAGGGCTGCCTCCCACAGCCACCGGACGATGACCGTCGGTACCGCCGACGCCACCGACCACGGGCCCGCGCGAGCCCACGCCTGAACCCGGGGGACACCTGTCCCTCGGTGCACTCCGACCGAACCGACGCCGCGAGACGCGGTGGCGGACGGTCGCGACCGACCGGCGCCCGACCGACCAGGGCGAGCACGGCTCGAGCCGCGACCGATCCGCTCGGCCGACGACCACCACGCAACGGACACCGATCCTCCAGGCCGACGGCTGCGACAGCAGCGGCCGGCGCGGAGGCACCGGCACGACGCACGAGGACGCAACCGCATGTCCAAGACGCCAGACCAGGCGCGCCCGTCCACCGACCGCCCCTCGACCCTCCGCGCGATCGCGCGGATCTACCCCTACGTGAAGCCCTACCGGGGCCGCCTCATCGCCGGCATGGCCGCTGCGATGGGAGCCTCCCTGGTCGCGCTCGCGATCCCCTACGTGCTGCAGTGGCTCGTCGACGGTCCGCTGTCGTCGAAGGACTCCGCACAGATCTGGCCCGCCGGCCTGGGCGTGCTCGCCCTCGGTGTGCTCGAGGCGTTCTTCATCGCGTCCCGTCGGCGGATGGTCATGCGTCCGTCCACCCGGATCGAGACGAGCATGCGGAACGCGCTCTACGCGAAGCTGCAGGACCTGCCCGTGGCCTTCCACGACCGGTGGGAGTCGGGGCAGCTGCTGTCCCGATCGGTCTCGGACCTGTCGCTCATCCGCCGCTGGCTGGCGTTCGGCGTCGTCCTGCTCGTCGTCAACATCGTGACGATCGTCGTGGGCTTCGTCGTGCTGTTCACCTTCGGGTGGCTGCTCGGCCTGGTGTTCCTCGTCGCATCGATCCCGCTGTGGATCAACGGACTGCTGTTCGAGCGCCGGTACTCCGTCGTGGCGCGCCGCAGCCAGGACCAGGTCGGCGACCTCGCCACGAGCGTCGAGCAGTCGGTGCACGGCATCCGCGTGCTCAAGGCGTTCGGGCGCGGCCGGTACAAGCTCGACGAGTTCAGCGAGCAGGCCGAGGCGCTGCGCGGCACCGAGATCGAGAAGGCGAAGGCGATCGCGGGCATCTGGCTCTGGCTGCTGCTCGTACCCGACGTGGCCTTCGCGCTCTGCCTGCTCGCCGGCATCTACCTCGCGAGCCAGGGCGAACTGTCGGTCGGTCAGCTGTTCGCCTTCTTCGCCACCGCGACCGTGCTGCGGTTCCCGATCGAGTCGATCGGCTTCCTCCTCTCGATGACGTTCGACACGCGCACCGCCGTCGACCGCTTCTTCGAGGTGATGGACTCCGAGAACACGATCACGGACCCGGAGTCCCCGGTGTCGATCGCCGAACCGCACGGTGCGCTCGCCTTCAACGGGGTGCACTTCCGGTACCAGGACTCGCCGCCGCAGTTCCCCGACCTCATCAACGGGGTCGAGCTGCAGCTCCGGCCGGGCGAGACCATGGCGCTCGTCGGTCTGACCGGTTGCGGGAAGACCACGCTGCTGTCGCTCGTGCCGCGGCTGTACGACGTGACCGGCGGCTCGGTGACGATCGACGGGGTCGACATCCGTTCGCTCACCCGCGAGGAACTGCGTCGACACGTGGGCGTCGCGTTCGAGGACGCCACGCTGTTCTCGACGACCGTGCGGGACAACGTGCTGCTCGGACGCCCCGACCTGTCGGGGGACGAGGCCGAGGCCGTCATGCGCGAAGCACTCGACATCGCCCAGGCGTCGTTCGTGGACGACCTGCCCGACGGGGTCGACACCCGTGTCGGGGAGGAAGGCCTGTCCCTCTCCGGCGGGCAGCGACAGCGCCTCGCGCTCGCGCGGGCGATCGCGGCGCGGCCGTCCGTCCTCGTCCTCGACGACCCGCTGTCGGCGCTCGACGTCGACACGGAGGCGCGGGTCGAGGCCGGCCTGCGCCGGGTCCTCGCCGAGACCACGTCGCTCATCGTGGCGCACCGCCCGTCGACCGTGACCCTGGCCGACCGGGTCGCGCTCATGGAGAACGGCGTCGTCACGGCCGTCGGCACCCACTCGGAGCTGATGGCCACCAACGAGCACTACCGCTACGTCATCTCGTCGCTCGACGAGGACGACGTCACCGCACGAGAGGAGGCGATGGCATGACCCAGCAGGAGAAGAACCTGCCCGTCGACACGTCGGCGGGCCCGGGAGGCGCGGATCCCGTCGTCGACGACATCGCCGACGCGCAGTCTGCCGCGCCCGTCACCGCGTCCATCACCACCCTCGGCGTGCGCGGCGAGGAACGTGAGGACTTCACCAAGGCGGAGAGCAAGCGGCTCCGCCGACGCTCCCTCGCCCTGCTCGGGTCGCTCGCGGCACCGCTGAAGGCCCGGCTGGTGCTGCTGGCCGTCGTGGTCGTCGTCTCGACCGCGGGCACGGTCGCGGGGCCGGCGCTCATCGCGTGGGGCATCGACAACGCCCTGCCGGCCGTGCTCGACCACAACGACTGGGTGCCGGCGTTCGGCGTCGTCGCGACGTACATCGTCGTGGCCGTCCTCGGCGCGGTCCTCACCGCCTGGTACACGGTCCTGGCGGCGCGGATCAGCCAGGCGATCCTGTTCGACCTCCGGAAGCGGGTGTTCCTGCACACGCAGCGGCTCTCGCTCGAGTTCCACGAGACGTACACGTCGGGCCGGATCATCTCCCGCCAGACGAGCGACCTCGACTCCATCCGCGAGCTGCTCGACTCGGGGCTGAACCAGCTCATCCAGGGCGTGCTGTACATGGTGTTCACGGCCGTGGCGCTCGTGGCGCTCGACCCGACCTCCGGGATCGTGCTGGCGCTGTCGCTCGTGCCGCTGTGGTTCCTGATCCGCTGGTTCCAGACGAACTCGCAGACGCTGTTCCGCGCGACGCGGGTGACCTCGGCGCGGGTGATCGTGCACTTCGTCGAGACGATGACCGGCATCCGCGCCGTGCAGGCCTTCCGCAAGGAGTCCCGCAACCGTGACGAGTACGGCGGGTACGTCGAGGACTACCGGCAGGCGAACGCGAAGGTGTTCAACCTGTTCGGGACGTTCGACCCCATGCTCGTCCTCATCGGGAACGCGACGCTCGCCGCGGTCGTCATCGTCGGCGGGTTCCGCATCGTCGGCGGCACGCTCGAGGTCGGTGCGCTGCTCGCCGTCGCGCTGTACGCCAAGCGCTTCTTCGACCCGGCGCAGGAACTCGCGATGTTCTACAACGGGTACCAGTCCGCGTCGGCGGCGATGGAGAAGATCTCCGGCGTGCTCGAGGAGCAGCCGAGCGTGCCGGACCCCGCGAAGCCGACGAAGCTGCCGGAAGCGACCGGGAAGATGGACTTCGACGACGTCGTGTTCGCGTACAACGCGGGCAAGGTCGTGCTGCCCGAGTTCGACCTCCACATCCCGGCGGGGCAGACGATCGCGCTCGTCGGGTCGACCGGTGCCGGCAAGTCGACGCTCGCCAAGCTCATGGCGCGCTTCTACGACCCGACGCAGGGCTCGGTGAAGCTCGACGGCGTGGACCTGCGGGAGCTCGACCCGAAGGACATGCGCCGGGCGATCGTCATGGTCACGCAGGAGGCGTACCTGTTCTCCGGCACCGTCGCGGACAACATCGCACTCGGCAAGCCCGGGGCCTCCCGGGCCGAGATCGAGGCGGCGGCGCGGGCGGTCGGCGCGCACGAGTTCATCATGGCGCTGCCCGACGGGTACGACACCGACGTGAACAAGCGCGGCGGCCGGGTGTCGGCCGGGCAGCGGCAGCTGTTGTCGTTCGCCCGGGCGTTCATCGCGGACCCGAAGGTGCTGATCCTCGACGAGGCCACGGCGTCGCTCGACATCCCGTCCGAGCGGCTCGTGCAGGAGGGGCTGGAGACCCTCCTCGCCGACCGGACCGCGGTCATCATCGCCCACCGGCTGTCCACCGTCGCGATCGCCCACCGGGTGCTCGTGATGGAGTACGGCCGGATCGTCGAGGACGGCACCCCGGACGACCTCATCGCGGGTACGGGTCGGTTCGCCCAGCTCCACGCGGCCTGGCGGGACTCGCTGGTGTAGCGGCGCTGCCGGGCTGCACGACGTGGTTGGCTTGACCCATGAGCGACGACAGCGTGCAGCCCGGCGGCGTGGCCCTGCGCGACCCCTTCTACGGGGCACCCTTCACCGAGGCGGTGCGCCGGTTCTGGCGGAAGTACACCATGTTCACGGGGCGGGCGTCCCGCGCCGAGTTCTGGTGGTGGTGGATCACGTCCTTCGCGATCGGCCTCGTGCTGCAGCTCGTGCCGCAGGTGTTCACCCCGGACACGCCCGTGCTCGAGAACCCCGTCGGCTCGTACTTGTTCGTGCTGTGGGGTTTGGCGACGCTCGTCGGCTCACTCGCCCTCGGCGCCCGGCGGCTGCACGACGCGAACCTGTCCGGGTTCTGGCAGTTCCTGCACGTGCTCGTCGGCATCGGGTCGATCGTGGTGTTCGTCATGTGCCTGCTGCCCGCGAACCCGAAGGGCGCACGCTTCGACGCCTGAGCGCACGCCGCGCCGAGACGTCCGGGATCAGAACGGGTCGTCCGCATCCGTGGCGAGAGACCACCGCGCCCGCCGCATGTCGATCCGCCAGGTCGTCGACCCCTGCACGAGCGGGGTGCCCTCGGCCCGGTAGTGCTCGTGCGCCCGGGCCTCGTGGTGCACCGGGGGGAGCCCACCCGAGCGGACGACGCGCCACCACGGCAGGTCGGAGCCCTCGTGCGCCATCACCTTCCCCACGGCCCGGGACGCCCGGGACCCGAGGGCAGCGGCCACGTCGCCGTACGTCATGACGTGACCGGGCGGGATCAGCCGGACGACCTCGGCCACGGCCGCGCCGAAGTCGTCCGCAGCAGGAACCGGGCCGTCGGACACTAGAGCGTCAGGACCGCGAAGTGGTCGCCGTACTGGGTCTCACGGACGACCTCGAAGCCGACGGCGCGGAAGAACGCCTCGGGGCTGTCGTCCCCGCCCGGCTCGTACACGACGGTCAGGCGCTCGAGCCCACGGCTGCGCGCTTCGTCCGCGAGGCCGTGCACCGCGAACCGTCCGACCCCGCGGCCCTGGGCCGACGCCGCCACGTTCACACGCCAGATCGCGCTGCGGAGTTCTTCCTCGGCGTTGTCCTCGTCGAACGTCCCGATGATCATGCCGACGACCTCGTCGCCGTCGAGCACCACACGGGTCCACGCCGAGCTCGGCTTCACGTCGGACTCCGCCACCGCGTACGTCGTCGGCTGCACGAACTGCTCCTGCCCGGGCTTGAGCGTCAGGGAGTTCGCCGCCGCAGCAGTCGACGCGGAGAGTTCTTCGAGGCGGAGGTCCGTCATGTCGCTCAGGGTATCCGTGCGACCCGTGTGGGGGCCAGTGAGCCGGGGAGACCGATACCGCACCGTTGCCCCGGGCGCTCGGCTCCGGACTGCGCGGTATGGTCGCGGCATGGCAGAACATCGGCGTGGGGCGAACCTCCCGTCGATCGGGGGGTTCAACCGCACCGTCGTGCTCGACGCGGTGCGCCGATCGCCGGACGGGCTGAGCCGGGTGGAGCTCGCGTCGCGTACCGGCCTCAGCGCACAGACCGTGTCGAACGTCACGCGGTTCCTCATCGAGGCGGGGATGATCGCGGAGTCGGGCACGATCGTGTCCGGGCGCGGCAAGCCCCGCACCATCCTCCGGCTCGAGGCCGGCAGCCGCTACGCCGTCGGGGTGCACGTCGACCCGGCGGTCGTCACCTACGTGCTGCTCGACCTCGCCGGCACCGTGATCGCCTCGACCACCACCTCGACGCCGAGCGCGGACGACCCGTCCGAGGTCGTCCGGACCATCGCGAGCGCCGTCGACCGGCTCGTCACCGAGGCGCAGGTCGACGTGGACGCGGTGCTCGGCGTCGGCATCGCGAGCCCCGGTCCGATCGACGTCGACGCCGGCGTGGTGCTCGACCCGCCGTTCCTGCCGCGCTGGCGCGACGTCCCGCTGCGTGACGCGCTCGCCGACGCGACCGGCTACCCGGTGCTCCTCGAGAAGGACGTCACCGCGGCCGTCGTCGGTGAGATGTTCCTGGCGGGGGAGTCCTCGGCGCGGAACTTCGCCTTCGTCTACTTCGGCACGGGTTTCGGCGTCGGACTCGTCGTCGACCACGAGCCCGTGCGCGGGGTCGGCTCGAACGCCGGGGACGCCGGGCACATCATGGTCGACCAGGGTGCGCTCGCGGGGACGCCGGACGGAGCGGGCACCCGCGGCGAGGTGGGTGCCGCAGTCGCCCCGGACCGCCTCGTGCGGATCGCGCAGTCACGTGGGCTCTCCCTCGGAGGCGACCCGGCCGACGTCGCGGCCGTCGACCGGGCGTGGGACGCCCTCGCCGCGGCGATCGACGCGGACGACCCCGTGGCGGTCGGGCTCGCGACGGAGGCCGGCTCGGTGATGGGGAACGCGGTCGTCCTCATCGTGAACCTGCTCGACATCGACCGCGTGGTGTTCGGTGGTCCGTTCTGGTCGCGGATCGCCAGCGCGGCACTCCCCGCGGCACGGCAGGCGATCGTCGACTCGCCGCTGCTCGTCCCGAAGCACCCCGTCGCCGTGGAGGAGAGCGGACGCGGCGCCGACGTCGCCGCCGTCGGAGCGGCCTGCCTGGTGCTCGACGCGGCGCTGTCGCCGCGCGCCAGCGCCCTCCTCATCCGCCGCTGACGGGGCGGGGTGCCCAGGGCCGGGTGGACGTGACCGCGCACCGGACGGGAGGCGCGGTGCCGCCCCGCACCGCGCCTCCCGTCCGGTGCGCACCCACGGAGCGTGCGACACCGTTCGTTCACCTGCGGGCCACCGGCCGGACGCCCGCGTCCTGAACAGTCGTGCAGGTCCGCCCCCGACACCCTCGAAGGACCCTGCATGCGTTCCCGTGCCCTGCGCCTCAGCGCTTCCGTCTCGGCCGGCCTCGTGGTCGCCGCCGCCGTCCTCTCCGCGGCGCCCGCCTCGGCCGCGGTCGGCGACGACGACCCGTCGGTCGGTCCCGCGGCGGCGAACGGCCTCGTCGTCAACGAGGTCGAGTCGAACGGCGACGACACCGACTGGGTGGAGCTGGCGAACACCTCCACCGCGGCCATCGACCTCTCGGGGTACTCGTTCCTCGACGACGACAGCAGCCACACCGCGTACGTCCTGCCCGCGGGCTCGACGATCGCCCCCGGCGGGTACTTCGTCATCGACCAGCAGTCCGCGACCGCGCCCGGGTTCGACTTCGGCCTCGGCGGGGCCGACACCGCTCGCGTGTACGACGGGTCGGGGGCACTGGTGCTCCGGTACTCGTGGACGGCGCACGCCGCGGTCACGTACGGCCGCTGCCCCGACGGCACGGGTCCGCTCGTCGACACCACCGCCTCGACGAAGGGCGCGGCGAACGACTGCTCGTCCCCGGTCCGGATCAACGAGGTCGAGTCCGACGGCGGGACCCCGGGCGACTGGGTGGAGCTGACGAACGTCGGGACGACCACGGTGGACCTCGGCGGGTACGTGTTCAAGGACAGCGAGGACGCGCACGCGTACACGATCCCCGCGGGCAGGACGGTCGCGCCCGGCGGGTTCACCGTCCTCGACGAGGCGGACTTCGGCTTCGGGCTCGGCAAGGCGGACTCCGCCCGGGTGTTCGACCCCCGCGGCCAGCTCGTCGACTCGTACTCGTGGACGGCCCACGCGGCGACGACCTACGGCCGCAACCCGGACGGCACCGGTGCGTTCCAGGAGACCGCCGAGCCGACGAAGGGGGCGGCGAACCGGTTCGCCGGCGTCGTGACGGCCGAGGCGTGGCCCGGCGGCGCGGACGAGACCGTGCTCGACGACGAGGCCACCTTCACCGGTGACCTGAGCGGCATCGACTGGACGACGTCGAGCAGCTCGGAGGACGGGCAGCTGTGGGCGGTGCAGAACGGCGACGGCCTGCTCTACCACCTCGTCCCGGACGGCCGGGGTGGTTGGGCGCCGTCGAACGCGGCCGGCACCGAACTGCACTACGCCGACGGATCCGGCACCCCGGACGCCGAGGGCGTGACCGTCACCGCTGACGACCCCGGCGCCGTGTACGTGTCCACCGAGCGGAACAACGACGTGTCCTCGACGAGTCGTCCGGCGGTCCTGCGGTTCGCGACGGCGGACGGCTCCGAGAAGACGCTCGACGCCACCGACGAGTGGAACCTCGCGCCGGACTTCCCGGGGCTCGGGGCGAACGCCGGACTCGAGGGCGTCACGTGGATCCCCGACTCCTGGCTCACCGCGCACGGCTTCGTGGACCAGCACACCGGGGCGGCCTACGTGCCGTCCGCCTACGCGGGACACGGCGACGGCCTGTTCTTCGTCGGGGTCGAGGGGACCGCGAGCGGGTACGCCTACGCGCTCATGGACGACGGTTCGTTCCAGCGCGTTGCGACCATCGCGACGCCGTTCGCGGTCGTCGCGGACGTGCAGTTCGACCCGACGCTCGACGCGCTCTGGGTGGTGTGCGACGACGCGTGCTCCGGCCGCACGGCGCTGTTCGACGTGACCGACGGGGCGTTCACCGCGACGACGGTGTACGAGGCGCCGGCGAAGGCCGACCGGACCCTCGCCAACGAGGGGTTCGCGATCTCGGGCGTGTGCGTCGCGGGGGAGCGGGCGACGTTCTACGCGGACGACAACGACACCGACGGTTTCTCGCTCCGGACGGGGACGTACCCGTGTGCGGGCGACGGCGGGACGCCCGCGCCCGGTGACGGCGGGACGCCTGCGCCGGGTGATGGCGGGGCGCCTGCGCCGGGTGGCGGTTCTGCGCCTGCGCCGGGTGAGGGGTCGGCGCCGGTGCCGGGTGACGGTGGGACGCCTGCGCCGGGTGACGGTTCTGCGCCTGCGCCGGTGCCCTCGGCGTCCCCCGCTGCCGCGGTCGCCCCGTCCGAGTCCTCGCTGACCGAGGCGAACCGCGGCACCCTGACCGCCCCGGCGACCGCGCGTCCCGGCGAGACGATCACGATCGGCGTCGGCCCCCAGCACGCCGGGGAGCGCGTCCACGTGTGGATGTTCTCCACGCCGACCCTGCTCGGGACCGTCACGGTGGCCGCCGACGGCACGGTGACCGCGACGATCCCCACGGATGCCCCGGCCGGGCTCCACCGGATCGTGGTCACCGCCACGGACGGCACGGTCATCGGCTGGACCGAGATCACGATCGACCCGGCGACGGGGGAGCTCGCGTTCACGGGTGCGGACCTCACGGGAGGCATCGCCGCAGCACTCCTGCTCCTCGCGGCCGGCGCCGGAGTGCTGGTCCTGCGCCGACGTCGCGCGGCGCGGCCGTAGCGTCCGGATCGTCGGACGGGAGGCGCGGTGCGGGCTGGCACCGCGCCTCCCGTCCGTCGGCGCGTGCGGCCGGGGCGACACCGTCGCTGTCGTGCGACGTCGGTCGTGTCGCTCGTTGCGCGCGCGGGCTGCGGGCGCGCGGCTGGTGCGACACCGTCGCTGTCGCACGACGTCGGTCGTGTCGCTCGTTGCGCGCG